>DBXX01000010.1 GCA_002309675.1 Lachnospiraceae bacterium UBA1201
CGGGACCATCGGAAGCGTACCATCGCCCGTCTTCAAAACGATATTGCTGCGGATACAATTAACGTCCAGGCCCAGCGCAGGATCCGCCAGGTTCTCCGCATGGTCGATCGACGATTTGTACTGCTCGCGTCCGTACATCCAGGAATAGTTGACATAGATGTCCGGAGCATCATTTCCGTTCAGGACCATGCCGATCATGTTATTGTAGTCATCGACCTTCGTGTACACCAGTTCTACGTTTGGATAATACTCGTTAAAACGGTTAAATTCGGCCTCCAATGCCTCAAAATTGTCGTAACCGCCGGCAACCACAACGCGGCTGCGGGTAGAAGTATCCAGCGAGGGCTTAAACCCCTGCCCCGCTTTTTCTCCCGGCTTCTTTCCTCCACATGCGGTAAGGCTCAGAAGCATAACCAACGTCAGAAATACACACACCATCCTCTTCATAAATTCATCCCCTTCTTTCTCGGATCCTTCGGATCTCCTTAATGACCAATTTGATATCCACAGGCTTTGCGATATGGCCATTCATTCCTGCGTTCAGACATTCCGTGACATTCTCGGAAAATGCGTCGGCTGTCATCGCTACGATCGGAATGGAAGCAACCCCTGGATTTTCGAAACTTCGGATCGCCCGAGTCGCATCCAGTCCGTTCATCTCCGGCATCTGTATGTCCATAAAGATCAGCTGGTACTGATCTTCGGTCGCCTCACGCATGATATCCACACATACGCGTCCGTTCTCCGCACGGTCAGCGGTGATCCCGAACATGCCCAGCATGGCGGAAATGATCTCCCAGTTGATATCATTGTCCTCTGCCACGAGAATGCGCATCCCATGCAGATCGGAATAGTCTTCTTCCGGCTCCTGGGATCTGGATTCTCTTCCCATCAGAGCGTTGATTTTATCATAGAGCGTGGAGCGAAACAATGGTTTGCTGACGAAGCCGTTCGCGCCCGCCTCTTTTGCTTTATCTTCCACATCCGACCAGTCATAGGCGGAAATAAGCAGGATTGGGATATCGGGGCCGATCTCTGCGCGGATCTGTTTGATGATCTCGACGCCATCCATCTCCGGCATTTTCCAGTCTACGATGACAACATCGTAATCCCGTCCGTTGTGGTGCCTGTGCTCGATCATGCCGAGCGCCTCCACTCCGCTTTCCGCCTGCTCCGCAGTAGCGCCCAGAGAAGAAATGGAATCCACCGCGGTCTGAAGCACGGTCTCATCATCATCCACAACCAGGATGTCCATGGGATCCAGCTGCATATCGTCCCGCTGCCGATCGGCCACGGGAATGTCCAGAACGACCGTAAAGGTCGTTCCCTTCCCCGGCTCGCTCTGGCAATCGATCGTTCCGCCGAACAGTTCGACCATCTGCTTCGTAATGGCCAGGCCCAGACCGGTCCCCTGAATACTGTTTACACGGCTGTCGACCTGACGCGAGAATGGCTGATACATGGTCTGCATGTATTCCTCACTCATGCCGATGCCTGTATCGGCCACCACATAGGTCATCTTTATGCAGCCGGGTACGGAACTTTCCTCCTCGCGCATATCTACGCAGACGCTCCCGCCGGGCTCCGTGTATTTGATGGCATTGGAAAGGATATTGATAAATATCTGGTTGAGCCGAAGCTGGTCGGCGTACAGATACTCCTTCTCCATCCGGTTGATATGAAAACTGAATTCGATATTCTTTTCTTTGATCATCGGCTGCGAGATATTGATCAGGTTCTCGACCGTGTCCACAATGGAAAATGTCAAAGGACTCAAATTCAATTTTCCGCTTTCCACCTTCGATATATCCAGGATATCATTGATCAGTGTCAGCAAATGATTTCCGGCCAGACTGATCTTTCGGAGGTTTTCCTTCGTCATCTCTGCGTCGGAGAGGTTTCTCTCGGCGATCGTCGTCAGGCCAATGATGGCATTCATAGGCGTACGGATATCATGGGACATCGTGGAAAGGAAATCCGTCTTCGCTTTATTCGCGGATTCCGCTTCTTTCGCTATGATCTGGAAACGTTTGTTCAAATACAGCATGTGGATCAGGTCACAGATAAACAACAGCATCAGGCCGGCAGAAACGACAACGACCAGCAGCATGTTTTCAATGTCCACATGTAGATCCTTCGCCGGGATGAAGCCCAGCATGGTCCATCCGGCCGATGCCGAGACAGGCGTATAGGCCAGGATGCACTCCTGTCCATGCGAATCCGTCATCGAAATGGAACCGGTCGAGGTAGTGATCCGGTCGAACAATTCCTTCGAGGACACCGGATCCGAAGTATTATACGATTTGTAGAATTCGAAAAAATCAGAGTTCTTAAAACTGTATCCTTTGAGGATATAATCGCCGTCGCTGTCGATCATGGAGAGTTCCGCATTCACGAACTCTTCCTGCGGGAACACCCATTTCTGCTCCAGTTCCGAGATCGGGATCACGCGCAGAAGAATCGCGGCTTTCATTGTCCCGTCTTTCGTATCCTTCAGCATGACCTTATTGCAGAACGCCAGGGATTGCTCTCCGTTCATCGGGTTGGTATAGGCGCGGGAAACATTGATCGACTTTCCGATATCGTCGATCCAGCTCACATCCTCCAAAAGGTCCAGCCGAGTATAGGCGACCGCATAATCATCGGTCGTGCCCTGTTTCGGACGTGTAGAGAGGCCTGTGAGCGTGTCGATAAAGATCAGATGCGCCGAAGCCTTCGGCAGTGCATGCGAAACACGGATGTATTCGGTCGCCTCTTCTATCGTCATGCTCTTATTGTTGATATAGTGCGCCCATACATCGCAGACCCTCTGCTCACCTTCCAGGTAATTTTCTGTCACCCGTTCCAATGTGACCGTGGTGTTTTCGAAGTGTTCGATCTGCCTCTTGTAAGACTCCTTACTTTCGTGCCCGGAGTAGATCACAACGAAGCTCAATATGGAGGCAATAATGATCACATTGACCAGAATAATAATGATCTTTCTCATGTCCTTTAGTCTCCTAAAAGGCCGGTTCATGATCTCCGGCATTCACATTCCTTAAAGTACTCCAGCAGCATTTCCTGTGAGACAGGGATGTCCTGGCCTTCCAGTTCCCGATAGATCCTATCCGTCAGGTTCAGGAGGGCATTGACCAGTTCCTCTTTGCTTTCACCGGTGACGAACGTGCTTCGTATCGCGTTCTTTTCTTCCTCCGGCAGTCGGTCGAGTTCGCGGTTCACCGCGCTCTCCAGGCGATAACGGTCGCCGATCAGATCTAGATACTGTCTGCGTACGAACTCCAATTCACCCATCGCACGGAAGGTGTTTCCGCGGTAAATGGCAACGGCCGCGTGCATCAATCGTGCCCAGAAACTGTCAACGATCGTCTCAATATCTTTCTTCGTTTTATTTCCGAAGATGTTGTCATCCATCCACTCCCGAGAGCGGATCATTTTCTCTTCTACGACGCCGGAATGGTCGAAAAGCACTTTAAACGCAGGCTTCCACGCCGCAGCGCCTTCATAACCTCCGAAGCCCAGATCGATCTCCAGCAGATTCTCCAGAACGTAGCATTGGAGCCTTCTCTCCGGCATTTGCTTGAAGTAGGTCAGTGCATATCTCGCTGTGATCTTCTGATTCATATACTCCATGACTTCGGGCATAGACTCGTTCTTATCCAGGGCAATGACAAAATCCAGGTCCGATTTTTCGTCGTGATACCCCTTTGCGCCGGAACCCACCTGGCACAGGGCAATGATCTTCTCGCATTCTTTTGTTATGGACAGGATGTACTCAAAAACTTCCTGTCGGTCCGCAACACTGAAAATCCCGCTCATACTCTACCTCTCATTTTCCGCATTTGAACTATCTCTTCTAACGTCCGCGTCGAATTGCTAGAAATAATGCTCCATCAGACGCTCGACCCATTCAGGGACCGACGCATCCTTTTTATCATATACCGGATAGTATGGCTTGATGTCCAATACCGGCGTGCCATCGATCGCATCGAGACCTTTTACAACGATCCTATCATCCGAAACCGATACGATCTCAACCGAGGTCATACCGATCTGGTTCGGTCTGTCCTTCCCGCGCTGCGAGAAAATACCTACAAGCGGCATGTCTTCTCGGTTTTGCGGTCTCCGCTGAAGATGCTTCTCTTTTACATATTTCGCTTTATCCAGATAATACAAGATGATCACGTGAGAGAAATCTTCTAATCCCTTTAAGCCCGAGATGTACGATTCTTCCAGAACTATAGTCGAGGTATCCTCTCCCCACGCCACATCTTTTCGTTCCGTCACAGTGTTTCTGACATAGCCGATCGGCTCCATTACGATTTGCATACGGTTCTCCCCTCAAATATGGTTTTCCTTCTGTATCATGGTGTCACACCATTCTTTTACTTTTCGTCCGACTTCCTCCCTGGACAGATCGTCGACCGTCAGCCAATCTACATTATCCTTCTCACGAAACCACGCCCGCTTCAGCGGCATCATGTGCGTTAAATGATGCTCAAAGAAGTTACGTGACCGGGTCGCGACGTTTGATCTCTTCGATAACGTCTGTATTGATCTCATAACTGATATGAATATATGGCGCATGCTCCTGAATATATCTCACCGCGGTCGTTTTTCCGACCGCCATGCACCCTTGTAATGACAGTATCATGATTTACTCCCCATCCAAATAGTTCACTTCCGAGTCGAGTTTGAAAGACTTCTGCATGCCCCCTGCCAGGAAGCGAACATTGCCCGAATCCGGATAGACGATCACATCCGATGGGCTATAGGTGTCGATATCCAAATAGACCACGGGTGCATCCGACTCGTTCGTCAACCGATGTCCACCGTTCTCGTTCGGCGGGACCACGATCACGTCTCCTTCGTGGACTGTGACATCTCCCTTCGGTGTCTTCAGGACGGCCTCGCCGGAAATAATATAAAAGGCTTCTTCCTTCCCAAAATGCTGATGATAGGGGTAGTTGCTCTTCCCCGGCAGCAGCGTGTAGAAATTCACGGTCAGCTGCCCTTCACCGTTTCTGTATGGTGAATACACCTCGTTCTTCGAAAACTCGTAAGACCGTTTATGCTCCCCAGCCGGATCGTAGATCTGGTTCAGGTTTTTCACCTCGTAGCCCGGATCCTTTACATTCTTTATGATGATATCTCGCATTTTCCTCTATCTCCTTTTTATGTGCCTCCATCGGCGTACAGCCACCGTTTTCATTCTGCGATGGTTGGACTGCATAACATCACGGTTATTCGTGGTTTTACAGCATTCGTGCAAGGTTCAAGCTAGCAGTTTCAGCACTTCCAGCGGTTCCTCTGCCACCGGAAAATCTCCGATCGTCTCGCGTTTTTGCGGGAATTGGTTCGTGTACCATTTCGCCTGAAGCGCCGTCATCCCGGCGTTTCTCGCTCCCGGAAGTTCATCGCTTCCACCGTCTCCCACGAAGAGACAATCTTCCGCCTTCACGCCCAATCGGCTCACCGCTTCCTCGTAGATCGGAAGGTCCGGCTTCTTCATACCAACCTCGTAAGAAAGGATCACCTCATCAAAGTATCGGTACAGTTCCGACTCCCGAAGCACCTGTACTTCTTCCGAAGAGCAGTTACTTACGATCGCCGTCTTCAGCCCCCGTTCCCGTAGCGCATTGAGCATATCAAATACCTCGGGCAATATATGATCAAAGCTAGTAGCTTTTGCGGCCATTCTTTTCCTGAGTACCAGGGCCAGGGTTTCGGCATCGATCTCTACACCCATCCGGCTTCCCGCATAGAGGATCGATCCTTCAAAATCGATCTTTCCAAGGTAGCGGTCCTCACCCTTCTCATTCCAGAACGGGTCGAAGCAGTCCTTATCAACGCCCAGATCCGCACACATTTTCCGCTTGGTATATTTCTCGTGCCCCCATTCTGTGATCAGCGTCTCAAACAGATCAAAGATGACGGCTTTGAAGCGAGGTGACTCTTTCATAATCCCTCTTTTCTTAAAATCCAGACGCACCAGCGCCTTCCCGTTGGGCAGGTCGTTTGATTCCTGCAGGAGCATATCATATCCGATCGCATGCATGGCAGAGGTAAGTTCCGCCGAGTTCATTTGATGATGGACTGCATCCAGTCCGTCAAAAGCATGGATATACGGTGAGTCGGAGACCCAGTTTTTCTCGTCAGTATTGATCTGGATCACACAGGAAACGTACTCCGGAGATATATTTCGGATCGCCTCCTGAAATGCTTCATATCCAATGTACTCGATCAGGAGATTCGCGATCACCAGCTGCACCTGCGGCAGTCGGTCCGCCTCCTGGACCAGATCCAGCCGAACACAATGCAGAACATCCGAGATGTCCGCATACCGCTCCTCCACCTTTTGCAGATAGTCTTCATTGATATCCACACCGTAGACGGTTTGATACTTCTCTTTCCGAACATGCTCCAGACCGTTCCCGCCGGCCACGCCCAAAACCATCGCACTACAAACCGGATAAGCCTCAAACTGCGATCTCATGATCGAATTCATCGCCTGCAACTGCCTCACCGAATCCAGCTGCATATGATTTTCATAGACTTCCAGATCGATCTCTTCCCACGGGTTCTTCATATACATATTCCCTCATTTTTTTCGAAACAAACCATCACTTATAATATAACACAAAACAAGAAGTAAGTATATAAGAATATAGCCGGGAGGAAGCCCACCTCCCGGCCACCAAAACTTCATAAAACGACGATCGCGGTTGCTTTTCCTTCCACCTCGATGCCTATCTACGTCACTGGCGACCACCAAAGCCATGAAAAACAACATGTTTGGTTGTTCTTGCATCCCATCCAGAGCCCATCCATG
>DBXX01000102.1:0-11906 GCA_002309675.1 Lachnospiraceae bacterium UBA1201
ATCGTAGGCGCCGGCGGCATCGGCTCCTGTT
Source organism: Lachnospiraceae bacterium UBA1201 (assembly GCA_002309675.1). Lineage (GTDB taxonomy): Bacteria > Bacillota > Clostridia > Lachnospirales > Lachnospiraceae > UBA1201. Next base: position 32 of record DBXX01000102.1, read on the forward strand.
TGATCAGGTTTTTGGCAGAAGAGCATCACGAGATCACCGTGATCGATACGAAACCCCGCATCGTCGAGTCCATTACGGATAAATATGATGTGAACGGTATATGCGGCAGCGGTGCCAGCTACAGCGTGTTAATGAAGGTCGGAATGGAGGCAGTGGATGTGTTCCTCGCGATCACTTCTTCCGACGAAGCCAATATCATGGCCTGCATGATCGCAAAAGAACTCGGCGCAGGTCATACGGTCGCGCGTGTGCGTGGTCGCGAGTATCTGGAGGACGCCGATGTCTTTCGGGAGAAGGTCGGTATTGACCATATCATCAATCCGGAGCTCGATGTGGCGAAGGAGATCCAGCGCCTTTTGCAGATGCCCATGGCGGTCAATGTACAGTCCTTCATGGACGGTAACGTGCTCCTCGCAGAGCAGAATATCACAGAACATCATCCGATGGCGGGCCTGTCCCTCATCGATGTACATAGGAAATTTGGCATCTCCATGCTGGTAGCAACGGTCACCCGCGATAAAAAAGCGTTCGTGCCGCGTGGCGATTTCGTTCTGCAGCCGGGCGATAAGATCAGTATCCTGGCGCAGTCGCAGCAGATGGAGAAACTCCTGGAGCAGCTGAAAGTCGTGCAGCGTACGGTAAAGCGTGTCATGATGGTGGGCTGCGGAAGCATTGGCCTCTATCTGGGTGAACTGCTTCAGAGATCCGAAATGAAACTTAAGATCGTGGAGTTCGATAAGGAACGGTGTCTGGAATTGGCGCGCTTGCTTCCCGACGTGTCCATCGCTTACGGCGACGGTATCGAAGAGAAGATCCTGGCGGAGGAGGGCCTCGCGAAGTGCGACGCCTGCGTTTCCCTCACCGGTGCGGACGACCGTAATCTGGTCGTTTCCATGTTCGCGTGGTCTCTGGGCGTTCCGAAGATCATCACAAAGGTCCTGAATGTCAGCTATGCGTCTGTCCTGCGCGGCGTAGAACTGGACAATACGGTCTCTCCGTACGTCATCAGCGCGAACAGCATCCTGCGTTACATCCGTGTCCTGAATAATACCGAGCATGCAGAGCAGATCCAGAAGCTCTATCGCATGGCGGATAATCAGGTCGAAGTGCTGGAACTGGCAGCGGATCAATTTTCAAAATTCGGCATTCAGTTCATGGACCCGGATTTCAAGATCCATCGCGGTATTTTGATCGCGACCATCATCCGCGACGGCGTGGTCCACATCCCCAACGGCAAAAGCACCATTGAGCCCGGCGACGAAGTCATCGTCGTTTCGACCGCTTCGGTGAAGATCCAGTGCCTGGATGATATCTTGGAAGTTTAGTTTTTTCTGATCCTATTATTGGGAGCATCGACATCGGATGCTCCCATTTTTTTCAAGTTTACAATTTTGAAAGATTACGGATTTGACTGCATTTACATGATATACTAAGTCCGATAGTTAGAGGGGGGAAGCCCTGCCGACTCACTACGACTATTTTTTTTGAGAATTTGCGCATTTGCTTCCGAAATAGTTGGTGTTTTAGATGAAGGCGTGCTATAATATTGCAAGATGTTTTAGGATTGTTCTTAAAAGATCGATAATTGTTCAAGTCCACTAATCGGAGCTGGGCAGCAGTCAGTAATGGTTAAGTGTTACGGTTATATACATGGAGGAACTAAAATATGAAAGAAACGAAACAACGCACTAAGAGTTTCAAGACCTTGAGGATCAGCGGGTTATTTAAAGCCTGGTTGGTTCTCTTTTCTTTGATGATCTGCCTGTTGGGACAGACAGCAGAGGCAAAGGATGGTATTTGGGCCGGAAAAGGTACTGCCGAAGAGCCTTACCTTATTCAGGATGTTGCGGACCTTCAGGCGTTGCAGGCCCGTGTAAATGGAGGTGATCCCTGCAAGGACGTGTATTTTCTGCTCGTAAACAACCTGAATCTTTCGGAGGTTTGCGGGGAAAATATCGGAAGCTGGGTGCCTATCGGTAATAAGAACCATTCTTTCGAAGGCTCTTTTTCCGGTGAATTAAAAGAGATCAGCGGGTTATATATCAATGAAAATGAAGGAGAAACAATCGGACTGTTCGGTGTAAATGAAGGTCAGATTGAAAGACTCTCCGTGAGCGGTTCTGTCTCCGGCAAGGATTTTGTCGGCGGTATCGCCGGTGAGAACCTGGGCAGAATACAGGGTTGCAGTTCATCGGTGTCGGTTTCGGGTAATGATACAGTCGGCGGAATCGCCGGCTACAATGGCGGTCAGATCAACAACTGTTATAATGGCGGCAGTGTTACAGGCGCAGATCAGGTGGGCGGTATTGCCGGAGAATCCGGAGATGATATTACTTTCTGCACAAATGCTGCAAATATCAGCGGTGATAAGTATGTGGGTGGAATTGCCGGCATTTCGAATGCAGAGATTCAGGATTGTCTCAATAACGGCGGTTATACCGTAGAGGCTGCCGGTAACTGTGCCGGCGGTATTGCGGGCTGCGCAAGTGCTTCGATCGAGAGGTGTACGAATAAGGCGAAAGTATTGACAGGTACAGATGTAGCCGGTGGTATTGCAGGCTTGTGCAATGAAGCAGATATTTCGTTCTGCGTCAATGAAGGCGATGTCAATGGCGGAAAGGACAGAAGCGGTGGTATTGTCGGTGAATGTCATGGGAATAACAACGGGGTAGACTGCAATATTTCCTATTGTACCAACAATGGTACTGTTTCCGGAGTGAATAGTTATGTCGGCGGTATCGTCGGTGACGGTTTGTATTGCTCGTTGACGGAATGTATAAACAGAGGGGTAGTTGCCGGTTCCGGCTATGTGGGCGGTATTGCAGGTCAATTCAAAAACTACGGAAGCCTTGACTATGCTACCAATCACGGTACGGTAACAGGAACCACGAGCACAGGCGGTATTGTGGGATCTTCAGACAATTCCGGCGACATAAAAAATTGTTTTAATGACGGGACAGTATCGGGTAAAATTATGAGCGGCGGTATTGCCGGAATGGTAGTTTTGTCAGTAAAGCAGCAGGATGGCAGTTATGAGATCAACAATATTGCAGATTGCACGAACGAGGGCAAGATAACCGGTAGCGATAAGGTCGGCGGAATCAGCGGATTGTGCGAGGCAAATGTGCTGGGATGTGTCAACAAGGGCACGATATCTGCTGAGAGCGATGTCAGTGGCGGTAGCAATGTCGGTGGCATTGTCGGAGTTATGCAGAGTGAAAAGAACTGCGTTGAAAACTGCGTGAACATCGGCAATATTGAGGGTGAACAAAATGTCGGCGGAATCGTAGGAAGCGGCAGTGCCGTCTATATCCTGAAATGCCGGAATGAGGGCAGCATAGAAGGAACACTGAAAAATGTCGGTGGAATCATTGGTCTTAATACCGTACCAGTAGACATGAATCAGGGCGAGATCAAACAGTGTCGGAATGAGGGTGAGATCAGCAACAGTGGATCGAACACAGGTGGTATTATCGGAAGAGCTGCCTATATCGGTATTCTGGAGTGTGAAAATACAGAAACCATCTCGGCCAAAGACGATAAAATCGGCGGTATTATAGGCTATGGCTTGAATGTGACGGTCAAGAAATGTGGTAATACAGGCTATATTAGATCTGAGGACCTGGGAGTTGGAGGAATTGTAGGCTATGCCATAGAGACAGGGATTTCGGACAGCTACAACCGAGGATCCGTCTATGGAGAAGATCGTGTCGGAGGTCTTGTCGGCATATTTGATGAGGATAACTATCTGACAAGATGTTATGTCAAAGCATCGGGAAATGGAATTGATTGTGAGAGAGAAAATGGCAATGTGGGAGGATTCTATGGAGCGATATTAGTTGCATCCTGGCTGGAATTCGAGGATTGTTACTGGTGGCCTCGTTGCGCCAACAGAGCGCTGGGTAGCAATAGAACTGATGCGGCTGATTATTCCGGGGAAGGATATGGGTATTATCGTATAGAAGACATGTTTGAAGAGGAATCCAATTTCAGAAATTGGGATTTCCACAAGGTATGGGTCATTTACGGAAACGTTCCGGAACTTCGGAACAACTATGACATTTCACCCGCCGGCGGCAGGGGTGCAGATGAAGAGAACAGCGGAAGCGGCGGAACAGGTTATCAGACGCCTCATCTCGCTAGAATATATAATCTTGAGGATTTCAAGGCGTTTCGCGACACTGTTAACGACGGATACAATTATCAGAGTGAGACTGTGTATCTTTGTGCAGACCTGGATCTCAGTGGAGACAGTGACCTGTATTGGGAACCGATCGGTACCGAGAGTCATCCGTTTGATGGATATTTTTACGGTGGAAACCACATTATTAAGGGACTTTCGGTCAGCACACCCGAATACGGCGGTCTCTTTGGCAGATGTCGCGGAAACATCAGGGATTTGACAGTATATGGTATAGTCAATAGTTCCGGCCGTTATGTCGGCGGTATTGCGGGAAACTGTGCCGGCGCTATCGATAATTGTTTCTTCTTTGGTAATGTATATTGTACGCATGGTTATGATGGCTATGTCGGTGGTGTGGTCGGACTTCTGTCAGGACGCGGCAGGATCATCGAGAGTGGACATGCTGGTTACGTAAGCACATTAAAGGGCTATGCCGGTGGTGTTGTGGGTTCGCAGAATGATAAGGATTCCGAAATCTATCATTGCTTCCATTATGGTCCGGCAGATTCTATCGTATGTCCCAGCGGATATACCGGGACGATCACCGGTGAGGCGCGGAATCCGCACGCTATAGCCGAGTGTTATACGTCGATCGGAAGTGCGGGAAGATTTGTCGGCCGCAACTGGGACAGCAGTCAGAGCAACGTGGATTCCTGTGGGATGCTGGATGTGGAAAGTTTCCGCAAGCCGGAAAGCTTCAGCGGCTGGGATGTCGGTTATGATGCCAATCATCACTGGGTCATGGGCGCGGATCACCCGCTGCCTCGCAGCATGAGCGATTATATCACTCTTTCCTACAACGACGGGACCGAAGAAGAACAGACCGTCTGGGGGATCCGGGGGAACATGGTTCTCGGGGATATCGAGCTCATCTGGGATGGACATCTCTTAAATGGATGGAATGATGAACCGGATGGAAGCGGAGTATCTTATGCGGCCGGTGATGAGGTTCCTGCTCAGACCACACTGTATGCGCAGTGGATCGAGGGATATGAATATCATGGTTACATCCCGTTTGAGCCGGAGAATGCGAGGGATAGAGGTGTTTCGGGACAAACTTATGACATGTTGCTTGACGGAGATGTCAATACGAAGTGGGGCGTGGCGGTTCCGGCTGATGGCGGGTCATGGAGTCTGGAATTTGCCACAAAGGATTATGTAAGAGTCGGTGGATATTGTCTGGTTACCGGGGATAATACGGAAATGTATTCCGGCTTCAATCCGAAGGGATGGAAGCTGGAAGGAAAAAGTCGGGATGAAAGATGGGTAGTGCTGGATGAAGTGACGGATGACGAGACATTGCCGGCCAAAAACCAGGCCCGGGTTTACAAAAAGCTGGACAATACATATGACTACTGTGATTTCAGGATCACTTTTACAGGAGTGAAATCCGGAAATGTTTTCCAGCTTTCAGAATTTTCCTTGCTTTACAAAGATCCTGATAAGGATGTACGTAAGCCGCGGATCACACTGCATCCGAATACCATACCCAGTATTGTTGATAAAGTTGCAAAAACAGGCGACAACCGCAGTACGATCACACTCGGCGGCGATCCTTACAATCAGGAAGCCTATACACTTCTGAGCTGGAATACGGATCCGCGCGGCATAGGGGACACTTACGAAGCGGATGACCCCTACGTTATCAAGAGGGATGCGATTGTTTATGCCATGTGGGAGCCTAAGGTATTTGAATTGATTATTAATCTGGATTCCTTTGAAGGCAGTCCGGTCTACAGAAGAATCGCTTATAAAACAACTACGGAGTTTAGGCTTACGCCGCCTGAGAGGAAAGGGTACATCTTTAAGTACTGGATCGTAACCAATGGTGGCGGTACATGGAAGCTTAACGAAAAATATGATGCGGGTACAAATATCTATGGTACGTACGGAAATGTAACATTGGCCGGCTGCTGGGAGAAGCGCAAGAAGATCGAGGTCAGCTGGTTTTCCGATGATAATCTGATTGGAACGGACACATTTTATGAGGGAGATATTCCGGAATACAAGGGAGAAAAACCGGAAAAGAAATCCGGTAAGGAGTATGATTATACCTTCATTGGCTGGGATAAGGAATTCAAACAGCTCACCGAAGATACGACTTTCAATGCAGTATTTGAAGAAACCAGAAGAAGCTATGAAATCACCTGGCTGGATGAGGACGGCAGTCAGTTTGATGTCACGAGTGTGGAATACGGAACAGTACCGTCTCACGAGCCTCCTGAAAAGCTTTCCACAAAGGAAAAATGCTATATTTTTGAAGGATGGGAGGAGACACCGGTGGCGGTCACGGGAAATGCGACCTATAAAGCCAGCTTCCGGGAGATTCCGAGACCCTATGAGATTACCTGGCAGTATGAGGATGGCAGTGTGATCGATGTCACAGAGGTGGGATACGGAATCGTGCCTTCCCATGAAGTTCCAAAGAAGCAGGCTACGGATGAGTATACCTACACCTTTATCGGATGGGGCAAAGAGCTTTCTGCTGTTGACGGCCCTGCTGTTTATACCGCCCAGTTTACCGCTTCAAAGAACAGCTATGAGATCACTTGGAAGAATGAAAACGGAGAAGTAATCGACGTTACTACGGTGGAATACGGTGAAATCCCGCAGCACGAGGCATTATTTAAAAAGGCGGATCCGCAGTTTGAGTATACATTCACGGGTTGGTCTCCGAGCCTGAAGACGGTTACCGGAGCGGCGGAGTATACGGCTCAGTTCTCAGAGACCGTCAACAGCCATGAGATAGTCTGGAAGGATGAGAACGGAAATATAATCGATACCACCACTGTAGAGTACGGGAGTATGCCGATGCATCCGGATCTCAACAATAAGGAAACGAAAGAATTTTTCTATGAGTTTGAAGGATGGGAACCGGAGCTCAAAGAGGTTACCGGACCTGCGGAATATCAGGCAAAGTTTCTGGAGACCAGAAAGAGCTATGAGATCATTTGGAAGTATGAAAACGGTCTCGTGATCGACGCAAAAACATGGGAGTATGGCACCGTACCATCCTGTGAGGATCCTGAGATGGAGGCAACGCCGGAATTTAACTATGTTTTTGCCGGCTGGGATCCGGAGGTTACGGAAGTCGACGGCCCGGCTGTCTACACTGCGAAATTCAAAACTACCAGAAGGAGTTATGAGATCACCTGGAAGGATGACGAGGGCAATGTTCTCGACACCACGTGCGAAGAGTATGGAACGGTTCCTACACATAAGGATCCCAAGAAGGAGGCTACTGCCGAGTTCACCTATACGTTTAAGGGATGGGATCATGATTTAAAGGCGGTTACAGGACCGGATACATATGTTGCAAAATTCGAGAAGAAAAAGAACAGTTATAAGATCACGTGGAAGAACGAAAACGGAGAAGAGATCGACACCACGACGGTAGAATATGGTAAGATCCCTCAGCATGAAGCACCGACGAAGGCTTCCGATCCGCAGTTCGAGTACACGTTCTCGGGCTGGTCACCGAGTATCAAGGCGGTTACCGGTGATGCCGAGTATACCGCACAGTTCTCCGAAACTCTCAATAGCTACGAGATCGTCTGGAAGGATGAGAATGGTAATAAGATCGAATCCACCATCGTGGAGTACGACAGCATGCCTGTACATGCGGATCTGACGAAGGAGGAAACGGCGGAATTCACGTTTGAGTTCGAAGGTTGGGATCCGGAGATCCAGAAGGTATCCGGTCCTGCGGAATATCAGGCGAAGTTTAAAGCGATCCGCCGTAGTTATGCGGTTACATGGCAGTATGAGGATGGCCGTGTGATCGGAACCAAGATGTGGGAGTACGGCACCGTTCCTACCTGTGATGATCCTACGATGGACGCAACTCCGGAATATGAGTATGTATTCGCCGGTTGGGATCAGAAGGTTACTGCAGTCGGTGGTCCGGCAGTCTATACGGCGAAGTTTAATTCGATCAGAAGAAGCTATGAGATCACATGGAAGGATGACGCGGGCAATGTTTACGACGTCACAACCGTAGAGTATGGTACGATGCCTACGCATGCGGATCCGGTGAAGGAGGCTACGGCTGAATTTACCTACACCTTTAAGGGCTGGAACCAGGATCTGCAGGCAGTTACAGGCCCGGAGACCTACATCGCCGTATTTGAGGGAACCAAAAACAGCTATGAGATCACATGGAAGTCGGATGACGGAAGCGTGATCGATGTTACGACCGTGGAGTATGGCACGATGCCTACACATGCGGATGCGCAGAAACTGTCGACAGTGGAATACACATATACATTTGCCGGCTGGGATACTGAGGTCACCGAAGTGGAAGGCCCTGCAACATACACGGCAGTATTCACCGAAACCAAGAATGTCTATACCATCTCGTTTGAGACCAATGAAGGTTCAGAGGTGGAAGCAAAGAAGGCAGAATACGGAGATCGTGTGACTAAGCCCGATGATCCCAAGCGCAATAGATATGTTTTCAAAGGCTGGTTTGCCGATAAAGATCTTAGCGTTCCTTACACCTTTGAAGAACCGGTTATCGCTGACGCGACGGTTTACGCAAAGTGGGAGAAAGAGATCCAGCCTATTCCGGAACTGACAGATGGACAGAAGCCTGTGGCGAAGAAGGATCTGAAAGAAAACGGAAGTGAACAGGATCTGGTTTCGGCTCCGGAAGATATTCCGGAGGGATACACCATCCTGTATAGTATCGACGGAGGAGAGACATGGAGCGATCGTGCAGTCGGAACCAAATCCGGCGAGTATACGGTTAAAGTCATGTATAAGGCTGACAGCGAGCATGCGGACTTCTACGGAGATACGTTGAAGGTTGTGATCCGGGGCGATTACTATGATGACGGATCCGACAGAGAGTGGACGAAGGAGAGCAATAATTCAGCCACGATCCGCATTAAGAAGAGACATGATGATGCAGACTGCTTCGCGAACTTCGAGAAAGCCGTTGTTGACGGTGAGAACGCGATCAAGGGAACCGATTACACCTTTACAAAGGGTGGTGTAGTTCTTGCATTTACCCCTACGTATCTGGAAACTCTTTCGGTCGGAGATCATACGATCAATGTTGTATTCAAGGATGGCGAGTGCGCTGTTACTTTGAGAATCATTAAGAAGATCAAAGAAGAAGTGCCTACCGTACCTCCTACAGAACCTCCTACAGAAGCACCTACAGAGGCACCTACGGAGCCTACCACGGAAGCACCTACCGAGCCTATTACGGAAGCGCCTACAGAGGCACCTACGGAGCCTACCACGGAAGCACCTACAGAGCCTACTACGGAAGCACCTACCGAGGCATCTACGGAGGCGCCTACCGAAGAACCTGAGACAACGATCGCACCTACGGAGCCTACCACGGAAGAGCCCACCGAGGCACCTACCACAGCACCGGAAAATACGCCGGATGACGATAACAGCGACTTGCTGATCCTTTGGATCGCAGCTATTCTCGCCGGCCTGGTACTCCTCGCTATGACGATCCTCGGCGTGATTTCGTTCAGGAAAAAACACATCAGATAAGTAAACGAAATCCCAAATAAGCTTGGGCCGCCCTTTGGGCGGCTCAAGTTGTTTCTGCGCTCCGGAGCAGGGGAGGCGGATCGTTTGCTACAGGAAAGATCCATAGAACAAAAAGCAAACCGAATTGACACCTTAGGACTGCCATGGTAGGATAACTACAGAAACAGGCCGGAGGTGTCTTTTTTATGAAGTCATTTGACTCGGAACGAAAACATAGTGAACTGTTTATAAAATCCGTCGAGATCGATTGGGACCGGATCGATCCGGACAGTTATCTGCGCTCGATCAATGCCATCGCCGGGCTGGAGCGTTTGGATCTGCATGCGCCGGTGACGTTTTTCGTCGGTGAAAACGGAAGCGGAAAGTCAACGATGCTGGAGGGGCTCGCCGTGGCCTATGGGTTCAATCCGGAGGGAGGAAGCAAAAACTACCGTTTTTCGACGTTTGACTCACATTCAAAGCTGCATGACGCGGTGCGGGTGGCCCGCGGACCGAAGAAGGCGAAGTGGGGGTATTTTCTGCGTGCCGAGAGCTTCTACAATGTGGCGACGGCAGAGGCTGAATATAGCAGGTTGGGCGGCGTGCCGCAGCACTACCACGAGAAGTCGCACGGAGAGAGCTTCCTGGCCCTGGTGCAGAGCAATTTCGGCCCCGACGGCGTGTATCTGCTGGATGAGCCTGAGGCGGCTCTGTCCCCGCAGCGCCAGCTGACATTACTGCTGGAGATCGCGTCCTGCGTGCAGTCGGGCTCGCAGTTTATCATCGTGACGCATTCCCCGATCCTGCTGGGACTGCCGGATGCGGAGATCCTGTCGTTTGATGACGGACCGGTCCATCCGGTCTCGTACGAGGAGACGGACAGTTATCAGGTGACGGAGATGTTTATCAATAATCGCGAGCAGATCCTGCGGCGCCTTCTGAGAACGGACAGGCTGGGCGATGACGATATCGAATAGGCGGATGTGGGGAGAGAAACAAAAAGTGGATAGGAAAGAAGAAAGAAATAATCAAGGTTCGTGGGCGGCGATGGAGCAACGCCTGCGGGAGCGGACGGTCCCTACACAGATCATAAACCGGGATCTGCTCAAATATATAGCGCTGGTGCTCATGACGCTGGGACACTGGGCATTTGATCTGTATAAATGGATCCATGTGAGACCGTTTCTGCAGATCGCGCTGGCGGTCCAGTTTTTTGCGCCGCCTGTGTTTTTCTTTTTCATAGCGGAGGGTTATCACTATACCAAGTCAAAAGAGAAATATGCGGTGCGGCTGTTCGTGTTCGCGCTGATCACGCAGGTCCCGCATGCACTCGCCGGTCCGGATGGCCTGAACTGGCAGTCTCTGTTTTTGCAGTGGAGCGTGGTGATGACGCTGTTTCTGGGGCTGATGGCACTGATCGCCCTGCATGGACCGTGGAAGCTGCCGCTTCGTCTGCTTGCGGTTGCCGCATGCATGGGGGTGAGCTACCTGCTGAAAACCGAGTGGCGAGTCAGCGGCATCTGCATTATTCTGTTGTTTGATCTGCTTCGCCGGCGGCCGCTTTTGCGGTTCGGCCTGTACATCTTTTTGGTATATGCTGCCATTATCATGGAGATCGGCGGGCTGCCCGGCATGAGGGATTTTTGGCGGTACCTGGTTCCGATGTATTGCGCCGGGATCGTGATCACGTTTTTTTACAGCGGAAAGCGGGGACATTTCCCGGTGTTTTCCAAATATTTCTTCTATGTTTGGTATCCGCTGCATCTGCTTTTGAAGTGGCTTATATTTTGATTATGCGCAACACGGCCGGGCAGCCTTGCCATGCCGATCCGGGAGTATGCCGGTAACCCGCTATATAGGTTCTTGCATTTTCCGTAGAGTTATAGTAGAATAAATGCATGTTTTTTCAAAGGAGGCATCAACTATGTTTAAGATAAATGAGAATTACCTGAAGTTGCCGGGCAGCTACCTGTTTTCGACGGTCGGCCGCAAGGCGCGCGAGTACAAGGCAGCGCATCCGGATAAGAACGTGATCAGCCTCGGTATCGGTGACGTTACCCAGCCCCTGGCACCCGCAGTCATCGAGGCGCTGCATGCGGCTGTTGATGAGATGGGCCAGGCTGCAACCTTCCGCGGCTATGCTCCGGACCTCGGTTACGAGTTCCTGCGCAGCGAGATCGCGAATAAGGATTATAAGGC
>DBXX01000102.1:12019-14843 GCA_002309675.1 Lachnospiraceae bacterium UBA1201
TATGTGGACACCAACGCCATGTCCGGACGCTGCGGTGACTACATTAAGGAAAAAGAGCGCTGGAGCAATGTGACCTACATGCCCTGCGTAGCGGAGAATAACTTCGTGCCCGCATTGCCCGAGGAGGCTGCGGACGTGATCTACCTGTGCTACCCGAACAACCCGACCGGTGCAGCGGCTACGAAGGAGCAGTTGCAGAAATGGGTCGACTACGCACTCGCGCATAAGGCGATCATCGTTTTCGATGCGGCATACGAAGCATACATTCATGAAGATAACATTCCCCACTCGATCTATGAGTGCGAGGGCGCGAAGAAGTGCGCGATCGAGATCCGCAGCTTCTCGAAGAACGCGGGTTTTACCGGCACACGTCTCGGTTTCACCGTGATCCCGAAGGAGTTGGTGGTTGACGGAACTGCCCTCAACAGCCTGTGGGCGAGACGTTGCGGAACCAAGTTCAACGGCGCTCCGTATATCATCCAGAGAGCCGGTGAGGCGGTCTACAGCGAGGCTGGTCGTGCTCAGACACGCGCACAGATCGAGTACTATATGAACAACGCGAAGGTCATTCGCGAGAGCCTTACGTCGGCCGGTTACGAGGTTTTCGGCGGGGTCAATGCACCGTACATCTGGCTGCGTACTCCGAAGGGCATGACGAGCTGGGATTTCTTTGATTATCTGCTTGCGAACGCGCAGGTGGTCGGCACACCGGGTTCCGGTTTCGGACCGAGCGGTGAAGGGTATTTCCGACTGACGGCGTTCGGCAGCTATGAAAATACCGTGGAGGCATTAAACCGCATCAAAAAGATGGGTTGATGTTGATGTGAATGGCGTCGATTTTTAAACCGACGCCATTTTTTATTCAGTGCGATCGACGGCGGCCGGGATATGATCTGAGGCATTTTCCGTTCGATGAAAGCAGGGTTGTTATGGAGTGGAGTAGAGACAGGGATAAGGTGATCCGGGCGGATATCGATAGGATGCTGGCTTTGTTTGAGAAGATCCGGGAGGTAGATACTGAAGGGGTGGAGCCGATGCATACGTTGCCTTATGAGGGAGCGTTTTCGGCGGAAGCTTCGCCTGAGCCTTCGGCAGACGAAGCGGATGCATCTGAGAGATCGGTCGATGTGAGAAAACTGGGCGCGCCCCATATGCAGGGAGCGCTTTTTGAGGTGCCGTATACGCTGGATCTCGGACCTTCGGAAAATTCGAAAGGAGGGGCCGGGGAAGATGCTTGATCAGGAGATAAAGACGATCGGCTCCGGATTTAGCGAACGGACCGGGGCCGTATTTGAAGGAAAATTGACTGCCGTGGATCGTGTTCGGGAGGCAGTCACAAAGATCCGCGCCATTGACCCGGCCTATCATTCGTTCGTGACGGTCTGCGAGGAGCGTGCGCTTACGATGGCTGAGAAACTGGACCGGGAGACGCAGGGGCTGTCGCAGGAGGAGGTGCGTAGGCGCTTCCCGCTGGCAGGGCTTGTATTTGCGGTGAAGGACAATATCTGCGTGGAAGGTGTGAGGACCACGGCGGCCTCGCACATTTTGGAGAACTATATATCGCCGTATTCGGCAACGGCGGTCGTGCGCCTCGAGGAGGCGGGCGCGATCTGCGTCGGCAAGACGAATATGGATGAATTTGCCATGGGGCAGACCACGACCACGGGAGCGTTCGGGGCGACGAAGAACCCGCGCTATCCCGATCTTTCGGCCGGGGGATCGTCGGGCGGCAGCGCCGCCGCGGTCGCTTTGGGCCTGGTGGATTTCGCCCTGGGTTCGGACACCGGCGGTTCGATCCGCCAGCCGGCGGCTCTGTGCGGCGTGGTCGGCCTGAAGCCGGCTTACGGAGCAGTGTCACGCTACGGTCTGATCTCATACGCATCCGCGTTCGACGGGATCGGTCCGATCACCCGCACGGTCCATGAAGCACGGCAGATCTGCTTTGTGATCGAAGGCTCCGATGCGCAGGACGCATCCATGCGCGAATCGGAATACTTTCAACCTCCGACGAAGGAAAACGACGGCCGGCTGCGTGTGGGCGTGCTGGGCGGAGAGGATTCGGAGGCAGCAACAGTACTTCGTAAGAACCCGACATTTTGTGAAAACTACGAGATCCGATATATCGAGCTTCCCATGCTCGAGTATGCGGTCGCGACGTATTATATTTTGGCGTGTGCGCAAGCGGCTTCGAACCTGGCGCGCTATGACGGCGTGCGCTATGGTTTTCGAGCGAAAGGCTACGAGACCCTGGACCAGATGTACGAGATGACGCGCACGGAAGGCTTTTCGCCGGAGGTGCAGCGTCGCATTCTTATGGGCCGTTTCGTCTTGGGGCAGGAGTCGTACCGCGACTGGTACGAGCAGGCGGCGCGCGTGCGCAGGCGCATCTACGATCAGGTGCAGGAAGCATTTGCCGAGGTGGACGTGATCGTGTCGGAAACGCTTAAGCGGCCATATCCGCGCGCAGATTTCGCGGGCGACAGCGAGGCCTTTCTGGCCGGCTACGAGCAGGATAAACTGACGGTGCTCGCGAACCTGTGCGGCCTTCCCGCTATCAGCGTGCCCGTCCCGGCAGAGGGAGACGACGCCCCGCACAGCATCATGGTCACGGCTAATGCGGGCCGGGAGGCCGCGATGTTCGAGGCGGCGGACCGGCTGGCAGCCCCGTTTACACCCTGTGTGAAGGGAGGGCCTGCCGATGAATGATTACGAGATCGTGATGGGACTGGAGGTCCACATCGAACTGGCGACCCGGCGGAAGATCTTCTGCCGCTGCAAAAATACATTTGCCGAGGCGGCGAACACGAACGTGTGTCCGGTCTGC
>DBXX01000095.1:0-8589 GCA_002309675.1 Lachnospiraceae bacterium UBA1201
GAACTGGCTCCGATCGTAGGCCTGTCTGAGGTCATCGTGGATATCGTCGAGACCGGTTCAACGCTTCGGGAGAACGGCCTTACAGTTCTGGAGGAGGTATGTCCTCTGTCTGCCCGCATGGTCGTTAACTGTGTCAGCATGAAGATGGAGAACGAGCGGATCACCCAGATCATTCAAGATGTAAAGAAACTGATCGAAGACCGTGCGTGAGCCGGCTTTATAAAGGAGACCATATGAGAATCATCAAATTAAACGAAGAGAACAAAAAGAACATCCTTTCGGACCTGCTGAAGCGCGATCCGAACCAGTATGATGAATACGCAGATCGTGTTGCGGTCATCCTGAAAGAGGTGAAAGCAAACCGTGATGCCGCTGTCCTGGCGTTCACTAAGAAATTTGACGGAGCAGATCTGACTGCAGATCAGATGCTTGTTACGAAACAGGAGATCGATGAAGCTCTTGCAACCGTAGATCCCGAACTGATCGGCGTCATGAAGCGTTCCGCTTCCAATATCCGCGAATTCCACACTAAGCAGCTTCGTTACAGCTGGTTTGATACCAAAGAGGACGGAAGCCTGTTGGGGCAGCGTGTGACCCCGATCGCTCGCGTCGGCATCTATGTGCCCGGCGGTACAGCGCCGCTTTCATCGACCGTTCTGATGAACGTGATCCCCGCTAAGGTAGCCGGCGTTCCCGAGATCATTATGACGACACCGCCTGGTAAGGACGGCAAGGTCAATCCGGTGATCCTTGCGGCAGCGACCATCGCCGGTGCCGATAAGATCTACAAAGTCGGCGGAGCGCAGGCGATCGCAGCCATGGCTTACGGCACCGAGACCATTCCGAAGGTCGATAAGATCGCCGGCCCCGGCAACATTTACGTAGCACTTGCTAAAAAGGCTGTTTTCGGACATGTTGCTATCGACAGCATCGCAGGTCCCAGTGAGATCACCGTCCTGGCCGACAAGACCGCGACTCCTCGCTTTGTGGCTGCAGATCTGCTGAGTCAGGCGGAGCACGATGTTCTGGCCAGTGCGATCCTCGTCACCGACAGCATGGAACTGGCCGAAAAAGTCGACGTGGAAGTGAAGGCATTTACCGAAAAACTGTCCCGTAAAGAGATCATTGAAAAATCCCTGGATAACTACGGCTATAGTCTGGTCTGCGAAGATATGAAGACCTGCATTCAGACGGTCAATGATATCGCGCCCGAGCACTTGGAGATTCTGACCGCTGAACCGTTCCTCACCATGACAAAGGTGAAGAACGCCGGCGCCATCTTCCTCGGCGAGTATTCCAGCGAACCGCTCGGCGACTATTTTGCAGGCCCCGATCACGTCCTTCCGACCAACGGAACGGCGAAATTCTTCTCGCCGCTGTCCGTCGACGACTATATCAAGAAGTCCAGCATCATCTATTTTTCGAAGGAAGCACTGGCGCCGATGAAGGACGATATTCAGGCATTTGCAAACGCGGAGTTTCTGACCGCACACGCGAATTCGATCAAAGTTCGTTTTGAGAAAGAAGATAAATAACAAGTCAGGAGGCATGCTATGAGAAACGCAACCGTATCCCGGTACACAAAAGAGACCAATATCGAGATATCGATCGGTCTGGACGGCAACGGAACGGCAGACGTGGATACCCACATCGGCTTTTTCGATCACATGTTAAACAGTTTCGCCAGACACGGCTTATTTGATCTGACGGTCAATGCCGACGGCGACACCTATGTGGACTGTCACCACACGGTAGAAGATACAGGCATAGTTCTGGGACAGGCCATCTTAAACGCAGTGGGGGACAAGGCTTCCATGAAGCGTTTCGGCTCCGCCATCATCCCGATGGATGAAGCACTGGTGCTTTGCGCGATCGATTTTTCCGGACGCCCGTATCTGAATTTCGACGTAGAATTCACCACGCCGCGGATCGGAGAGTATGATACCGAGATGACGCGTGAATTCTTCTATGCCCTGAGCTATTCCGCAGGCATGAACATTCACATCAAGCTTCTGAACGGGACCAATAATCATCACATCTGCGAATGCGTTTTCAAAGCTTTTGCAAAAGCACTGGATCAGGCTACCCAGCTCGATGAACGCATCGACGGCGTATTGTCCACGAAGGGAGCTCTGTAATGCAGTTATATCCCGCTATAGATATCAAGGACAAAAAATGTGTCCGCTTAAAACAGGGCCTGTTTGATCAGGTCCAGGTATACTCGGAGGATCCGGTCGAAGTCGCTCTCGCATGGGAGGCGGCTGGTGCTTCCTTTATCCATCTCGTTGACCTCGACGGCGCTTTACTGGGCCGCGGGGTCAATCGTGATGTCATTTGTGAGATCGTTCGTTCGGTCCATGTACCCGTGCAGCTCGGCGGCGGTATCCGCAGCCTGGCGGATATGGAAGAGGTCCTGAACATGGGCGTATTCCGCGGCATCGTAGGCACGAAGGCAGTGACCGATCCGAAACTCTTAAAGAAGATGGTCGACAGTTTCGGCCCTTCCCACGTGGTTTGCGGTATCGATGCGAAGAACGGCCTGGTAGCGACCCAGGGCTGGGTGGACGTGAGCAATATTTCCGCCATCGAGCTGGCGCTGCAGATGAAGGTCTACGGCATTCGTACGGTCGTTTACACTGACATCTCGAAGGACGGCATGCTTACCGGTCCCAACGTATCGGCAACGAAGACATTGTCCGATGCGACCGGCCTCGATATCATCGCATCCGGCGGCATGTCCTGCATGGATGACCTGCAGGCCATCAGCGACGCGAAGATCCACGGCGCTATCATCGGAAAAGCACTGTATGAGAAGCGCATTGACCTGAAAGAGGCCATAGAAAAGTTTGAAAAGAATTGAGGATGAAACTATGCAGCATACGGTAAATGAAAAGACTGCTTTTTTATTCATCAAGGGGGCCTGCGTTCGTGAAAAATCGCAGGATGTCTGGAAAGACGCGATGGAGACAATCGCACTTCTGCGAAATGAAGGCTTCGGATATGTCATTTTGAAGAACATCTCTGAAGGCGACGCGGAAAATGACCTCGCGATCCATACCGCGAAGCACATGATCCAGGCGAGCGATATGCCCGCTGCGATCTGCGGCAACATTCGTCGTTTTGAAGATATTAAGAAGTATATTTACGCAGGTGCGCTTTTTGTATTCTGTGACGCCGACAGCGAGGCGGAGAAGAAAGCGTATGAAGAGGGCGTTGCGCGTTTCGGGGAAGAGCGAGTGAAGTCGGTTTCCCTTTCCGGGCTTGACGAGAAGATCGACAGCGGCGTCGGCGTCGCTTCAATCGGTCTGCCCGCTTATGAGATCACGGTCAATGCTTCCTGGGAAGAGTGCAAACTCAATGAGCAGGGAATGATCCCTGTCGTAACGCAGGACTATCGTACAAATGAAGTTCTTATGGTCGCTTACATGAATAAAGAGGCCTTTGATACGACTGTTTCGACCGGTATCATGACGTATTATTCCCGGAGCCGTCAGGAATTGTGGGTGAAGGGCCTGACCAGCGGCAACTTCCAGTATGTGAAGAGTCTCTACCTGGATTGCGATAAAGATACTCTACTCGCTAAGGTATATCCGGTAGGCCCTGCCTGTCATACAGGCGCTACGAGCTGCTTCTTCAACAAAGTGCTTGAAAAGCCTTCGGTTGCGGTAGATCCGAACCACGTCCTGGCCGATGTTATGGCGATCATTCAGGATCGCAAGGAACATCCGAAGGAAGGTTCTTACACCAATTATCTGTTCGACAAAGGCATCGATAAGATCCTGAAGAAAGTCGGAGAGGAAGCGACCGAGATCGTTATCGCAGCGAAAAACCCTGATCCCGAAGAGATCAAATACGAGATCGCGGACTTCCTGTATCATGCCCTCGTACTGATGGCTGAAAAAGGAGTATCGCTTGAGGATATCATGATAGAGTTGGCAAACAGATAATAAGTTTATCACGGAAATAAACTGAAATCACAGGAGGGCTTTGCATGAAAACGAACGTAAACGAAGCCATCGCATTTTCCGAAAAAAGACATTTGGCCGTCCCGGAAGAGATCTTGCTTTCCGTGGAGAAACCGGCCCGTTATATCGGTAATGAGGTCAATGCTGCATTGAAGGATGTGAATTCCGTCGATGTCTTGTTCTGTATGTGCTTTCCCGATGTTTACGAGATCGGAATGTCGCATCTCGGGATCCAGATCCTCTATGATATGTTTAATCGCAGAGAGGATGTCTACTGTGACCGCGTGTACAGTCCGTGGCCTGATATGGACCGTGTCATGCGCGAGCATCATATTCCGTTGTTTGGCGTAGAAAGTCAGCTTCCGATCAAAAAGTTCGATTTTCTGGGAATCACCCTGCAATATGAAATGTGCTATACGAATGTCCTGCAGATTCTGGACCTGTCGGGCATTCCCATCTATGCAAAAGACAGGACCGAAGAAGACCCCATCGTGGTCGGAGGCGGTCCCTGTTCGTATAATCCGGAGCCTCTGGCACCGTTCTTTGATTTCTTCTACATGGGCGAAGGCGAGACCCGGTATTACGAGATCATGGACCTCTATAAAGAGATGCGTGCCGCTAAAAAGAGCCGCGAGGAGATCCTTCATGCGATCGCAAAGGTTCCGGGCATGTATGTTCCCGCCTTTTATGAAGTAGAGTATTACGATGAAGAGCATCCGGCACCGGATCCGCTCTTAGATAATACGATTCGTTCCTTCAAGCCGATCTATGACGATATTCCGAAGAAGATCCGTAAAGAGATCGTGAAGGATATGAGCGATACGTATTATCCGAACCATCCTATCGTGCCTTATATCAAGGCGACCCAGGATAAGGTGACTTTGGAGATCCAGCGTGGCTGCATCCGTGGTTGCCGTTTCTGCCAGGCCGGCATGATCTATCGTCCGGTCCGCGAGCGCAGCCTGAAATTCCTGAAGGAAAATGCGCTCGAACTGCTGACATCGACCGGTCACGAAGAAATCACCTTAAGCTCCCTTTCTTCCAGTGATTATTCGCATCTGGAGGAGCTTGTGAACTATCTGATCGACACGTATAAAGATCAGGGGGTCAATATTTCCCTGCCTTCTTTGCGTATCGATGCATTTTCCCTCGACGTAATGAGTAAGGTGCAGGATATCCGCAAAAGTTCGGTCACCTTTGCGCCGGAGGCAGGTACGCAGCGCCTTCGTAACGTGATCAATAAAGGCCTTACGGAAGAAGATATCATCAACGGCTCCGGACAGGCTTTTGATGCTGGCTGGACTCGCGTGAAACTCTATTTCATGCTCGGTCTTCCGACCGAAACGGTCGATGATATGGAGGGCATACCGATCCTCTGTAATAAGATCGCAGCCCGTTATTACGAGATTCCGAAGGAGAAACGAAACGGACGCGTACAGATCGTAGCCAGTTCGTCGTTCTTCGTTCCGAAGCCGTTTACCCCGTTCCAGTGGGTACCGATGTGCACGAAGGAAGAGTTCCTGGACCGCGCGCGCATCGTCCGTCACAAATTCGGGGAAATGCTGAACTCAAAGAGTATGAAGTATAACTGGCATGAAGCCGATCTGACCGTCCTCGAGGGCGTTCTGGCCCGCGGAGACCGTCGCGTCGCAGACGTGATCGTTAAGGCATACGAAAAGGGGTGCATCTTCGATGCCTGGTCGGAATATTACAAGAATGAAGTATGGATGGAAGCCTTTGATAAATGCGGCGTATCCATCGATTTCTACAATACACGTGAACGTTCTACGGATGAACTGCTTCCGTGGGACTTCATCGATACCGGCGTTTCCAAGCGCTTTCTGATTCGCGAGTGGGAGAAGGCACAGCGTGCTGAGGTAACGTTTAACTGCCGTAAACAATGTTCCGGCTGCGGAGTCGGAAGTTTCGAAGGAGGGATCTGCGTTGAACGTAAGAATTAAATTTGCCAAATACGGATCCCTGGTATATATCGGACATCTGGATGTCATGCGTTTTTTCCAGAAAGCCATGCGCCGCGCCGGCATCCCGATCTCCTATACGGGAGGATATTCGCCGCACCAGATCATGAGTTTTGCGCAGCCGCTTGGGCTGGGCATGAGCAGTGAAGGCGAGTATGTCGACATTCAGGTCTATGATACATTTTCCACCGAGGAAAGCGTACGACGCCTGAATGAAGTAATGACCGACGGCATGCGCGTGCTGGATTATCGGGAATTGCCCGAAAAAGCTAAGGGCGGCATGTCCGTTATCGCAGCTGCCGATTACATGTTATGGATCGATGGAAGGGAGAAATTCTCTGCACAGGCGAAGCAGTTATGGGAGGATTTTCTGAATAAGCCCGAGATCCTCGCTACGAAAGAGTCGAAGAAGGGTGAGACTACCCTGGATATCAAACCGCATATTCTGGAAAGCCAAATGGAAGAGGACCGTCTCTATCTGCGTGTTTCCACGGGGTCCGCGATCAATATCAAACCCGATCTGGTATTTCGGACTTTTTGCGAAGCATATCCGGATCAGCTCGAATATCCGGGAAATAAACTTCGGATCCATCGGATCGATCTGTATGCAGATGACGAAAACGGCGGTTTCATCTCGCTGAATGATATGGGGACAGTCGTTTTGGAAGGGGGACGGTCATGAAACGGCTCATAATGCGGCGGGAAAATAAGATCCTATCCCTGACAGTCGAAGACCAAAGCGTCAAGGAACTTCATGTTTATGATTCCAAGAGCAACGAAAGCCCGTTTGTAATTGGAGCCATCTACATCGGTAAGGTCGCAAATATCGTTAAAAACCTGAATGCGGCCTTTGTGAATATCGGCGTGAGCGGAGAGAATTCGGAACCTGCCCATTGTTTTCTTCCCCTGGATGATTTAAAACCTACGGTCAATGCACCGGGCTACGCGCCCATCTTTATTAAACGTAACAATCCGAACACCGTATGTCCGGGCGACGAACTCCTGGTGCAGATTCTGCGGGAGCCGATAAAAACGAAACCGGCTTCACTGACTACCCATTTGGCGTTTGACGGCCGCTATGCCGTTATATTGCCCGATTCCGACGCTTTATCGATCAGTAAGAAAATCACCGATGCCGCATGGAAAAACCGCATAAAGGCCGTTTTAGAGCCCCTGACAGGCGAACACGTGGGGATCATCCTTCGCACGAATGCCTACGAGGCGAATGAGAGCGAAGTAGAGGATGAGATCCGGCACCTGACTGCGATCTGTCGATCGGTGCTCGAAAAGGCTCCGTACCGCACGATTTTCTCCTGCCTGTATAAACCGAGCCCCCTGTGGCTTAAGGATCTCCGCGATATCCGTTCCGGTAAAGACTATCCCGAGATCGAGACCGATGATCCGGTATTGTTCGATCAGATGAAAGAGTATCTCGTCACCGATTATCATTTTCCGGAAGATAAGCTGAGATTGGAAAATGAAGTTTCCCTGCTTTCGGTCTATAATGTCGAGAGATTATTGGAGGATCTGCTTCGCAAAAGGGTTTGGCTTGATTCCGGCGCCTATCTGGTCATCGAGCCGACGGAAGCATTGACCGTTATCGATGTCAATACCGGCAAGGCGATCAATAAAAAGGACATGCGTTCCCACATCTTCGCGATCAATAGAGAAGCGGCGGCCGAGGCGGCACGGCAGATCCGTCTGCGCAACCTGTCCGGCATCATCCTGATCGATTTCATCAATATGCCAGATAAAGAGGACAAGGCAGAACTGATGAACGTACTGGGCGGTCTGCTGGCGCAGGACCCGGTAAAGACGAACCTGATCGGGATCAGCAAACTGGATCTGGTGGAGATCACCAGGCAGAAAGTCCGCAGGCCTCTGCATGAAGCGATGAGCCGGAGAGAGGATTAAGCCGAAGCTGCTCGAAAGATTTTTCGCCCCGATCGAAAAAAGCGGTGGACAAATCCTTAAAAGAGAGTATAATATATAAGGCATTTGCTATTTCAAGAAAGAAGGTTATCTGATATGAACAACAAATGGATACGGGCAGCGATCCCGGCATTATTACTCCATTGCAGTATCGGTACGGTATATTGCTGGTCTCTGTTTTCGAATGAGATCTCTACGTATATCGGCCAGTCCAAATCCAACGTCGGCTGGGCGTTCTCTTTCGCCATCTTTTTCCTGGGAATGAGCGCAGCCTTCCTCGGAAATATCGTTGAGAAGGACATTCATAAGTCTTCCCTGATCGCAACGATCTGCTTTACGGCAGGTATGCTCGGCACCGGCTTCTTCATCAAGCTTGGCGGCATGGAGAAATATCACGGAACCGTTCTTCCGCTGCTTGGTATCTATTTCAGTTATGGTTTCGTAATGGGCGTAGGCCTCGGAACCGGATATTTGAGCCCTGTTAAGACCCTGATGCTCTGGTTTTCCGAGCACAAAGGTCTGGCGACCGGTCTCTCTGTAGCAGGTTTCGGCGCAGCGAAAGCCATCGCCAGCCCGTTCATGACCATGATCCTGAAGACCGGTAAAAAGAGCCCGTATCTTCTTGCAGACGGCACACCGGTTCAGGATGGTGTTTGGATGATGTTCATCATTCTGGGCTGTGTATATTTCGTAATGATGTTCGTAGGACATCT
>DBXX01000095.1:8637-26368 GCA_002309675.1 Lachnospiraceae bacterium UBA1201
GCGACCATCAAGAAAAAACCTCTTACCAACTATCTCGGTATCTGGTTTATGTTCTACATCAACATCACTTGCGGTCTCGCTTTGATCTCACAGGAGAAGCAGATCGTAAGCTGTATCGGACTTGTAGGTTCGGCGGGTATCATCTCCACCGTTTCCGCGATCTTCAATGCAGGCGGCCGTCTCGGTTTCTCGACCTGGGCAGACTACATGAAGGATCGTAACACGATCTATAAGATGATCTTTGCCATCTCCATCATCTGCACCGGACTCGTTATTGTTACGAACGGTATCGGAAAGGGAGAGGGTAACATCGTTCTGATCATTCTGGTGCTGGCGCTTCTGTTCATGGTCAATGCCGGATACGGCGGCGGTTTCTCCAACGTACCGACCCTGCTTTCCGACCACTATGGTATGGGCAGCATTTCCGCGATCCACGGTATCACGCTTTCCGCATGGGCATTTGCAGGTCTGACCGGTAACCAGATGGCTACCTTCATCACTTCTCATTTCGGAACTCCTGACGCCGCTCTGAATCCGGAAGGTTATCAGATGGTTCTCTACGTAACATGTGCACTGTATTTCGTAGCCCTTCTGCTTTCCCTGTTCCTGGTACAGAAGACCAATAAAAAAGAGAAAAAAGAAGCTAAATAAATCGTTGACAAGCCTCATCGAATGTGTTATACTCACTGAGTATGCCGCTCGATGGGGCTTTTCAAGTGTTGATCTTTTCGCGAAAGCGAGGACATTGACCGCCGAAGTCGGCGAGTAATGATAAATAGGAGGTGCCTATATGTACGCAATTATTGCAACAGGTGGAAAGCAGTACAAAGTATCCGAAGGAGACGTTATCCGTGTTGAGAAGCTCGGCGTTGAGGAAGGTTCTGAGTACACTTTTGATCAGGTTCTTGCAGTAAATGCCGGAGAACTCAAGGTAGGTGAGCCGACCGTTGCAGGTGCAACAGTCAGCGCTACTGTAGTAGCGAACGGAAGAGCCAAGAAGGTTATCGTTTACAAGTACAAGAGAAAGTCCGGATATCACAAGAAGAACGGACACAGACAGCAGTACACCGAAGTGAAGATCGAAAAGATCAACGCTTAATTCAAAACTATGATAAAGGCATGCATTTTATTTGACGAAAACGACGAGCCTTTCGGCTTTCGTATCGGCGGTCATGCCGGCTTTGAGGCATCGGGCAGGGACATTATTTGCGCAGCCGTATCGATCCTGGCGTATACGTTTTTAGAGAGCGTAGCTGAACTTACGAACGAACCGTTCGTATCCGAGGTCAATGAAGCGCATGGTTTGATCCGTTTTCGCTTCAAAGAAAAGCCTTTGCATGAAGGCAGGTTATTGTTTCAGGCATTGCTTGAAGGACTCCGTATGATAAACGAAGAGTACGGCGAAGAATTCCTTCACGTACGTAAGTATCGCAGATCAAGCGGAACATTTACGAAGATTAACGATCAGGAGGTATAGACCTATGTTTAAATTGAACCTTCAGTTGTTCGCTCATAAAAAGGGCGTAGGTTCTACTAAGAACGGTAGAGATTCCGAGTCTAAGAGACTTGGTGCGAAGAGAGCTGACGGTCAGTTTGTAAAGGCAGGCAACATCCTTTACAGACAGCGCGGCACTAAGATTCATCCCGGAAACAACGTAGGACGCGGCGGCGACGACACATTGTTCGCAACTGTAGACGGCGTAGTTCGTTTCGAAAGATTAGGCAGAGACAGAAAGCAGGTTTCTGTTTATCCGGTAGCTGAGTAATTTAAGCGTATCCGAGGGGTGCTCTTAAACCAAATACCTACAAACGGAAGGCTTTCTTTCGTTTGATAGTCCGAAAGCTCTAGATCCTAGGAAACTATGATTTAGAGCTTTGTTTTATACGAGGAGACACATTCATGTTTGCAGATCGTGCTAAGATCTATATACGTTCCGGTAAGGGCGGAGACGGCCATGTAAGCTTTCGCAGAGAGAAATATGTGGCAAACGGTGGCCCGGACGGCGGCGACGGCGGTAAGGGCGGAGATATTATTTTCCAAGTCGATAAAGGCATGAACGGATTGACGGATTTTCGCCATATCCGTAAATATATCGCAGAAAACGGTGAAGAGGGTGGCAAGCGTCGATGCCACGGCAGAGACGGCGCAGACCTGGTTATTCGTGTACCCGAAGGAACCGTCCTCCGCGAAGAAAACTCCGGTAAGATCGTTGCAGATCTCTCCGGCGAAAATACACGAGTAACCGTTCTTCAGGGCGGTAAAGGTGGTCTGGGCAATATGCACTATGCGACCGCGACGATGCAGGTTCCGAAATACGCGAAGCCCGGCCAGGAAGCGCAGGAACTGTATCTTCTTATGGAACTGAAAGTTATCGCGGATGTCGGCCTGGTAGGCTATCCGAATGTCGGTAAATCCACCTTCCTTACGCGTGTTTCCAACGCACGTCCGGAGATCGCGGATTATCCGTTCACGACCATTAACCCGCATCTCGGCGTCGTGGATTTTGATGGAATTGACGGTTTCATCATTGCGGATATTCCCGGACTTATCGAAGGCGCCAGTGAAGGTGTCGGACTGGGCCATTCTTTCCTGCGTCACATCGAGCGTACGAAGGTGATCCTTCACATCGTTGATGCGGCGAGCATCGAAGGACGTGATCCTGTCGAGGATATCCGGAAGATCTGCCATGAACTTGAGGCTTATGATCCAGAGATCGCAAAACGTCCCTGGGTCATCGCGGCAAATAAAACCGATGCGCTGTCCGAAGAGGAGACGGAGGATGTGATCCGCCGCCTGAAGGAAGCATTTTCCGATCAGGCAGTCGGCGTATTCCCGATCTCTGCAGTCAGCGGAAAAGGCATAAAGGATGTCCTTGTATGCCTGAAGGAAGTGCTGGCGAAGCTTCCGCAGGAGGTTACCGTTTTCGAGCCCGAATTCGAGTACACCTACGATGCGTCGGCATCCTTACCGTATACCGTTACCCGAAACGAAGAGGGTGAATTCGTCGTCGAAGGGCCTCGCATCGAGAAGATGCTCGGCTATACCAATCTGGATTCCGAGAAGGGCTTCGGCTTCTTCCAGGAATTTCTTAAGAAAAGCGGCATTCTGGATGATCTCGAAAGAGAAGGCATCCAGGAGGGCGATACCGTACGTATGTACGGCCTTGCATTCGATTATTATAAATAAGCAGGTGAATATATGACCAGTAAATTACGTGCTGTTCTTAAAGGGGCAGCGATGAATATGCAACCGATCTTCCAGATCGGAAAGGGTTCGCTCACACCGGAAGTGACCGCTGCGGTTGCCGAGGCACTGGAAGCACGCGAACTGATTAAGATCAATGTTCTGAAGAACTGTCTGGATGATACTAACGTTATCGCGCAGACGCTCGCTGAGCGTACGCATTCCACGGTCGTTCAGGTGATCGGAAAGAAGATTGTGCTTTATAAGCCGGCAGCGGAAGAGAAAAACAGAAAATACGAATAAACCATACGTCTGTATCGCAGTCATTCATCTGCTAAAGCAAAGGAGAGTCTATGCGTAAAATCGGGATTTTGGGAGGTACATTTAATCCGATCCATAAAGGTCATCTGGCGATCGCGCATGCAGCCATGCGACGACTGAAACTGGATGAGATCGTTTTTATGCCCGCTTGCATCCCGCCTCATAAGCAAGATATCCATATGACCGACGGCAATTTACGTGCCGCCATGGTAGAGGCTGCGATCGAAGATGAGCCTTCGTTTTCCTGCTCCCATCTGGAACTGGAGAAGGAAGGCGTTTCCTATACTTCAGATACCTTGCAGATATTGACCGCTCAATATGGAAAGGGAGTTCGCCTCTATCTTTTAGTCGGATCCGATTCCTTGTGCTACATGGATAAATGGTATGAACCCGAGGTGATCTTCCGGCTGGCCCATATCGGCGTATATTGCAGGGGAACGGAAGATTACATAAGCCTGAAAGAATATGCTTCTATGCTGAGGAACAGGTTCTCGGCGAAGATCACGCTCTTTAAAAAGGATGATCAGGTCGATATCTCATCGACCGAGATCCGGAATGCATTGGCAGGGGCCTGTGATAAAAATGTGACCGACTACCTTCCGGATAAGGTCCTTTCAATCATAAAGAAAAACAAATTGTACATGGGTTAAAGAGGATAAAATGATGGAACTGTTTGAGATGCGAAAAGAACTCAAAAAAGCGCTCAAAAAAGAACGCTATGAGCACTCGGAGGGCGTTTCTTATACTTCTGCGGCGCTGGCTATGCGTTATGATCCCTTGCTGACTGATAAGGCACTCATTGCGGGCCTCTTGCATGACTGTGCGAAATATCTCTCCTTAGACACGATGCTGAAACTGTGTAAAGAGGGTGGTTACGATCCCGGGGAGAAGAAGTATCAGAACAGCGGGCTGCTCCACGCGAAAGCAGGGGCGGTCCTGGTACAGAAGAAGTATGAAATCACCGATCCCGAGATCATCTCCGCGATCCTTTGGCATACGACCGGGCGGATCGATATGACGCTTTTGGAGAAGATCCTGTTCATCGCCGATTACATCGAACCGAACCGGACGAAGATCGAAGCATCCGTGCAGGCGCGGCTTCGACAGCTCGCATTTACGGACATTGACCGCGCAGTTTATGAGATCGCAAAACAGACCTGCGACTATTTGAATAAAAAAGCAGCGTCGATATCGCCGCTGACAGCAGAGGTCTGCAAATATTATGAAGGGATTTGCGGATCCAAGGAGGAGAAATGAATACAGAAGAATTGATTAAGATCGTATACGATGCACTGGATGATAAGAAAGCGCATGCGATCAAAGTACTCGACATAGAGAAGATCAGCACGATCGCCGACTATTTCGTGATCGCGTCGGCCGGTTCCCAGAACCAGATGGTCGCTATGGCGGACAATGTTGACGAGAAGCTGACGAAGGCCGGCTGCAACGTAAAGAGTATCGAAGGAGCGGGAAGCGACACTTGGATCCTGATGGATTACGGTTTTTGCCTGGTCCACATTTTTTCCGACGAGGCCCGTTCGTTCTATAATCTGGAACGCATGTGGAAGGATGCGGCCGATGTAACAGAAACTTTCAAAGCTTAATTTTTTGTGCTTTATTTTTCCGACAAAATATAGTAGAATGAAAGTAATATGTAACTATTACTTCGATTTTTGAGATTTTGATACTGTATTTTCCGGAATTAATCCGAACAGCGGAGGTGAGTCTATGAAAAATGTGCTTTTTGTAGCTTCTGAGTGTGTGCCGTTTATAAAGACCGGAGGCTTAGCGGATGTGATCGGTTCTCTGCCGAAGTACATCGATAAGAAAAAATACGATGTACGTGTCATCCTTCCGAAATACCTGTGCCTTCCCGAGAAATATTCTTCCCAGATGAAGTATGTGACTCACTATTATACCGATTTTTGCTGGCGCAACCAGTATGTCGGTATTTTGGAGATGGAATACGAAGGTATCCATTTCTACTTTATCGACAGTGAGTTCTATTTCGGCGGTCCCTGGCCGTACCATAATATGTACGAGGATATCGAGAAGTTTGCTTTCTTCTCACGTCAGGTGCTTTCCTGCCTGCCGCTGATCGGTTTCCGCCCGGACATCATCCACTGCCATGACTGGCAGTCCGGTCTGGTTCCCGTTTACCTCAATGACTCCTTCCAGGGCGATATGTTCTTCATGGGCATCAAGACCATCATGACGATCCACAACCTGAAGTTCCAGGGTACCTGGGATGTTTCGACGATCAAGAACATGACCGGTCTTTCTGACTATTATTTTACCCCGGATAAACTCGAGTGTTACGGAAACGGAAATCTGTTAAAGGGCGGCCTGGTCTACGCGGACGCGATCACGACCGTCAGCGAGACGTACGCGCAGGAGATCCAACAGCCGTTCTTCGGCGAAGGTCTGGATGGACTCATGCGCGCTAAAGCAGGGCAGTTGCGCGGCATCCTGAACGGTATCGATTACAAGATTTACGATCCTGAGACCGATCCCGCATTGA
Organism: Lachnospiraceae bacterium UBA1201; assembly: GCA_002309675.1. Classification (GTDB taxonomy): domain Bacteria; phylum Bacillota; class Clostridia; order Lachnospirales; family Lachnospiraceae; genus UBA1201. Next base: position 14,664 of record DBXX01000095.1, read on the forward strand.
CCCGTAAATACAATACGACCACGGCGATCGAAGGGAAACGCGCCAATAAGATCGCCCTGCAAAAGGAATTGCATCTGAAAGAGGACGGCGACGTCTTCATGATCGGTATCATTTCCCGTCTGACCTCACAAAAGGGCCTGGACCTGATCCGCCATGTGATCGACGAGATCCTGACGGACGATGTACAACTTGTCGTTCTCGGAACGGGAGAGAAGCAGTACGAAGATCTGTTCAACTGGCACGCTTCGCAGAAACCGGATCGTGTTTCCTCGAATATCTATTATTCCGAGGAACTTTCGCATCGCATCTATGCAGCCTGCGATCTGTTCCTGATGCCGTCACTGTTTGAACCCTGCGGCCTGTCACAGCTTATGAGTCTGCGTTACGGAACCTTGCCTCTGGTCCGTGAGACCGGCGGCCTGAAGGATACGGTTACCGATTTCCAAAACGGTTCCAATACCGGTAATGGTTTCTCGTTTGCAAATTACAATGCACACGAGATGCTGTTCCGTCTGCAGTTTGCTAAGAATCTGTATTATCGTCACCGTGAGCAGTTCAACGAAATGGTGATTCGCGCGATGGAATGTGATTATTCGTGGGATGCTTCCGCGAAGAAATATGAGGAATTATATGCAAGCCTCACGCCTGAAGAGAAGCCGAAGGCGAAAAAGAAGGCTTCCGAAAAGAAGTAAGGAGACAATTCAATGAAAACTATATTGGAAGAGATCAGCGTATACCTTGGAGAAGCATTTGCCGCAGCAGGTTATGATGCAGCGCTCGGAAAGGTAAGCGTTTCGAACCGACCGGATCTCTGCGAATTTCAGTGCAATGGCGCCATGGCAGGAGCGAAACAGTATAAGAAGGCTCCGGCCGTTATCGCGAAAGAGGTCGTGGCCGCTCTTCCTGCGGAGAATATCTTCTCCATGGTCGACGTAGTCATGCCCGGTTTCATCAACCTGAATATCTCCGAGGAGTTTCTGACAGACTATCTCGGACAAATGGAAGAAGCCGGCCGTGAAGGCCGTTTTGGTGCGCCCGAAGGTGCAGGCAAAAAGGTCGTTATGGACTACGGCGGCCCGAATGTGGCGAAGCCCCTGCATGTGGGACATCTTCGTTCTGCCATCATCGGCGAGAGCGTCAAGCGGATCCGTACCTACATGGGAGATAAAGTCACCGGAGACGTACATCTCGGGGACTGGGGATTGCAGATGGGTCTGATCATCGAGGAACTTAGAGACCGTCAGCCTTCTTTGTGCTATTTTGATCCCGATTTCACCGGAGAATATCCGAAGGAAGCTCCCTTTACCTTAAGCGAGCTGGAGGATATCTATCCCGCGGCAAATGCGAGAAAGAAAGAGGATGAGGAATTCGCCGTAAGGGCGCATGATGCAGTCGTGAAGATTCAGCAGGGCGATCCTGCTTATCTGGCACTTTGGCAGCATATCATGAACCTGTCCGTTCCGGATCTGAAGAAGAATTACGATCGTCTGAATGTCTTCTTTGATCTGTGGATGGGTGAGAGTGACAGTAAGCCCCTCATCGAAGATATGATCCGTTCCATGAAGGAGTCCGGTGTTGCTTATAAGAGCGAAGGTGCTCTTGTGGTGGATGTGACGGAAGAGTCGGATTCCAAGGAGATCCCTCCCTGCATCGTTGAGAAGTCAGATGGCGCTGCCATTTACGCAACCACGGATCTGGCGACCATCGTCTGGAGGGAACAGAACCTGCATCCTGACATGTTCCTCTATGTGACGGATAAGCGTCAGGAACTCCATTTTACACAGGTGTTCCGTACCGCAAGAAAGGCCGGCATTGTCCCCGAGGAGCGGGAGATGAAGTGGATGGGCTTCGGCACCATGAACGGTAAGGATGGTAAGCCCTTCAAGACTCGTGACGGAGGTGTCATGAGACTGGAGAGCCTCATCGCAGAAGTCTATGATGCTGTTCTTGAAAAAATAAAGGAAAATCGTTCCGTTGCCGAGGCGGACGCGCAAAAGACCGCTGAGAAGATCAGCCTGGCAGCCATAAAGTACGGAGACCTTTCCAATCAGGCTTCCAAGGATTATATCTTCGATATCGATCGTTTTACTTCCTTCGACGGAAATACAGGACCTTACATCCTTTATACCATCGTGCGTATCCGTTCCATTCTGAAGAAGTATGAAGAAGAGACCGGCAATGCAGCATCCGCAGACAAACTTTCCGTGACAGGAAATCCTTCCGCCAAAGCCATGATGCAGGAAATCGTCAAGTGGAACGCGATGCTCACCTCCGCTTATGAGGAAAATGCTCCCCACAAGATCTGCGCATATCTTTTCGGCCTGTGTGATGCCTTCAACAGCTTCTATCACGAGACCAAGATCCTCGGTGAAGAGGATGAAACGAAGAAGCAGGCGTATTTGTCACTGATCACCCTGGCACTGGAGATCCTCGAAACTGCTATTTTCCTGTTGGGCTTCGACGCGCCGGAGCGCATGTAATACGATCATCTTATGGTTTTGTTATGCGATAATACAGATCGCAGGAGACTGCCATGCAAAAATTTCAACTTATATTAACGACCCTGGTCTATCTGTTCGGGATGGGGAGCATCGCCGGCTGGTTTATCGAATTGTTCTACCGCCGGTTTCGCTCAAAGCAGAACCCGGAACGCAAATGGATCAACCCGGGATTTCTCGTAGGACCGTGTCTGCCTTTGTACGGATTCGGTCTTATTGTGCTGTATGGGATATCATCATTCCCCTTGCTTCAGGGAGATATCACGTTCGGAAAAGTCGTGATCACCGTCATCCTGATGGGGATCTTTCTGACGTCGCTTGAGTTTGTCGCAGGTCTGGTTTTCATAAAAGGACTTCGCATCAAGCTTTGGGATTATTCCGAATGCTTCGGCAACATCTACGGGATCATCTGTCTTCGGTTTTCGATCTACTGGACCGTACTTGGCGCATTCTACTTCTTTTTCATCCAGAAGCATATGCTGAATATGGTCAACTGGCTTTGGGACAATATCGTCTTCAGTTTTTTTGTCGGCGTTTTCTTCGGTATCTTCCTGGTCGACGTCGGCTACTCGCTGAACATCGTCGTTCGCATCCGCCGTTTTGCTACGGAGCATAAGATCATTGTCCGCTATGAATTGCTGCAGGCACAGGTCAAATCCATCGTCCGCACCGGAAAGAAGCCGTTCGACTTTTTGTTTTCCCTGGCCAATGACCTGCCGTTCATCGAGAACCTGAAAAATTACGAAGAAAAATACCGCAGCAAACTGGAACAGATAAAAGAGAAGACCAAACATAAGAAGAAATAGAGGAGTTCAAATGTCGGGGCGTTCATCGATCATGCTCAGTGCAGTCAACAATCTTGAATATTATAACGGGCTGTCACTGTCGAAAACAGGCGCATATCGCGTGGTCAATGTCAGCTCGTTTTGGAAGGATGAGATCACCGTTCTCGGGGCGACCGATGAGGCAGCCGGGCAGGGGGATCCTTTGTTTATTAAGATCACCTATCATCCAAACTCCGAACGTTACACGCAGAATTCCTGCAGCCGCTGCCATGCCTCGGGAAATCTGTGCCGTCACGGCGTTGCGATCGCGATCCTTTGGGCCGCAACTGCATTGTCCGATGAGACGCGTATGCTAAAGAGTGCCGATCCGGAAGATCCGGTGATCGCCTCCCTGATCGAGTCGTATTCCGAAATGGAGTGGGATGAAGAGGAGCTGCGTGAAAAGGTTTCCCTGCTTCCCCAGATCATTTTAAACGATGATACGCATTATCCTTACGCGGTCGAATATAAGATCGGGATCGAGCGCCCGTATGTTTTGAAAAATCTGTCGGAATTTGCCGAACACGTCCGTAACCGGGATCATGTTTCATACGGAAAGCAACTTTCTTTCCGGCATGTCCGCGAAGCATTTGCCGAAAACTCGCTGCCACAGCTGGATTTTATCCTGCGTACGGAAGAGGCTCGCAGGTTCCTGTTGAACCGTTATGAGACTCCGAAAGGTCTGCACCACATTCCGCTGACCGAAAACAACACGGCGAACTTCCTTCGTTCTCTGGATCCTCCGCAGATCGTGGTCGCGGACAGTGAACTTCCGCATCTCATGCCCGTAATCGCCTCAAATCCGGACATTTTATGTAGAATCGACAAAATACACGACGACCATATAAAAATCGGTTTAGAGGGCCATATACGCTTAATTTCGGCAGGTCATGAACTGGCGCTTATCCTGGATAACCGAATCTACCTGTGTGATCCGGATTTTTCCGCGAAAGCCGGTCCTTTTTTAGCCGGATTTCTGCAGGGGAAGGGCGGACGCAGACAGAACGACATTTTCCGTGTCATCCACAAAGACCGTTTCGGTGAATTCTATGCGAAGGTTCTGTATCCGATAGAATCACGGATCCGGATCGAAGCGTCGGAAGATATCGATCTGACAAAATACACTCCGGTTGCACCTCTTATTACGTTCTTCCTCGACGTACCCGAAGAGAAAGAAAACGGACTGCTGACTCTGCGTGTGAAGATCTCGTATGATGATATCCCCGTGGAACTCGGGATCGCTTCGGAAGCAGAAGACCGGCTTGCCGCGTACCGGCGCAACATGTCGTTGGAGCGTAAGATCCGCGCCCGTATACGCAGTTATTTTGAAAATGATCCTTCACAAAAAGACCTGTTTCGTCTGGATACGGAAGACAAATTGTATGAGTTTTATTACGAAGGCATGGATTTTCTGTACCGGTTTGGTTCGGTCTATGCTTCGGAAGACGTTAAGCAGATACGTGTTCGCCCGAAATCGAATATCCGGGTAGGTGTCTCCTTAAGCGGAAATCTTCTGGATCTTAATATTGCAGATCCCGACGGACTTACGTTAAAGGAACTTGCATCGCTGCTGGATCAATATCGAAAGAAAAAGAAATACTATCGTTTGAAAGACGGCACATTCTTTTCCCTGGAAGAAGGCTCCGCAGCCCTGGAAGAAGCCGATCGCCTGTTTCGGGAGCTGCATGTTTCGACACGTTCGCTGAGTGAGAAAGAAAACGATGCCTTGTCGCTGCCTGTGAATCGTATCTTTTATCTGGAGCAATTGGCCCGTTCACTGGACGATGCAACATCGATCACGATCGACGCGCAGGCCCGTTCATTTTCCGAAAACTTTTTAAGCCCTACAGAGGGAACAACAAAGATCCCCGAGAGTTTAAACGGTGTGCTTAGGGATTATCAGATTCAGGGCTTTTGCTGGTTGAAGAAACTGCAGAAATACGGTTTCGGCGGTATCCTGGCAGATGAAATGGGCCTCGGAAAAACGGTCCAGCTGCTCAGCCTCCTTCTGTCCGAAAAGGAAGAAGGGAGACCGTGCCACACATTGATCGTCTGCCCTGCGTCCCTGATATTCAACTGGTATAATGAGATCCGTAAGTTCACGCCTGAGCTTCGCAGCGTCATGGTGATCGGATCGGCGGCCGAGCGCGCAGCCATTCTGGAAGAACATTCCGGTTATGATATCCTGATCACATCCTACGATCTGTTACGAAGGGATTATGCGCAGTATAGTTCAGTCGAGTTTACTTTCGAGATTCTTGACGAAGCCCAGTATATCAAAAACCAGCAAACGAAAAATGCCCTGGCCGTAAGATCGATCCACAGTGTGACCCGGTATGCACTCACCGGAACGCCCATTGAAAACCGCCTGAGCGAGCTTTGGAGCATCTTTTCATTCCTGATGCCCGGCTATCTGTATGATTATTCCGAATTCCGGGATCGTTTTGAAATGCCCATCGTAAAGGATGACGATACGAAGGCAGCGGATAAACTCCGGGCTATGATCGCGCCGTTTATCATGCGGCGCCGGAAGAAAGATGTGCTGCCTGAACTTCCCGATAAGCTGGAAGAGACGGTATTTGTACGGCTGGAGGGAGAGCAGCGCAAACTCTACGATGCGTGGACGGCCCGGCTTCTCGAACAACTGTCCGGTCAGAGCGACGAGGCCTATGCGCAAAATAAGATCGAGATCCTTTCGCAACTTCTGCGCCTGCGGCAGATCTGTTGTTCCCCCGACCTGGTATATGAAGACTACAAAGGGGGCAATGCAAAACTCGATGCTTGTATGGAGTATATTCAGCAGGCCCTCGAGGGTGGCCATAAAATGCTCATTTTCAGCCAATTCACTTCCATGCTGGAGATTATCGCCGAACGCCTAAAAGCCGAAAACTGGGCTTTTTATCGCATTACAGGGGATACTCCGAAGCAGGAGCGGGCGGAACTGGTCGAAAAGTTCCAGGATGAGACGCAAACCGACACCCGAATCTTCCTGATCTCGTTGAAAGCGGGCGGTACCGGACTGAACCTGACGGCTGCAGACATCGTGATCCATTATGATCCCTGGTGGAACCTTTCGGTCCAGAACCAGGCGACCGACCGCACGCACCGGATCGGCCAGAATAACGTTGTTTCGGTATTCCGACTGATCACGGAAAACACGATCGAAGAGAATATCTTAAAACTTCAACAGGCGAAGGGGGACTTAGCGGAGAGGATCCTCGATACCGAGAAAGCATCCTTCGGCAACCTCACTCGTGAGGAACTGCTGGAACTGCTTCGTCCCTGATCTGTAACATAAAAAAAGCACCGAAGCCGATCGGTTCGTGCTAAAAATGCCCAAATATTTGCCAGGGTGAGAATATGACATAAAAATGAGCTTGTGTTGATCATTTTTTGAATTACATTGTCCTGAGGAATAATAGATATGCCAAACATTACCCGAATCATATTCGTCCGACATGCCAGAGCCCTGTATGGGGAAGACGATAGAATAAGGCCGCTCTCGGAGGACGGTTTTAAAAGCAGAACAATCGTTGTTGATACATTAAAAGAATTCAAGATCGATCGTTTCATGAGCAGTCCCTATAAAAGAAGCGTTGATACAATAAAACCGGCTGCCGATCATTTCGGCATGCCGATCATAACGGATGAACGTTTTAGAGAAAAAAAGGTCGGAACTTGGGAAAACGGCTGGTTGGAAAAAAGATGGGCAGATTTTTCGTGCGCAGAAGAAGGCGGAGAGTGCCTGGCATCGGTGCAGTCACGAAATATAGAGGCATTAAAAGATGTTCTTACCGCTCATGCAGGCGAAACGATAGTGATCGGGACGCATGGCACGGCGTTATCGACGATTTTGAACTATTATGATAATTCTTTCGGACTTAACGACTTTTTGAGAATAGTCGGATGGATGCCATATATAGTAGAACTTACTTTTGACGGCGATAAACTCATAGAGAAGAAAGAATTGGCTTACGTTGTGACAAATATAGAGTAGGGAGTGTTAAAAGATCCGAAAGAGTCCGACGACCTTTCCCAGTATCTTACATTCCTTTACGATTATAGGCTCCATAGTGTCGTTTTCCGGCTGGAGACGATAGTGTCCCTTTTCTTTATAAAATGTTTTTACGGTGGCTTCGTTATCGATCAAAACCACGACTACATCGCCGTTTTCGGCAGTGGGAGTGGAAGAGACGATAACCTGGTCACCGTTTCGTATTCCGATATTGACCATGCTTTCGCCTTTTACTTTCAGCATGAATAAGGTTCCCGAATGGGGCAATGCATCGCTGTTTACCGAAAAATACCCTTCGATATTCTGTTCGGCTAAGATCGGCAGTCCGGCAGCTACGCGTCCGATCAACGGGATGTGTACGATATTTGAGCGAAGATCTTTATCATTTATGATCTCGATGGCCCGGTTTTTCCCTGTACCGCGGCGAATATAGCCCTTTTTCTCCAGCGTTTCCAAATGGCCGAATACGGTAGAAGTCGAGCTCAGTTCCAAATCGTCGCAGATCTCACGGACCGAAGGAGAATAACCGTTTCGGCGAGTGAATTCAGTCAAATATTCATAGACGCGTTGTTGTTTCGCGGTCAGTTTTTCATTTTCCATAGTTAAACCTCAATTCACTCACAGAAACGGGATCGATCATTCAACGGTTACGGATTTCGCCAGATTCCGGGGCATATCCACATCCAGGCCGCGGGCATCTGCCGAATAATAGGCGATCAGCTGCAGGATAGCGGATGTGGGGAAGACGGAGAATACGTCCTCGGTTTCCGGGATAGTCAGTTTGATCTTACAAAGGTCCTTATCCACGACGGTCTGTTCCTCCATGATCAGGATCACATAGGCGCCGCGGGCATTGACCTCGCGGATGTTGGAAATCGTTTTAGAGAAGACGGTGCGCTGGGTCGCAACGGCGATCACGGGAACTCCTTCGGTGATCAGTGCGATGGTACCGTGCTTGAGTTCGCCGGCTGCATAGGCCTCCGCATGGATATAGGAGATCTCTTTAAGCTTCAGCGAGCCTTCCAGCGAGAGCGCATAGTCGTTGCCGCGTCCGATAAAGAACGCATCCGTTGCCTTTTTCAGGTATTTTGTAGCTTTTTTGATCGGCTCCTGGTTATCCAGAATGCTCTTAATATGTGCCGACACCTGTTCCAGGTTACGGATAAACTGCTTTGCGGCCTTCTGTGTCATTTTTTTATTCGCAAGGGCGATACGGCAGCCGATCAGATACAAGGTCGCGATCTGGACCGTATAAGCCTTCGTGCTGGCTACGGCGATCTCCGGACCCGCATAAGTATATACGACATAATCGCTTTCACGGGCAATGCTGGATCCCTGGACATTGACCACGGCCAGGGTAGTGGCACCATAGCGCTTCGACAGGCGCAGTGCCTCCAAAGTATCGATGGTCTCACCGGACTGCGAGATCGCGATGACCAGCGTATGTTCGTCCACGATCGGATCCTGATAGCGGTATTCCGATGCGATATTTACGGTCACCGGAACACGCAGTATCGGCTCGATCATGGCTTTAAAAACCATGCCGGCATGCATTGCCGTTCCGCAGGCTACGATCTGAATGCTGTGCAGGCCCTTAAAGATATCATCGGGCACATTGTCGTTAGCGAGAGAGGGGAGACCGTCCGAAATACGTCCGTGGATCGTTGCTGCGATCACATCCGGCTGTTCCATGATCTCCTTCATCATATAGTGCTTATAACCGCCTTTTTGTGCGGCGGAAATATCCCAATTTACAGTAAGATATTCGGGCGTGAATTTATGACCGCGCATATCCTCGATGGTCATGGTGTTTTTACCAAGTGTAACAATATGGTTCTCCGGAACTACGAAATATTTATTTGTATATTTGATCAGAGCGGTGATGTCTGAAGATATGAACGCACCGTCGTCACAAAGAGTAGCCACCAGAGGGCTGACGCTGCGGATCGCGTAGATCTCGTCAGTAGAAGCCTCGGCCTCGTCCTCCTCAACAAACATAATGCAGAAAGCATAGGTTCCGATGAATTCCTTGACCGCCTTGCGGATGGCTTCCTTCGGGTTTCCCTGATAGTAGGCATCAAAAACGGCAGCAGCGATCTCGGTATCGGTCTGCGTCTTTAATTTGCCTTTGAGACCGAATTTTTCCACGAGTTCACGGTGATTTTCGATGATACCGTTATGTAACAAAACCACGCGTCCGAAGGTGTGCGGGTGCGCATTGACCTCGCAAACGCCGCCATGGGTAGCCCAGCGCGTATGACCGATACCGCAGGTGGAAGAAATACCGTCGAGCTCAGGAAGACGGTTTTTCAATTCCGCCACCTTGCCGACGGTCTTGATCACATGAAACGAAGAGGTCTTGGTGTCCTTGACCGCAATTCCGGCGCTGTCATAGCCACGATATTCCAAACGTTCCAGACCTTCGATCAGAAGGCCGGGAGCCTGAAGATTACCATTGTAACCGATGATACCACACATATTGGATACTCCTTAAACATATTGTAATTGCGATGCAAACATAATTGCATCTAAATGTACGGCAATTCATGAAAAGCCGATCGATAATGCAATAGACAAACATCGCATGGAAAATGCATAAAATACTTGATAATCGTACCACAGATAGGCGGAAAATGCAAGCATAAGAGGGTGGCTGCATACCTGCTCGGCGGTCTGCAACTATTCGCGAAACTCAAGTTTAACGAATAGTTTGTGCTTGAAAAGCCCATATTCCCGTGATATACTACTCTCAGAGCGTTTTTCAGCCTCTTTCGGCATGTATTTATACACGAAGGCGCTTTAATGCTTTTCAGCATATTATTTCACTGAGGTGATCTCTATGACATTACAACGTCTGTTAAGTCATACACGCCGCGCTGTCGATCATTATCATCTGATCAATGAAGGTGACAAAATCGCGGTCGGTATTTCCGGCGGCAAAGACTCATTGACATTGTTATATGCATTGCATGGCCTGCGGCGTTTTTATCCCAAGCACTTTGAACTCGTCGCAGTGACCGTAGATCTCGGTCTGCCGGACTTTGATACGTCTGAGATCGAAAATCTCTGCGCTCAGCTGAGTGTACCATATTACAAAGTCAAAACCGAAATCTATCAAATCATCTTTGATGCGCGCCATGAAACCAATCCTTGTTCCCTCTGTGCCAAAATGCGCAAAGGTGCACTCAACGACGAGATCCGTCATCTCGGCTGTAATAAAGTCGCTTACGCCCACCATATGGACGACATCATCGAGACCTTCCTGATGTCGCTGATCTACGAAGGCCGCATCAATACATTTGCTCCGAACACTCATCTGGACCGCACCGGTCTTCAGGTCATACGGCCGCTCATCTATGTAGAGGAAAGAGAAATTGTTGCTTTCAGGAAAAAATACGATTTACCCGTTGTAAAGGCCAAATGTCCCGCTGATGGTTCTACCAAACGTGAAACCATGAAAAAGCTGGTCCGGTCCTTGCAGGCGGAAAACCCCCGTATCCGGACCGTCCTTTTTTCCGCCATCGAACACGGAAATATTCCCGGCTGGGAAACTGATTTGAACTATAAGAACTGATTATACCTCGCTTGTTTTTTCCGTATAAGCATTCCTTATATGCGCTGAAACCCTTGATTTTACTCATTTTCAGGAGGCTTCCATATGAAATATGCAGATATCAAAAACCGTGAAAACGTACTCAAATTACGCGAGCTCACTGCCCCTCTCCCGCCGTTTGTCATGGATTTCTTCCGTGGCATCGAGCATAAAACAGCTACACGTACACGCATTGCCTATGCCTACGACCTAAATGTTTTCTTCCGTTTTCTGGTCAATGAACCCACGCCTCTTAAAGGTCGCGAGATCTCTTCCATCCAGGTTGAAGAACTCGATAAGATCCGCGCTCTGGAGCTCGAGCAATACATTGAATACATCAAGTACTACAAAAGCGATGAGGATGACACTGAGCATGTGAATGGTGCCCGCGGCATCAAACGCAAGATCGCTTCGATCAAATCCTTCTACAAATACTTCTACCATATGGAAATGATCAAAACGAACCCGGCGGAGCTCATCGAGATGCCGAAGCTCACCGAGAAAACGATCATCCGCCTGGATCCGGATGAAGTCGCTATGCTTCTGGATACCATCGAGGGCGGCGAGGAACTCACTGCGAAGCAGCAGGAATACCACAAAAAGACTGTAACTCGAGATCTGGCGCTGATCACTCTCCTGCTCGGCACCGGCATCCGTGTATCGGAGTGTGTTGGCCTTAATATGAAGGATGTCGATTTCAAAAACGGCTGTATCTCTATCGTCCGAAAAGGCGGTAAGGAGGCCAATGTCTACTTCGGCGATGAAGTCGACAACGC
>DBXX01000039.1:0-425 GCA_002309675.1 Lachnospiraceae bacterium UBA1201
CCATACGTGCTTCCGTAAGTAACAGTCGCTGTTGAGACTTTTGTATCGCCGTCTTTGAACGTAACCGTATATGTATTCGCACTCCAACGGGCATACAGGGTATGGTTCCCTGTACGCGATACAGTCGTGGATTCCGTTACTTTACTTCCGCCACTGGTCGCTGTGTACCAGCCTAAAAATGTGTATCCGATCTTCGTGCGGGTCGGTACTGTGCCATAGGTACTTCCATATGTAACCGTCGTTGTCGAGACCGTTGTATCGCCGTCTTTGAATGTGACCGCATACTTTTCTGCTGTCCAGCGTGCATAAAGTGTCTGGTTTCCAGTAATCGTCACCTTAGTTGATGCTGTGATCTGGCTTCCACCGCTCGTAGCTGTGTACCACTTGGCATTCTCATATCCGGTCTTTGTACGTGTCGGCAGCGT
>DBXX01000039.1:622-8947 GCA_002309675.1 Lachnospiraceae bacterium UBA1201
GAGACCGTTGTATCGCCGTCTTTGAACGTGACCGTATATGTATTCGCCGCCCAGTGCGCATACAATACCTGATTGGCCGTGATCTTAACTTTTGTCGATGCGGTCACCTGACTTCCACCGCTTGCCGCTGTATACCAGCCGGTAAATGTATAGCCGGTTTTTTGAGGATTAACCAATGTCCCGTAAGTACCATCATAGATTACGGTTTTCGAAGAAACCGTACTACCTCCCTGGCTGTTAAAGGACACCGTAAAAGTCTTCGGCGACCAACGTGCATACAGCGTATGATTCGCTGTTTGCTGCATTTTTGTGGTCTCTGTAACCTGACTTCCGCCACTCTTTGCTGTGAACCAGCCTGCGAAATTATAGCCGGTCCGGGTCGGGTTATCGACTTTTCCGTAGTTACTTCCATACGCGATAGACCGGGTATAATTCGAACCGGATCCCCCATTCTTATCGTAAGTAACCGTAACGCTGGAACTCTGCGTGATCTTGTATGTGGTAAAGATCGTGGAGCCTTCCTTTACGTACACATAACCGGTTCTGGTGCTTCCTGTCGTGTTAGCTGAATAATCGATGCGGAAATTATAGTCGTTCGGACGATAAATCGTGATCCAGTTTCCGCTGACAGAAATCGACTGGTTCGAATTCTTACCATAGGTCGATGTACTTCCTTTTGCTATACCGACACTGAGGTTCGTGGAACCCGGCTGGATTATCGTATACGTGGTGACAACCGATCCCTGTCTCTTCACGTATACATAGCCAATACGTCCCTTTCCGGTCGAGTTGCTTGATGCTTTGATCGTAAATGCGGATGGCGATGATGTACTGATCGTGATCCATCCATGACTACTTTCAAGTGAAAACGAAGGATCCCTGGAATAAGTTGAACTGCTTCCTCCGCTTTGCGGCAGTGTCACAGTGTAGTTTGATGCTGCGTCAATCCTCTTTACGCCGAATACAGTCAACGCAAAGACTATCACTACCAACACGGGCACGAAAGCTCTTCTTAGAGCGTTTGTTTGCTTCATTTCTTTTCCTCCTAAATAAATTACTATCTTTATGTTTCCGTTCCGCTCTGAAACATAATATAATAACGCGCCTATGCGCATTATTTTCCAACTCAGTGCTTCCTCTTTTAGGGGTCTAGCGCACACACAGGGGATTTCCTGTTTCTCGTAACTTGTTTTGCCTGCCATAAATACCTGAAATTGGCAATTTGATAAGCTAAACCTTAACCGAATCGCTAGAAGCTATCGTTTTCGTTACATTTACAGGTTCATCTATCAAGTCGTTTTTATCTCTTTTTCCCCAGGGAAGCAGCCCTGCCTATCTATATATTCCCAAAACAGGGTATAAACCTTACACTCTTTTTTCAAAAAAAATGAAGGGAGTTGAATTTCTTTGAAGTTTCCCAAAACACAACAACATCGCCGGGCAGGTACCATTAAGTACCTGCCCGGCGATGTTGTTTATTATGATGTTGGTTCGCTATATACACGGCGAATGATGAATAAAGGGAAATTACGGTTCTTCGTTTTCCCCTGCGACGATCGTAACATCTTCACGTGCTCCGAACAGGACCGTATCCAAACCGATTCCGAGAGTGATCAGGTTCGGACAGTTGCTGACATCCAGCTGCGAAACGTTTTTGTCACACCATAGACTTTCCAGTTTCGTGTTCTGTTCGAGATTCAGGCTTGTCAGTATATTATTATCGCACTCCAGTTCTTTCAGTTCTGTAGAACCGCTTACGTCCAGAGCCGATATCTTATTATCATTACACGTAAGTCTCGTCAGCGCCGGAGTGTTTGACAGAAGCAATTCCTCTAATACGTTAAATTCACACGACAGGCGTTCAAGAAGAGGATGCTCCGATACATCGAGTTTTTTCAATTTATTATTCGTACAGATCAATCTCTTCAAATTCGGGGTGTCTGCTATATCCAGCAATTTGATCTGATTGACACTGCAATCTACTGACTCCAGACGTGATAGTTTCGACAGCAGCAGAGTTTGCAGGTTATTGTCGCCACACAACAATTTTGCCAAGTTCGGGTTATTCGCCAGGTTTAATACCGATATGTTGTTTTTGGAAACGTTCAATTCTCTCAGTTTTGCGTTTTGCGATATGTCCAGCTTAGTTAATTTATTAGCCGAGCAATTCAACGCGTCCATTTTCGGATTTTGACTCACGTCCAATTCTTCTATCAGGTTCTCTTGACATTCCAGACAGAATAATTCCGGGTTCTTTGACACATCCAGTTGAACCAAATCATTGCCATTGCAATAGATACTCTGTAGATTTGGATTGTGGGACACATCTAAAGACGTCAATTTATTATTGCTGCAACTCAGGATCTTCAGGGAAGGAAAGAACTCCAGCCCCTTCATGTCCTCAATCGCATGCCCCTCGACGAAGATTTCGGTCGCCTCACTTATTTCCAAATAATTCAGGGTATTATCCTTATCTTTATCGAAACTGAACGCGACATATCTCCGAAAGTCCGGATCCGGGAAATGCTCCTCGTCGATCTCGATTTGACCTACATACACGATCTGTGGTTCTTCCTCTTCCGTTGAAGCAGTTTCTTCCTGAGTAGTCGTTTCTTCTATTGTATCCGTCGTAGAGGTGATGTCATCTCTTATCCACCTCGGCCTCCACAAAAATACGAACAGCAAAAGTGCTGCCGCGATCAGGGCAATGCTTGCCGCGATTCGCACGTATACGATCGTACTACGTTTATCGGCCGTCTCAACATCGGTCTCATCTTCTACATCGAAGTCTATCGGATCGTCGGAGAACAGATTTGCGACAGCACGCTTCCTCTGTTCCTTTATTTCCTCGGGGTTCGGTTTATCGAATTCCGTACCCTCCAACTGTTTCAGCTCTTTCTTCGTATATTCCGCTTCGGCAACAAACTTATCTTCCATCTGCCCGAGCTCATGCAACAGATGGATCTGCTCTTTTTCTCTATTCATAGAACGACCCCCGCCTTCTCCAACGCCTCCTTCAGTTTCGCTCTGGAACGTGACAAATTCGTCATTACATTGCCCTCTGTCATGGACAATGCCTTTGCGATTTCCTTCACCGAGCTCATGTACCAATATCGGCGCACGAAAATACGCCGGTTTTGTTTGGATAATCCGGCCAGAAAGGCATTGATCACTTCACGTATCACCAGGCTGTCTTCGATCTGTTCTGATTTTCGGGCGGCTTCATCCGCGAGGCATTCCGCGAGCTCTTCGATCGCCACTTCTGGCTCCCCGCCACCGCGCTTAAGCGCGTGCTCTTTTTCCCAGCGTCGCAGCGAAAGGTTACGCGTGATCTTTCCCAGAAAAATCTTCAGCGGGTTCGGCCGCTTCGGAGGGATGATGTTCCAACTGGTATATAAGGTATCGTTGAAACACTCCTTCGCCGTCTCCACATCTCTCACGATATTCAGCGCAACTGTCTTGCAGTAGTTTCCGTACTTATCCGAAGTTTCCAGCAGCGCCCTCTCATCGCGTTTAAAAAACAACTCAATGATCCCCTCATCCTGCATCATTTTCGTAATTCCTATTCTTGTTACTAAAACATAACTACACGATCAGTCCTCTGGGCAATACAGCCAGAAGAATGAACGGCATATTCTTTTATCGTTCTTTTTGCACACGCCTTGATTATAACACGGGAGTTTCACTTTCACAAGGTTTCGCAGAGAAAAAGAACCGGCCCCATTGTCACATCCCCGCGCTGCCACGGAGTGGTTCCTTCGCGGTGGTACGATCTCGACCGGCATATGAACGAGCTGTAGAAAAACACTGCGAGTGAAATGTCGGATGAGGGGAGAAACGCGATTATCCGAAATCGCGTTTCGCGCGAGTTGAGGGCGTTTTCGCGCCCGGTGGGAACCGGGTGCTATCAAGAAAACGGCCTCAATCGAAGCGGGCCCCCTCAGATCCGACATAGAACGAGCAGAATGTTTTTCACAGCAAGTGAATTGTCCGGGAGAGATCGTACCACCGCGAAAACAAAGCCACCCGTGGCAGGAGGCAAGGTCATGCAAAAAGGCCCCGGCGCTGCTTACGCAGGCCGGGGCCGTTATTTATCGCGGGCGAAACACCCTGAATTAATTAGTCGTTAGCCTTGCCGACAGAACCGAAGAGTTCCATCTTCTCCTTAACGGTTGCCTTGATCGCCTCAGCGCCCGGAGCCAGAAGCTTACGAGGATCGAAGCCCTTACCCTGAAGGTCCTTACCAGCTTCGATGTACTTACGGGTAGCTTCCTGGAATGCCCACTGGCACTCGGTGTTAACATTGACCTTAGCAACGCCCATGGAAACGGCCTTCTTAACCTGGTCAGCCGGGATACCTGTACCACCGTGCAGAACGAGCGGCATATCGCCTACCTGCTCCTTGATCGCTGCAAGGGTCTCGAAAGAAAGACCTGCCCAGTTATCCGGGTACTTACCGTGGATGTTACCGATACCTGCAGCCAGCATGGAAACGCCGAGGTCAGCAACCTGCTTGCACTCGTTCGGGTCAGCGCACTCGCCGGCACCGATAACGCCGTCTTCCTCACCGCCGATGGAGCCTACCTCTGCCTCGAGGGAGAGTCCCAGGTGCTCACAAACTGCAACCAGTTCCTTCGTCTTAGCGAGGTTCTCTTCGATCGGAAGGGAAGAACCGTCGAACATGATGGAGGAGAAACCTGCCTTGATGCACTTGTAGCAGCCTTCGTAGGTACCGTGATCCAGGTGCAGAGCTACCGGAACGGTGATGTTCAGTTCCTCGATCATAGCCTTTACCATAGCGGCTACGGTCTTGAAACCGGTCATATACTTACCTGCGCCCTCAGATACACCGAGGATAACAGGAGACTGACACTCCTGAGCGGTAAGAAGGATGGACTTCGTCCACTCCAGATTGTTGATGTTGAACTGGCCAACAGCATAGTGGCCCGCTCTTGCCTTTTGCAGCATTTCCTTAGCGGATACTAACATAATATATACCTCCGATACTATAACAATACAATACGTGCGTCACAAATAACGCAATCCGTCTCTCATTATAACGCATCGGAAACGAAAAAGAAAGAGGGAAATTCCCTTTTTCGGAACTTCCCTCCCGCATTTTCCCTGATATTCTTAATTCTGAGGGGGTATCTGAGGCGGATCTTCACGCTTCGATCCGGCCTCATGGCACCTTCCGGCCCATGCACATCCTGCGCAATTTCCGCCGCAGGAGGTCTTCCCGGCTTTCCGGTCCCGGATCATCTTATATAGGACCAACCCCACGATCAGGATAAGGATCGCGGCCACCAGCATGGTGCCCCAATTGTTTTCCAACCAAAGAAGCATGTTCCCTCCGTTCCGGCAGGCCCTCTGTGCGAACCTGCGGGCAATGTATAAATACTCGGGTGTTTCGGTTCCTGCAAGCATCTCCCGGTGCCACGTGACCGCACGGGGATCCCGATAGTTTTAATGTTACCGACCTGTGCCTCGTTTCTCCCTTACACGCTCTGAGAATTTCCTGCCGCAAGGTTCCGGTTCGGCCGGAAGAACAGATACAAAACAGCGCCTGCGACCAGAAATGCGGCCGCCGTGCTCGCAGTGAAACCATTGCCCGAGAAGAGCAGACCGAACTGATAAACTATCAGGCTGATCGCGTAAGCAAACGTGCACTGGTAGCCGATAGCGAAAAACGTCCACTTCGCGCTGTTCATTTCCCGCCGGATCGCACCCATGGCTGCGACGCAGGGCGCGCACAGGAGGTTGAACAACAGGAACGAATACGCCGCCAGCTGCGTCAGCCCCTTGAATTCCAGGACGCCGAACACGCCGACGATCTCTTCCTTCGCGAGCAGACCCATGAGGGTCGCAATGGTTTCGCGGACATTGCCGAAGCCGATGGGCACGAAGATCCAGGCAATACCGCGGGCGATCATACCCAGAATACTGTCTTCCAGATCCATCGCGTCGCCGTGATAGCCGAAGGTACCATCCACCGTGCCGAAATTGCTGCCGAGCCAGATTACGATGGACGCGATCAGAATGACGGTGCCGGCCTTTTTAATGAATGCAAAGCCGCGCTCCCACATGGAATGCAGCAGGTTTTTGAGCGTCGGCATGTGGTAGGCAGGAAGCTCCATAACGAACGGAGTCTCCTTTCCGGCGAACCGCTTCGTCTTCTTCAGGATGATGCCGGAGATGACGATGGCCGCCACGCCGATGAAGTAGGCCGAGGTCGCCACCCAGGCCGCCCCGCCGAACACGGCAGAAGCGATCATGCCGATGACCGGCAGCTTCGCTCCGCACGGGATAAATGTCGTAGTGATGATGGTCATGCGCCGGTCGCTTTCATTTTCAATGGTTCGCGACGCCATGATGCCGGGCACGCCGCAGCCGGTCCCGATCAGCATCGGGATAAACGATTTACCCGACAGGCCGAAACGACGGAAGATACGGTCCATGACGAAGGCAATGCGGGACATGTAGCCGCAGGCCTCCAGGAAGGCCAAGAACAGAAACAGCATGAACATCTGCGGGACGAAACCGAGAACCGAGCCGACGCCGCCGATGATACCATCAATGATCAGACTACGCAGCCAGCCCGCGCAGTTCAGTGCGTCGAGCAGGTCGCCGACCAGGACCGGAATTCCCGGAATCCAACAACTCTTCATTCCGAACAGGTAGAAACCCTCGCCGAACAGGCCATCATTGGCCCAATCCGTACCCCAGGCGCCCACCGTCGAGATGGAGATGAAATATACCAAAAACATGACCAAAAAGAAGATAGGCAGCGCGAGAAAACGGTTCGTCACGATGCGGTCGATCTTATCCGAGGTCGTATCATGCCCCTTTCTCTTCTTTTTGTAGCAGGTCTTTACGACCTCTTCGATGTAATTATATCGATCGTTGGCAATGATGGCGTCCGCGTCGTCGTCCATCTCTTTCTCTGCGGCGCGGATATCCTTTTCGATGTGTGCGCGCACCGTATCTGTGATCCCGAGTTTCTCGATCACGCGTTCGTCGCGCTCAAACAGTTTGATCGCATACCAGCGCTGCTTCAGGTCGGACAGATCGTGGACCGTGGCCTCCTCGATATGCGCCAACGCATGCTCCGTTGCCCCGCTGAAGATGTGCAACGGCGTCGCTGCCTCGCCCCCGGCCGCTTCGATCGCGGCCTCCGCCGCCTCGTTGATGCCGGTCAGTTTCTGCGCCGAGATCTCGACGATCGGGCAGCGCAGCGTCTTCGAAAGCTGCTGCGTGTCGATGACGTCCTTATTCTTCCGGACGACATCCATCATATTGATTGCGATCACGACCGGTATACCCAGTTCGAGCACTTGCGTCGTCAAGTACAAATTTCGTTCCAGATTCGTTCCGTCGATAATGTTGAGCACGACGTCCGGATCTTCCTCGATCAGATAGTTTCGCGCGACCACTTCCTCAGGAGTATATGGAGAAAGCGAATAAACTCCGGGCAGATCGGTCACGATCACGTCCTCGTGCCCCTTCAGCTTACCTTCTTTTTTCTCCACCGTGACTCCGGGCCAGTTTCCAACAAACTGATTGGATCCGGTCAGCGCGTTAAACAGCGTCGTCTTTCCGCTGTTCGGATTCCCCACCAGGGCGATCCGAATCTGCTTATTCTTTTGCATGCGGTCCGCCTTCCTTTCTCTCCGGTTCTACCAGTTCGACTAATTCTGCATCCGCGCGGCGCAGCGTAAGCTCATATCCACGTAAGGTAAGCTCGAGTGGATCCCCGAGCGGTGCAACCTTCCGAACGTAGATCTCCACACCCTTCGTGATCCCCATATCCATGATCCTACGGCGGATAGGTCCCTCTCCGTTTAATCTCTTAACGATGACCCTCTCCCCGATTTTCGCATCCTTCAATGTTCGCATAATATACTCCTCTGAAGTTAGTGTTGGCTAACTTACATGCCTATTATAGTTAGACCCATCTAACTTGTCAAGAGATTTTCTCTATTTTCTTTCGCCAACCACCAAATGTATCTCTTTTTGATGTTTTGGTGGCCGCCATGATTCTATTTCCAGTGGTGAACTCCTGAAGAAGCAACCAGATCTCTCCCTTTTTGTCGTTCTGGTGGCCGCTGCGATTCTATTTCCAATGGTGAACTCCTGAAGAAGCAACCAGATCTCTCCCTTTTTGTCGTTCTGGTGGCCGCAACGCTTGCTATCCAGCCATGAAACTACTGGCTAGGCCACCAAATCTCTCTCTTTTCTCCGTTCTGGTGGCCGCCATGCTTCTGTTCCCAGCAATCAACCTCTAGATAAGCCACCAAACCTCTCTCTTTTCTCCGTTCTGGTGGC
>DBXX01000099.1:0-15008 GCA_002309675.1 Lachnospiraceae bacterium UBA1201
GACGCGAAAACGCCCTCAGCTCGCGCGAAAAGCGATCTCGGAAATCGCTTTTCTCCCCTCATCCGGCTTTTCACTTGCGGTGTTTTTCTATGACTCGTTCCAATGCCCGGTCGGGATCGTATTCCGCGTCAGCCCTTCCCGTGGCGGTGCGACAGATTGAGGATGTGACAGAGAGAACCGTCCCCGGTGTCACGTTGTCCCCAATGTCATATTTTAGGCTGTGAATCACCTTGGATGGGTACTTCCTCGGAATGCGATCCCTCCCGGTCAGGTCGCTCGTCATGAAAAACATTCCGCTCGTTCGAAGCCGGCTCTGAGGGGGCCCGCTTCGACAAATAGTGGATGTGACAGAAAGAACCGTCCCCGGTGTCACGAAAACGCTCGCAAGCGGCGTTTTCAGGCCGCATGGCTCACTGCTTGCTTTTATGTGTCACGCAAGCCCCGCGCTGTCGGCGCTGCGCGCCTTTACCAGCGCTCCATCCTTCGCCGTTCTCGCATCGTTTCACGCTGCTTCACGGCTCATGATGGGCGTTCGCCATATGTCCGAAAACGCTCGTAAACGGCGTTTTCAGGCCGCATGGCTCACTGCTTGCGCACATTTTTTACGGATACATGACAAATGCTGTACAATTTCTTACGACTACTTTATAATTCGGTGCATATATGGTATGATGTGGACGTGGGAAATAACAAATTTTTTTCGAGCGGCGGACCGGATGGTCGGCTGCATCGGAGGGTAGGATAATGGTAAGAACTTACAAATGCCCCGGTTGTGGGGCTGCATTGGAATACGATCCGCTGGACGAGAGACTGCATTGCACATACTGTTTTTCGTCGTATGCGCCCGAGGAGATCAGCCATAGATCGACCTATGTCGCGGCTGTTCCTACGGAGATAGACTGGGAGAAGATGGACGACACACGTGCCCGTGCGAAGATCCAGATGAATATCGCAGTCTGCAGTTCCTGCGGAGGCGAGCTGGCGATGCAGCAGAAAGAGGTATCCTCATTCTGCCCGTATTGCGGCAATGCAACCGTAGTGATGGACCGCGTCGAGGAAAGACTCGCTCCGGATTTCGTGATCCCGTTTAAGGTGAATCAGGACGAGGCAGAGCGGATCATTCGCGGTCGTCTGGAGTCCGGTTTCTATGTGCCGAAAGCGATCAAGCATTTTGAACTTGAGAAGCTGCGCGGCATTTACATTCCGTTCTGGCTTTACGATATGTATTACGGAGCAGACCAGAAGTGGAAATATACGGTAAGTAGTGGTAAGAATTCAACGACCTATTACGCACATGTATTGGGTGACTGCACGTTCCGTGATCTTACGGTCGATGCATCCTGGGCGTTTAACGACAACTCGTCACAGCGCCTGGAACCATACGACATGAAGGCATTGAAACCGTTTGATGCAACGTATCTGTCCGGTTTCTACGCGGACCGCTTTGATGTCGGATATCAGGCCGCGGACGGCATTGCCCTCAATCGTTCCGAAGGAATGTACAATGAGTCGGTAAAACAGTACATGCAGAAACCGTCAGCAAAACTGGAGGAGAACTATCCGAGGAGGAAGATCCTGTGCAGACATTATGCCATGCTTCCGGTTTGGTTTTTGACTTTCCGTCACGATAATTACCCTTACACGGTATTGCTGAACGGTCAGACGAAGAAGATGGTCGCTGCGGTTCCTGTAGATAAGAAAAAGGTGATCGGAACCTTCCTGCTTTTTGCAATTGCGTTCTGCATCGCCTTCGGTATCATCGGAGGCTTTCTCATGGAGGGCATCATGGCTTCGTCCTCACATCGTCGTAGCAGCAGCAACGACGGTGCAGGAAAGCTCCTGGCATTTTGGATCATCGGAACCATTGCTCTCTGGAGCATTGCGATCAAGCATTTCGTAGCGCTTAAGAAGAGCATCGAACTGAGCCGTTCACACACAAACAACAGACTTGCGAAAGAGAGACAAGACAGAGTATGACATTTTTAATGGGTATCATCCTGGGGGTCATAACCGGACTCGGATTAGCATTGCTTATAACCTCGTGCCTGGTTAAGGATTCCAACGATATCGGCGACTCCGTCGGCAGACTGGAGAATTTCGGTCGACTGAATATAATGCATGAGAAGATGAGATTGTCCAAAAAGGGCTGCGAAAAGGACATCGCTGCGACGTATCCTACCGCGATGCTGCAGCGCAATTACGAGGCGGCGATAAAGCAAGCGGAAAATGAGGAGACTATGCGCCGCGAAGCATTGATCAGACAGCGCGAGGGTCAGAAAGCCCACCGCGATCAGCGCATCACGAAGATGATGAGCGTGGCTATGCCTAAGAGCGAAGAACCGGCTGCCCAGCCGGTGGTTTCGCAGGAGCTGCCTCCGGTTCCGGAGATCGATGACATGGAGTATATCGATTTTTCCGAACTGGCGGAGTTGCTGGCAGCGGATAAGAAAGACGGTCCGAATCAGTAAAAACTTACTTGGACGCAAGCAGTGAAGTCCATAGAAGTGGGGAGGAAACCGCTCATGATGGAGCGTTGGTAAAGGCGCGAAGCTAGCGATACATTTTCCCCAGGAGCAGATCATGGTTAAGAACTATAAGTGCCCCGGTTGCGGAGCAACATTGGAATACGATCCGCAGAGCAATACGATGCATTGTGCATATTGTAACTGCGATTATGATCCGTCGGAGATCGGACGCAAAGTCCTCTCCAAAGCCTCGATGAAGGCGACGGATCAAGAGAAAAAGATGGCTCGCAATCAGGCCAGGATAAAGATGAACATCGCTGTGTGCAATTCGTGCGGGGCAGAGATGGCGATGAACGAAGTGGAAGTTTCCTCGTTCTGCCCCTACTGCGGAAATGCCGCCGTGGTGATGGACCGCGTGGAGGAACGGCTGGCGCCGGACTATGTGATCCCCTTTAAGGTCACGAAGGAAGAGGCGGAAAGCCTGATCCGTAAAAAACTGAGATCCGGAATCTTCGTTCCGAAGGAGATCAAGGATTTCGAAACGGAAAGGCTGCGCGGCATATACATTCCCTTCTGGCTGTATGATATCTATTATGGTGCAGAGCAAAAATGGAAATATGAGGAAAAACGCGGAAAATATACCTACGTGACCCGTTACGCGCTCACGCTGTCGGACAGTGAGTACCATAGGCTCACCGTGGATGCCTCGCAGGCATTTGACGACAACTCATCCCGAAGACTGGAACCGTACGACATGACGCAGCTCCAGCGCTTTGATCCGGTCTATCTGTCCGGGTTTTACTCGGATCGTTTCGATGTCCGCACCAGTGAGACGGATAAGATCGCGAACGACCGCATTGAAAAAATGTTTACGGACGAAGTGAAAAAACAGGTTCCTGTCGGGGCTACCGCCGAGGAGGAACGCATCGTTCATGAGGTGATCAATCACGACTACGCCTTCCTTCCGGTGTGGTTTCTGACGTTCCGTCATGAGGGATGGCCTTATACCATCCTGGTGA
The DNA here is from genome assembly GCA_002309675.1 of Lachnospiraceae bacterium UBA1201. Classification (GTDB taxonomy): domain Bacteria; phylum Bacillota; class Clostridia; order Lachnospirales; family Lachnospiraceae; genus UBA1201. The sequence goes on from DBXX01000099.1 coordinate 3,485, forward strand.
ACGGCCAGACGAAGAAGGTCGTCGGCGCAGTTCCCGTGAATAAGAAAAAAGTACTGAGCCTGCTGATCGCATTGTCCATAATCTTTGGAATCGGGTTTGCCTGGGCGGGTGCCCATTTTGCCGCAGATATCGTCCTGCCGGCGCTCGCAGGATCGGAGAATAGTATTAAGCAGGGCGGGGTTATCTTCGGTGTGTGGCTGTCGATCATTATCCTGTTGTGGACATGCGCGAAGAAGCGCTATGCCAGGATGACGGAGAGTATCGATCTCTGTCGTTCCTACAGGCATGCCAGCTTTGTGAAAGAGAGGCAAGATAAAACATGATGTTCTATATCGGTCTTTTGTTAGGACTGCTTACAGGGGTAGGTCTTGCGTTTGATCTCGTGTCGCATTGGATCAAGTGGTCGAACGATATCGGTGATTCCACCGGAAAACTGGAGGATTTCGGAAAGGTCACTGTGCTTTATGCTAAGAAAGGCATGAAGGATAAGAGTTTCGATGCCACCAGGGCGCAGCTGAACGGCGTCGATGAGCTCCGTAACAGACGCCATAAGATGGCGATGAAAATACGCAAGCAGCAAGAGGAGTATAAGGAAAACGAACATTGACCGGAATAGCCGGTTAAGGGGGGAGACTATGGTAAAGACATATAAATGTCCCGGTTGCGGTGGCGCACTGGAATATGATCCGCTGGACGAGAGAATGCACTGCGCGTACTGCGGGTCGTCTTATGCGCCGGAAGAGGTCAGCCGGATGGCGGTGACAGAAGAGGAACCCGCGGTTTCCCGCACGGAGCTCGACGAGGCACGCAAGAAACCGATGATCAGCATGAATATCGCGGTTTGCAGCTCCTGCGGAGCGGAACTCGCGGTCAATGATGTGGAGGTTTCTTCGTTCTGCCCGTATTGCGGCAATCCGACCGTAGTGATGGATCGCGTGGAAGAGCGGCTGGCGCCGGATTACGTGATCCCGTTTAAAGTCAGCAGCCAGGAGGCGGAGGCTATTATCCGCGCGAAACTGTCGGGTTTTTATGTTCCGAGTGCCATTAAGCATTTTGAAGTGGAACGTCTGCGAGGTATCTACATTCCGTTTTGGTTGTACGATGTGTATTTCAGCGCGGACCAGAGGTGGAGGTATTCGGTATCGGATGGCAGAAACTCCAAAACGTATTATGCGCATTTCATCGGAGAATGCACCTATCAAAAAATGACGGTCGACGCATCCAAACGATTTGAAGATGCTTCGTCACAGCGTCTGGAACCGTATTATATGAAGGACTTGCAAAAGTTCGACGCGGCGTATCTGTCCGGTTTCTATTCCGACCGTTTTGATGTCGGCGAGCGGGAGTCGGACAGGGTTGCACTGGATCGTAGCTGGGACCTCTATGATGAGTCCATGAAACTGGAAGTGGCAGATCTGAAGGCATCACTGGAAAGCTCCAAGCCGAGAATGAAGGTTCTGAAGAAGGACTATGCGTTTCTGCCGGTCTGGTTTCTGACCTTTAACCATGATAAGAAAAAGTACACGATCCTGATCAATGGTCAGACCAAAAAGATGGTCGGGGCAGTGCCGATCAGCAAGTTCAAAGCCATCCTTACATTTGTGATACTCTCGGTATTGTTCTGTTTTCCTTTGAGGTTTCTGGGCGGAGTCCTGGTGGAGTATATGGGCTATACGGGTAAATATAGTTCGCACTCCGCGGATGACCCCATCGGTAGTTTGCTTGCTTTCTGGGTGATCGCAACGATCTTCCTTTGGTATTGGGCCCTGAAAAAATACTTTGCGTTTCGAAAGAGTGTTGATTTGAGTCAGTCAAGCGTACATGATACGCTTACGAAAGAAAGGCAGGATAAAGTATGATGTATGAACTGGGTGAAATGCTTGGTTTGGTGTCCGGCATCGGCTTGGCGCTTTATATTACCATCAGTTTGCTGAAGCATTCCAATGATGTCGGAGATTCTGCCGGAAAACTGGAAGACTTCGGCTGGCTGAAGATCATTTACAAGAGAGACTCGATGACCGAAGAAGAGTATCGAAAGGATGTTATCATCACGGATAAACTCCAATTAGCTGAGAAAAAATACGATGCTGCGGTCGAAAATGCAGATCCGGAGACAGCGGCGGAGCGAAATGCCATACGTATGGTATTCAATAAGAGAAAAGGCCGGTAGTGATCGACCTGAGAGGAAATACCGTGGAAAATTTGGAAAAACCAATCTATCTGGATTACGGAGCGACGTCGCCCATGTGGCCGGAGGCGGTCGCGGCGATGCTTCCGTATTTTACGGAACGCTTCGGGAACCCGTCCGGCGTGTGTAAAGCTGCGCAGGATGCGCGAAAGGGCGTTGAGGAGGCGCGGCGGAAAGTTGCACAGGCCCTGGGCGGCGTGCCGGCACAAACTGTGTATTTTACGGGCGGCGGGACCGAGTCGGACAATCTGGCGCTCACGGGCTTCGTGAACGCGATGCGGGCGCAGGCGCCCGATAAACCTCTCCATATCGTGGTGGGGGCGACCGAGCATCCGGCAGTGCTGGAAACAGCACGCTATCTGGAACGGACCGGCGTTGCGGTCAGCTACGCCCGGTGCGATGCAAACGGCGTGATCACGCCGGAGTATCTGGAGCAGGCCATGCGGCCGGATACGGTCCTGGTCAGCATCATGTATGCGAATAATGAAGTCGGAACGGTGCAGCCGGTCAGTGAACTGGCTGCCGTTTCGCATACTTACGGCGCCGTGTTTCATACCGACGCCGTTCAGGCGTTTGGGCATATTTCGATCGATCCGGCGTCGGAAGGTGTGGACATGCTCAGTGCGTCCGGACATAAGTTCGGCGGTCCGAAGGGGACCGGTTTCCTTTACGTGCGCGAGGGCGTGAAACTCACCCCGATCCTCAACGGCGGCGGCCAGGAGCGGCACCTGCGCTCCGGTACGCTGAATGTGCCGGGCATCATCGGCATGGGCGAGGCGGCGCGGATCAGCGCCGCCGGCATGGCAGAGACTGTCGCACGTGTGGCGGGCTTGCGTGACCTTCTGCAGCAGTTGATCCTGGAGAAACTGCCGGATATTACGGTCCGCGGAGCAGGCACCCCGCGTCTTCCCGGCCATCTGAGCCTGACCGTCCCGGGCGTTACCGGCGAAAATCTGGTGCTGATGCTAAACTTGCGCGGAATCTGCATTTCCGCGGGTTCGGCCTGCACCAGCGGCGAGACGGCGCCGTCGCATGTCCTTTCGGCCATGGGATTGACCGAGAAAGAATGCTACGGGACGGTGCGCATTACGTTGGGACCGCAGACGACGCGGGAGGAGATCGAAGAAACTGCCGTGGCTGTGATCGAGGAAGTAACGAGGTTACGGAGCATGAACCTCGGGTAAATGTACGATCGCGGAAAATGTTTGATTGTCACGAGTGCATGGAACGTGCTATAATATACGGTATCGGCCGGGCCGATAGCAAAGACAGTATGAAGGAATCGGTATACGATTTATGAATGGTTACTATAGAACATTTGCAGTGGTGGATCTGGATGCGATCCGGCAGAATATCCTGGCTGCGCGGAAGCGTATCGCACAGGGAGCTAACGGAAAGAACGTGAAGTTACTGGCCGTCATCAAGGCGGACGGCTACGGTCACGGTGCGACCTGTGTGGCGCACTATCTGCGTGACCTGGTGGACTTCTACGGCGTAGCGACGATCGACGAAGCAGTGGAGATCAAAGAGAGCTTCCGGCAGTGCCGAAACACGCCCATGACGGTGCGGACGCCGGAGGGCGAAAAGAAGCTGCCTGTACATGAGGGCGAGCCGCCTATTCTGATTCTGGGCTATACATCGCCGAAGGAGTACGAGGTGGCGGTGCGTGAAGAGATCCGCCTGACCATGGACAGCGAAGAGAACCTGAAAGCATTTGCCGCGGAGGCAGTGCGCCAGGGACGGAAGGCATATGCCCATATCAAACTGAACACCGGCATGACGCGTCTGGGCTTCGAGGCTACGAAAGAGGAGGCGAAGCGGCTGGCGCAGCTGGCGAAGACGCCCGGTCTGGTCCTGGAAGGGTTATTTACCCATTTTTCCTGCGCGGATATGACGGATGAGGCATTCACCCACGAGCAGGAAGAAAAATACAGAGCATTTGCCGAGGCTTTGGAGGCAGAGGGTCTGTCGATCCCGATCAAACACGCCTGCAACTCCGCCGGCATCATGCGTTTTTCCGACAGTTACTACGACATGTGCCGCAGCGGCATCATCACCTACGGCCTATATCCGTCGGATGAGGTGGACCACACATTGCTTAAACTTACGCCTGCGATGTCGTGGTTTTCGCACGTCATCCACGTGCGCGAGATCGCGGCCGGCGTTCCCGTCAGCTACGGCGCGACCTTCGTATCCGAACGCCCCATGCGCTTAGCGACGGTCTGCGTGGGCTACGCAGACGGTTATTCGCGCAGCCTCTCGAGCCGCGGCTATGTTTTGATCCACGGGAAGAAGGCACCCATCGTGGGCCGTGTCTGCATGGACCAGATGATGGTGGATGTGACTGACATCGAGGACGTTCGCGTGGAGGATGTGGTGACGCTCGCAGGCTGCGAGACCGTATTGACCGGGAAGGAAGCGCCCGCGCTTTCAGTGGACGAAATATCCGCCCTCGCCGGCAGTTTTTCCTATGAATTCGTCTGCGGAATCGGCAAGCGCGTGCCCCGACTGTATGTGGGTGAGCGCCTGCAGGGTTGATATGATATCATAATTATGATAGAATAATGATAAGATATCATTAGGAGGTGTAATATGATCTCAATTCGACCCGTATCAGATTTACGAAACAAGTTTACAGAGATAGAAAAAGAAGTGAATGGTGGAGATCCTGTATTCCTCACGAAAAACGGATATGGAACCATGGTTGTGATGAGCATTTCTGCTTATTCGAACTTGACATCCGGCGTTGAGAAGGCCTTGGATGAGGCTGATGAGTACGCGACTGCTTCTAATGAGAGGATGACACACGAAGAGGTATTCGGTTCATTAAGGAGACGTTTGAATGAGTAGAACTCACTAAACGCTAAGGTATCTCCCGTTGTTCTATAATGACCTTGAGAATCACGTGAGATATATTTCAGAAGTCTTGGGCAATGTAGAAGCAGCAAGAAATCTCTTAGATGAAATAGAGTTAGCGATCCTATCGCGACTTCCTGCGGCCGAATCATTTGAGCCCTATCACTCCGCGAAAGAGCGTAGTTATCCAAATTATCGAATCTACATACGGAATTACACGATTTATTATGTAGTGATTCCACAGAAGGAAGATGAGAGGGTTATGGAGGTCCGTCGGGTTCTTCATAACTTGCAGGACAGAAACAAAAAAATATAAATTGTGCTTGCATTCTCGTTTCATCCGTGCTATACTTTCATGGAATGCGCGGTAAAACGGCGCTAAACTATATTGTCCAAGAACAATAGAAAGCGAATGAGGTGAAATCATGAAAGAAGGAATCCATCCTGAGTATTATCAGGCAAAGGTTGTTTGTAACTGCGGTAACGAGTTCGTAACCGGCTCGACAAAGAAGGAGATCCACGTGGAAATCTGCTCCAAGTGCCATCCGTTCTACACCGGTCAGCAGAAGTCTTCTACTGCTCGCGGTCGTATCGAGAAGTTCAACAAGAAGTACGGTATGTAAGTGATGGGCTGCTTTGCTGCCCATCGCGTGAGAAATTTGGTTTTAACCGAGCTGCTTAGCAGCGAGGATAAAATAAATTTCGAGCCTGTGTGGTTTGCGGAGCAAACCTTCCTTGTAGTGTGTGGCGAGATCAGAATGATCAACCTACCCTTATATAACCCGAAAGGCTGGGTTGAAGCAGAGGAATCCTTCCGCTTCAACCTTTTTTAATCCCGGAATAGAAAGGTACCACGATGAAATCATCAGGGATCGGCGGCCAGGCCGTCATGGAAGGAATTATGATGCGAAACGGGGAGAAGTACGCCGTCAGCGTACGGAAGCCCGATCAGGAGATCTTCGTTAAGGTCGATGAATATAAGGCGCCCGGAAAACGCCCTGCGATCACGCGTATACCGTTTATCCGCGGCGTATTCAACTTTGTTGACTCCATGTATATCGGCATGAAGACATTGACCTATTCGGCGTCCTTCTATGAGGAAGAGGAACCTCAAAAGGATAAAGAGGATAAGAAAGATAAAGCGGAAGATGTGAAAGCAGAGGCTGCGGTTGCGGAGAAGGTGTCCGATGCTGCGGAAGCGACCGATGGTGTGACGACGATCGAGCCGCCGAAGCCTCCGGTAGTAAAGGAAGAGCCGAAGAAGGAAGGCGGTATGGACGCGACGACATGGTTTGCGGTCCTGCTGTCCATCGTGATCAGTGTGGCTCTCTTTATGGTGCTTCCCGTGTTTTTGGGGAACTTCGTCGCTAAGGTCACGAACAGCAGCTTCTGGGTGGCATTTGCCGAAGGAATGATTCGCCTGGCGCTCTTCATCGCCTATGTGGCCCTGATCTCGCTGATGCCGGATATACGCCGCGTGTACATGTATCACGGCGGCGAGCATAAATGTATCAACTGTGTGGAGCACGGACTTCCGCTCACTGTGGAAAATGTCCGCAAGAGCTCCCGTTTCCATAAGCGCTGCGGAACCAGCTTCCTGCTCATCGTCATGATGATCAGCATCGTTTTGTTCATGGTGATCCGCGTGCGCACCCTGTGGCTGCGCGTTTTGAGCCGTATTTTACTGCTTCCGGTGATCGCCGGCGTTTCGTATGAATTCCTGCGACTGGCGGGTAATTCCGATAACAAGGTCGTTTCCCTGCTCAGTAAACCGGGTCTGGCGTTGCAGCGGCTGACTACCCGTGAGCCGGACGATTCGATGATCGAAGTCGGCATCGCATCGGTCGAGGCGGTCTTCTCCTGGAAGCAATACCTGAACGAAAACTTCGGAATGAATTATGATCTGACGCAGGAGAATGAAGCAACTGAAGAAACGGTTGCGGAAGTTGCGGAGGCTTCCGGGGAGGAAGCATGAAGGACATGACACGAAAGAACCTTCTGGCTTCGGTGGCACAGCGCCTGCGCGAGGGCGGTATCCCGGAGCCGGAGAGCGACGCCTGGATCCTGTTTTCGCATGTGTTTGGTCTGGACCGCACACACTACCTGCTGGAGCAGGATCGGCCGGCAGACGCCGGGAAGATGACACAGCTGGAGGCGGCTGTTCAGAACCGCTTAAAGCGTGTTCCGGTGCAGTATATCACAGGCGAGCAGGATTTCTACGGGCTTACGTTTCGCGTGACGCCGGACGTTTTGATCCCGCGGTACGACACGGAGGTCCTGGTGGACCTGGTGCTGTCGGAGAACCCGAAAGCGGAGCGCTTTCTGGACCTGTGTACGGGCAGCGGCTGCATCGCCGTGTGCCTGATGAAGTCCGGACAGTTTGCGTTTGGGGAGGCGACAGACATTTCCCGTGCGGCGCTTAAAGTCGCCGCGGACAATGCTTCCCGAAACGGAGTTACGCTGACATTTTCCGAGGGAGACCTGTGGGAAGCGGTCGGCGATAAGACCTACGACGTCATCGTGTCGAACCCGCCGTATATCGCCGAGAGTGAGCGGCCGACGCTGATGCCGGAGGTGGAGCAGCACGAACCGGGGCTGGCGCTTTTTGCCGAAAATGACGGACTGGAGTTTTATGAACGTATTGCCCGCGAAGTGTGTGCACATCTTACGCCCGGAGGGCGCCTGTATGTGGAGATCGGCGCGACGCAGGGCGAGCCGGTGTCAAAGCTGTTTGAGAAATGCGGACTTAGCGAGGTCCGCGTGACGAAGGATCTGGCGGGGCTTTCACGCGTGGTGAGCGCGATCAAGCCCGAATAATAGATACAGAACACGCACAGAATGTGCGGAACGGAGAGAACATGTTTGAGAATTTAGAGGATTTGTCGGTTCGTTACGAAGAGGTCCTGATGGAGATGAATGACCCGGCGCTGACCGGTGACCAGACGCGTTTCCGCAAACTCATGAAAGAGCATGCGGAGCTGACGCCCCTCGTTGAGGCCTATCGCAAGTACAAGGCGGCAAATCAGACCATAGAGGACAGCATCAACATGCTGGACAGTGAGAGCGATGAAGAGATGCGGGAGCTCCTGAAGGAGGAGCTGGCGCAGGCGAAAGAGGACGTCGCAAAACTGGAAAATGAGATAAAGATCCTCCTGCTTCCGAAGGACCCGAACGACGATAAGAACGTCGTTGTCGAGATCCGCGCGGGCGCAGGCGGCGACGAGGCCGCACTGTTTTCGGCGGAATTATACCGTATGTATGTGCACTATGCGGAGGCACACCACTGGAAGGTGGAGATGGTCGACTGCAACGAGAGCGGCATCGGCGGCATGAAGGAAGTCGTTTTCATCATCAGCGGCGCGGGTGCGTATTCCCGCTTGAAGTATGAGTCGGGCGTACACCGTGTGCAGCGCGTTCCGGAGACGGAGAGCGGTGGCCGCATCCACACCTCGACCAGCACGGTCGCGATCATGCCGGAAGCCGAAGAAGTGGACAACAACATCGTCATTGACCCGAAGGATATCCGCATCGATGTGTTCCGTTCGTCCGGTAACGGCGGACAGTGCGTCAATACCACGGACTCGGCGGTGCGTCTGACGCACTTCCCGACGGGTATCGTCATCTCCTGCCAGGATGAGAAGAGCCAGCTGAAGAACCGCGATAAGGCGATGCGCGTACTGCGTGCGAAACTGTACGAACTCGAACTGGAGAAGAAAGCGAGCGAGGAGGCGGCGGAGCGCCGCAGCCAGATCGGAACGGGCGACCGCTCCGAGAAGATCCGCACCTACAACTTCCCGCAGGGACGCGTGACCGAACACCGCATCAAGCTCACGCTGTATCGTATCGACCAGATCATGAACGGCGATCTCGATGAGATCATCGACGCCCTCATTGCGGCCGATCAGGCAGCGAAACTGTTGAAACTGCAGGAAGCATAAAAAAACCAAGGGGACAGCCCCTTGGCATAAATAATTCAGGCCGCCGGGATGCTCCCGGCGGCCTGATATTTTTTTGTTCGGAAACGTAGGATTACTTCGCCTCTTCGATCGCAGCATCGGGAGCGTTCTTCTGAACACTTGCGATACCTTTCTCGCAGTTTGCTTTCGTAACGTAGCCTTCGGATACAGCGATGATCTCGCCGTTTCTGGCCTTCAGACGGAAACGGAACTCGCCTGCCTTATCTGTGTAGATCTCGAACTTCGGGTTTGTAACGGTCGCGAAACCTTCTACGGTCTGGTCTTCGATCTTAGCGATCTCGGCGTTCTTCTGAACACTTGCGATACCGTTCTTGCATGCCGACAATGTCGTATAAACCTCGGAAGTAGCGATCACCTGGCCGTTGGTAGCAAGCAGATCGAACTTAGTTCCGGTCTTAGTTTCCTTAATGATAAACTTTCCCATTTTACACCTCCGTGTGCACGTAGTATTTTTGTGTCTTCAATATACACCGAATCCGCATAACTGTCAAGATTTTTCTGAATCTTATCCCCAATTTCATACTATTGCCCGGTTGGCGTTATGTGGCCTAAGTCTCTTGCGTTTCCGCTCCGGACTGGTATAATTAGTTCAGGGAGAAATGCATGCTATGAAGCGGACATTTCCCGCGAAAAGAGAGGAGCCGATATGACGAAAAAAGAACGGGTGGAAGGCGTTATCGCCGCTCTGGATCGGGAGTACGGGACCGACCTGATCTGTTATCTGGACCATGAGACACCGTGGCAGCTGCTGATCGCGACGATCCTGAGTGCCCAGTGTACGGACGCGCGCGTCAACATCGTGACGAAGGATCTGTTTCGCAAATACGACACGTTGGAGAAACTGGCCGCGGCGGATTACGACGAATTGTGTGAAGACATCCGTTCGACGGGCTTCTTCCGCAATAAGGCGGCGAACATCATTGCCTGCGCGAAACAGCTGGTCGAAAAGCACGGCGGTGTGGTGCCGGATACCATCGAGAAACTGACCGCATTGCCCGGCGTGGGCCGAAAAACGGCCAATGTCATTCTGGGCAATGTCTACCAAAAACCTTCGGTCGTCGTCGACACGCACGTGAAGCGCATTTCCCGCAAACTCGGGTTCACGAAGGAAAGCGATCCGGAGAAGATCGAATACGATCTGATGAAGATTTTGCCGAAGGATCACTGGATCCTATACAACCTTCACATCATCACTCTGGGGCGTACGATCTGCACTGCCAGATCGCCGAAATGTGAGGAATGTTTTTTGAATTCCTATTGTGTAACGCGAAAATAAGTGCTATAATATCCTAGATGTAGTGTCAGAAGTATGCCCTCACGCATATTGCAGTCGAGGAAGGGCGGACGCTGCAGGCCGGATCCCGGTAGATCCGGCAGAAAGAAATAAGGCAGGTGTAAGCAAAATGGCTCAGCAGAAGAAGAGACAGACTAAGCAAGAGAAAAGAAACAGGATCATCGCTGCGATCATTGCGATCATTCTGGTAGTCGGCATGATCGTCGGTATGATCGTTCCCGGCTTTGGTCTTTGATCCGGACGCATCGTGTCTAGAGCGTTCGCATAGGTATTGGTACAGAGGGGTTTATGATGTAAATTGCAGCGGTAAGCTGTGGGAGGTATTATGAAAAAATCAAAAGGATCACGTTTATGTTTGACGTTTACGCTGATGCTTGTTGTATTGTTGGCAGTCTTGCTTCCGGGAAAGACTTACGCAGCAGATGCAACCGTTCCCCAGGGCGTTTATCTCGATGATATCGCGATCGGCGGCATGACCCGCGAAGAGGTGGAAGAAGCGGTCGACGACCGTATCCGCGATCTGGGCCAGGTTCCGCTACGCGTTAACGTAGCAGGTAAGTCGATCGATATCGCATTGGCGGATATCGGTATCTACTGGAGTAACCGCTCGGACATTCTGGAGAAGGCGTTTTCCCTGAAGACGAAGGGAAGCATGATCAGCCAGTATAAGATGAAAAAAGATCTGGAGCATTCCAACATGGCGCTTTCGATCGAGACCGATGTTAACCGGGAACTCCTGAAGGTATTCCTGTTCGACTTCGTATCCCGTCTCGAGAGCTCTCCGGTAAATGCTTCCGTTTCGAGAGAGAACGGCGCGTTTGTGATCAAGGGCGGTCATGCCGGTATCACAGTCGATAAAGATGCGACCTATAATGACCTGTCGGAAGCAGTCCTTACTGCGAGCCAGACGGGCACTAAGGATGGCGTGGTAACTGTCAATGCGATCTATAAGAAGATCGAGCCGTCCGTTTCGGCTTCGTACTTCGACGGCTTCGGCGCACTACTCGGCGAGGGCGTTACGCAGTTCAACGCTACGATGAAGGACCGCTCGGTAAATGTAACCATGGCGACGAAGAAGTTCAACGGCGTCATCATTTACCCCGGTGAAACATTATCCGCACTGTCCATCATGCGTCCGGTAACGTTGGATGCAGGTTATAAGAAGGCTCCGACCTACGCAGGCGGCGACGTTGTCGACGAGATCGGCGG
>DBXX01000099.1:15074-27569 GCA_002309675.1 Lachnospiraceae bacterium UBA1201
ATGCCTTCGTATGTACCGGCCGGCTTAGATGCCATGGTTTACTCTCAGGGTAACAGTGACTTCGTTATCCAGAACAACTACAGTCATCCCGTCTACATCGAGACGGTAGTGACGAATAACGGAACGTTCGGCGAGCTTCGTTTCCGCATCTTCGGTGTGGAAGAACGTGAGGCAGGCCGCACGATCTCATACGAATCCAAATTGATAGAAAAAGACTGCAGAATTCCTGCGGAAGATGCAGATCCGTCCGAGTATTTCAAACTGGTATACGATGATAAGATGCCTACTCTGGAGGAATCCGCCCAGACCGGTAAGGAATATGCAGAGCAGACCGGTAGTTTCTATCCGGTCGTAAAGGCAGACGTTTATAAGGTCGAGTATAAGAACGGCCAGGAAGTTAAGCGTTCACGTATCTATACAACATATTATAAGAATGCCGGTAAGGGTTACATCTCCGGTATTTTCAAGGTAAACCCGGATACATATATCCGCGCGATCGAGTTCAACTTCAAGATGCTCGAAGAAGGAAAGCAGCCGATCATCCACTGGGCTTCCCATAAGATGGATGAGGAGAAGAATAAGCCGACCACGACCCCGGAACCGTCGACCGAAGAGCCTACGGAAGCACCGACCGAGAAGCCTACGAAGGCTCCGACTGAGGCACCTACGGAAGCACCGACCGAGAAGCCTACACAGGCACCCACGGAAGCACCGACCGAGAAGCCTACACAGGCACCTACGGAGCCGCCGACACCGGCGCCTACGCAGGCACCTACAGAGCCCCCTGCTCCGGCAACACAGGAGAACTCCTCGCACGACGAGCTGGGCGATGAATAAGCACAAACGAAAAGAGAGAGACGAATGAAAACATGTATTCGATTTACGTGGCTTTTGGCAACTATTCTCTTGTTGTTTGTCAAGCCCGTATATGCAGATCCGACTGCACCGGATGCGACCGCAGTGCCTGTGGATATCGTAGGCGCTCCCGCGGACGGTTCGGCGACGGATGATGTTGAAACAGAAGAAGCGGTGGATGGAACCGATGCGGAAGGGGAGACCGGCGAAGCGGAAGAACCGAACGTTGAGTTTGAACTCCCTGAAGGTGAGAAAGTCCCTGCCGGCGTTTTTCTGGATGACATCGAGATCGGCGGCCTGACCGCTGAGGAAGTCGACGCTTTGGTAGAGGCGCGACTGAAAGAATTAGGCGAAAAGAAACTGCGCCTGTCTACCCCGAAGACTTTTGTACAGATCACACTCAATGAGCTCGGACTCTACTGGAGCAACCGTTCACAGGTCTACAAAGAAGCCAGCTCCTTAGTGAACCCCGGTAGCCTGGTAACACAGTATAAAGCAAAAAAAGATCTGGAATTCGCCAGCATGACGCTTTCTTTGGAAACCAAGGTCGACAAAGAACTCCTGACTGCGTTTTTACTGGATCACATGGAAGAACTCAATTGTGAACCGAAGAATGCATACGCGAAGCGGTTCGCAAATGAATTTACCATCGTAGACGGAACGGACGGCGTCACGATCAGCGAAGACGCCACATACAACGAGATACTGTCTGCGTTGAAGAACCTCAATTCCGAGATCGGAGAGGATCGTATCCTGAAGGTCGAGGCAGTCGGCAACACGACGAAGCCGGAGTTCTATAAGGACATATTCGAAGGCTTCGGCGACCTGCTCGGTGCCTATTCGACAAATTATTCAACAAAAGCATCGGAACGTACGGTAAATGTTACCGTCGCGACGACGAAGTTCAACGGACTGACCATTTACCCCGGACAGGAGATCTCCGCGCTGGAGATCATGCGCCCGGTCACCACGGAGGGCGGCTATAGAAAAGCTCCGACCTACACATCCAGTGGTGTCGAGGACGAAACCGGCGGCGGTATCTGCCAGGTTGCGACGACTTTGTATAATGCACTTCTGAAGGCAGAGATCGAGGTGACCTATCGTAAGAACCATTCACGTACACCCACCTATGTTCCGCTGTCTCAGGATGCCATGGTCTATTCGGCCGGAAACAGTGATTTCCGTTTCCGCAACAACTTAGATCACCCGATCTACATCGAGAGTTTCGTAGATAATTCTACGAACCCCGGTAAAACCGAATTCCGCATCTACGGCGTGGAATATCGTCCGTCGAACCGTAAAGTTGAGTATAAGGCGGAATTGATCTCCTACAGTATCCCCGGGGAAGGTGCATCACCTTACGAGTATTATCAGTTGAAGAGCGATTCTTCATTGACCCCGTTTGGCGAGGTAAACGGAGACCCGACGAAGGTATATGCGGATTTCGTATCCAGCTTCTACCCGGCAGCGGTTGCAAGGCTCCACAAGATCGTTTATGTTGATGGCGTGGAAGTAAGCAATACCGTTATCAATTCCAGTAACTATACGAATAAATCCAAGGGCCATGTATCCGGAACCTACATCACAGGTGAGTATAAGGCCCATCCGGAGACCATCATCGAGGCGATCGAGTATGATGTAAGTTATCTGCTCGAAGGTAAGGAACCGAAGATCACATGGGCGGAACGTCCGTACGTTCCTCCTACGACGAAGGCTCCGGAGACCACGACAGAGCAGGAAACCGAGTCAGAAGACGAGACGAAGTCTACGAAGGCTGAGTCAGAGACGAAGCCGACGAAGGCTGAGCCGGAGAAAAAGCCGACAAAAGCAGAGCCGGAGAAGAAACCGACGAAAGCGGAGCAGAAATCTCCGGAGGATGACGACAGAGAGTAACGAATATGAAAGGGGGTGCCCCGGATGAGACCCGGAAAGGTTCCCTATAACACCTTCGTTCGAAGTATTGATAAGACCATAACCCCGCGGCAGCCATTCGTGCTGCGCGGGGTAGGTATGGGTCACGACAGCTCCGCGTTTGACGTAAGTCAGGACGGAGCGCTTGTTGTTTCTCAGACCTTATGTCTGCATGCCGATCTGGCACTTAAGGAAGATGCCTGGCTGGCCGCCGATTTTTACCGCACGGTAAATGATCTCTACTGCGCGGGTGCACAGCCGAAGGCACTTACCGCGGCCTTCCTGCTTCCGGATACCTGCGAAGAGGAAGACTTCCGAAAACTGGTCCTTATGTTGGAGCAGTTCTGTGAAAATGAGAACATGGAATATGCCGGAGGCGACACGAAGATCGTGGACGCCGCATCGGTAGGGAAAGCGGTGATCACATTGACCGTGTACGGTACCAGAGAGAACTGGGCCGCAACTGCCACGACGTATTCCAAAGATACCCGCAAAGCTTCCGAGGCGTACTTTAAGCCGAAGGGCGGCGAGAGCCTGTTAATGGCGGGATATGCCGGAGACTCCGGTTTGGCGCTGGCTTCGCTCGCCTGCGATGAGCAGCTGGCCCGGCGGTATTCCGGGACGACCCTGAAGGCGGCGAGAGCGTGTCTTAAGGAGCTTTCGGCGGCGAAGGCGACGGCTGTCGCCCGTCGGCATGGCATAACGGCCATGCACAACATTTCCTCCGACGGAGTGTTCGGAGCGCTGTGGGAGATGGCGGACGGCGCGGGCTTAGGCCTGACCGCTGATCTGCGTGCCATCCCGGTCCTGCAGCAGACAATTGAAATATCCGATTACCTGGAATTGAATCCGTACCGGCTCGAGGCGTGCGCATCCCTGCTGATGGCGTGCGACCCTGCAGAGGCGGACGCAGTCGTTACCGAACTGCATGCCTGCGGTGTTCCCGCGGCGTGCATCGGTCGCTTTCACAAAAAAGGTGAGAGCGTGGCGCGGATCCTCCAAAACGAGGATGAGGAGCGCTATATCGACCGCCCCGGCGGCGACGAACTGCAGGCCTTTCTGGTACGGAACTAAGATAGAAGACGGAAAGTGAGGATACACATGAGAGAAAAGATTTTATCCGTTATGGAGAAGAACAGCCGCATTGACTTACATGATCTGGCACTGATGCTCGGCACCGACGAGGTGACTGTGGCGAATGAGATCGCAGACATGGAAAAAGAGCACATCATCTGCGGCTATCATACATTGATCAACTGGGACAATACGTCCGACGAGAAGGTCATTGCCCTGATCGAGGTGAAGGTCACGCCGCAGCGCGGCATGGGCTTCGATAAGCTGGCGGAGCGTATCTACAAATTCAGCGAGGTCGAGGCAGTTTACTTAATGTCCGGCGCGTTCGATTTCACCGTGATCATCGAGGAGAAGACCATGCGGGCCGTCGCCCAGTTTGTTTCCGATAAACTGGCGCCGATGGAGGCGGTCATGAGCACAGCGACGCATTTCGTGCTCAAAAAATATAAAGACCACGGTACCGTACTGGTTGGTGAGTCGAATGACGAAAGGATGTTGATCACACCATGAGAAACCCATTATCCGATAAAGTTCTGGACATCAAGCCTTCGGGCATCCGGAAATTCTTTGATATCGTAAGCGAGATGAAAGATGCTATCTCCTTAGGTGTCGGCGAACCCGACTTCGAGACGCCCTGGCACATCCGCGAGGAAGGCATCTACTCTCTGGAAAAAGGCCGCACGGTCTACACGTCGAATTCCGGCCTTTTGGAGCTGCGTAAGGAGATCGTGAACTATTTGAACCGCAGGGTGAATGTTAACTATGATCCGCGCCACGAGGTGCTGATCACGGTCGGCGGAAGCGAAGCGATCGACCTGGCGCTGCGCGCTATGCTCAACCCCGGCGACGAGGTGCTGATCCCGCAGCCTTGCTATGTTTCGTACCTGCCCTGCTGCCAGCTGGCAGACGGCGTGCCGGTATTCATCAACCTGAAAGAAGAGAACCAGTTCCGCCTGACTGCGCAGGAACTGCGTGACGCCATCACACCGAAGTCGAAGATCCTCGTGCTGCCGTTCCCGAATAACCCGACCGGTGGCGTTATGACCCGTGAGGACCTGGAGGCGATCGCAGAAGTCATCATCGAGAAGGATCTCTTTGTTATCTCCGATGAGATCTATTCGGAGCTGACCTACCTCGGTGAGCATGTTTCCATCGCATCCTTGCCCGGCATGCGCGAGCGAACCATTCTGATCAATGGTTTCTCGAAAGCGTACGCAATGACTGGATGGCGCTTAGGATATGCGGCAGGACCGCAGTACATCCTGGAGCAGATGACGAAGATCCACCAGTTCGCTATCATGTGCGCACCGACCACCAGCCAGTATGCGGCGATCGAGGCGTTGAAGAACGGCGACGAGGATGTTGCGCGTATGCGTGACGCTTACGATCAGCGTCGTCACTTTGTACTGAGCCGTCTGCATGAGATGGGCCTGCAGTGCTTCGAGCCCTATGGCGCATTCTATGCATTTCCCAGTATAGCCCGCTTCGGACTTACCAGCGATGAGTTCGCGACCCGCTTTCTGAAGGAAGAGAAGGTGGCCATCGTGCCCGGAACGGCGTTTGGCGACTGTGGAGAGGGCTTTTTGCGTTTATCCTACGCATATTCCATCGAGAACCTGAAAGAGGCTCTGGGGCGCTTAGAACGCTTTGTACAGCGTCTGGAGCAGGAGCAGAGGTAAGATTTCCATGAATATCGTTCTTTTGGAGCCGGAGATTCCCGCCAACACGGGCAATATCGGCCGGACCTGTGTCGCGACGGACACGCATCTGCACCTGATCCGTCCCTTAGGTTTCTCGCTCGACGAGAAACACCTGCGCCGCGCCGGCATGGATTACTGGAAGGATCTGAAGCTTTCGGTCTACGACAGCTTCGATGATTTCCTTTCGAAAAATCCGGGTGCCCGCGTTTACATGGCGACCACGAAGGCACATCAGGTCTATACCGAGCCCGACTACGGTCCCGATGATTTTATCATGTTCGGTAAGGAGAGCGCTGGAATTCCGGAGGAGATTCTCATAAACTACGAGGACACCTGCATCCGCATCCCGATGGTCGGGGAGATTCGTTCGCTTAACCTTTCCAACAGCGTGGCCATCGTCCTGTACGAGGCACTTCGTAAACAGAATTTTGCCGGTCTCAATGAGACGGGGCAGCTGCATCGGCTGCATTGGAAGTCAGAGTGACGTGACATCGTTGCAAGGGGAAGCCCTGCAACAGGGGACGGTTCTTTTTGCCATGGTGACAGAAGGGACCGTCCCCATTTTCTCGTAAAACTTACATTTATCTGAACTCCCCTTACATTTATTTAAATGTGCTTGTAATGTTTCGGGGTAAAACCGTACTATTATAATAGAAGCCGATGCAAGGCAATTCAGATTATGAAAGGAAGGAACTATGAAAAAAAGGAATTTAGTTTCAATGATTGCATTATCTGTGGTTTTAGCCATGGGTGGATGTACCAGCGAAAAGAACCCGAAAAGTACGACGGAAGGCGCTACGCAAAACGTGTCGCAGAGCACAGCGGAGAATGTGTCGCAGAGTACGGCGGAGAGCGTGTCACAGATCCCGGCGCAGAGTACGGCAGAGAATACGATCGAGGGTACGGCTACCGAGATCCAGGCAAAGTGGATCAACGATACCTGGTTCCCGGACGAGGTATTTCAGAACTATATCCGAAATGCGTTTGATGAGAATGAAGATGACATCCTGGATAAATATGAGATTCTAGAGGTTCAGGAAATAGATGTGGACTATTTGGGCATCAAGAGTTTGAAGGGGATAGAGTACCTTACGAATCTGACATCCATCTCTTGCAGCGGAAATGATCTGACAGAACTGGACGTCAGCGAAAACCGTGAACTGATCACTCTCGTATGTCCGGGAAATGCCCTGTCAGCTTTGGATTTGAAAAATAATACAAAGTTGAAGGAGCTGGTGGTAAATGACAGCGTAGAAGTATCCGGAGCCGGAGAAAATGTTAAAGTTACCAGATTTTCAGCGGAAGAAGCCGAAAGGGAAAAAGATATCACGTTGATCCGCGAGGATGATCGGATCATCCATGAAATCAATCTTGCTTGCTCGGCTGCCCTGGCGGATGAGAAATACTATATGGACGTGAATGATACTGCCGTGGTGACCGTGAACCCGCAGGGAGAGATCGAGGTTTCCGGATTCTCCGAACAGGGAGCTGATTTTGTGAAAGAAATATACCTCTGCGTGTATGGAAAGAGCGAGCCGGCAAATCTGTTCCGGTCCAAAGGATACAGAGAGGGTGGAAGCACGACGCTCGATTTCAAGTTTAATCATTCATTGTATTGCTGGGACTTCGTTGTCCAAAACGGCATTCACGATTCCCACTATTATGTTGAAGATTATGACCCCGATAAGGTTTTAGAAACGAAAACTCCCGAGAATCCTACACAGGATGAAACAGGAAAGAAGACGAAGATCAAGGTGATGGCATTCGTGAAGGACGAGCAGTATATGATAAAGAAATATATCCAAATGCATCCGGAATTTGCTGAGAAGTACGACGTCCACTTCACATTTGTATCCACAGATAATGGTGCGTATCAATACGCATTGGATTCGGCACTTCAAGATGAAGACGCGAATTCGCCGAACCTCTACATGGCGGAGGCGGCTTTCGTTAAGAAATACACCACCGGCTCTGCATCCGGCTATGCATGCACATATGAGGATCTCGGTATCGATGTAGAGCAAAAGATAAAGGATGCCGGCATTGCAATGTATGTTGCAGATGTAACCCGAAGGGATGGTAAGGTCGTGGGTCTCTCTTATGAGGGAACCGGATGTGTATTCATCTACAACCGTGATGTTGCGAGAGATGTATTCGGTGATGATAAGCCCGAAACCGTTCAGGCAGCGATCGGAACGGACTGGCATTCGTTCTTCGAGGCGGCAGAAAAATGCAAAGAGAAGGGATATGCGATCGTATCCGGCGACGGCGATATCTGGCACGCGATCGAGAACAGCGCTGACCATGGCTGGGTCGTAGACGGAAAACTGTACATTGACCCTAAGAGAGAGGCGTTCCTGAATTATGCCAAGATACTTAAGGATAATGATTACTCAAACGATACCAGGGACTGGACGGAAGGCTGGTTTGCCGATATGGCGGAGGCCGGACCTAAGAAGGTTCTCGGTTTTTACGGCCCTTCGTGGTTCATAAATTACACCCTCACCGATCACTGTAAATTAGAGTTTGATGATTGGTATTCACAAGATACTTTTGGAGAGTGGGGTGTATGCAGACCTAATGTTGCTTCCTTCTGGGGCGGCACGTGGCTGATCGCGAATAAGAACGTTCTGCAAAACGAGGAACTGAAGGCGGGCGTGCGGGAGTTGATCGAGTATATCACTCTCGATACATCCGCTACAGGTGTTCAGTATGAGAGGGCGAATGATCTGTTCGAAAACGAGTATGTGAATTATGATGATCCTAACCTGGTCAAGCATGCGGCTACATCGTCTGTTGTTATGAAAAAATCCGATGGAAAAATGGGTATTTTGGGCGGACAGGACGCATTTCCGGTCTTTATTGAGGCCGATGCTGCGGCCAGGGGCGATAATCAGACCGAGTACGATGAATTCATTGGAACTTTTTGGAGGGATGCGGTCCGCGCATACACCAGCGGAGAATATACCCGTGAGGAAGCAATTCAGTGGTTTAAAGACTCATTGCGTCAATACGAGTACTTCATCGTCGAATAAACTGACTGCGTAACGGTGAGGAGAGAAACTATTATGAAGAAGAGAATAGCAGTCTTGATGATCGCATTGTCCCTGACGCTGGCTTTCGGTGGCTGTTTCGGAAAGTGAAGATACGGCTTCACACTAAAGATCTCCCTTCAGGATGGGGAAAAAGTTGATGCAGAGGGATATATGAAGTATCCCGACGGGTATGGAGATTTCAAAAAAGAGTTAGAGGAGATCTGTCAGCCGTATGTGGATCAGGTGCTCACTGAAAATGCGCTGATGTGACAAAAATCTTAAACCAACATAGGAGATAATAGATATGGAAAGAACAAAAATGTCGATACAAGACTATCAGGAGACGGAGAATATCCTCGGAAAACTGCGGACGATCAATAAAGTTTTTTTGGCGGTCGAGAGCATAGCCTTCGTGCTCATATATCTGGTGTCGATCGGTAACAGTTTGGAAAGTGAATTATGTGAGAACATCATGGAATTCCTCAATGAACATGATACGATCCTGATGGCCATCTCGGTAAGTATAATTGTCATAACGATATTGTATTATATACTTCTGATAAAGATACCGTTCCATGGCGCGGATTTCATTCTGGTCGGAATCGTGGGATTTGTATCACTCCTGTATGAGGGTAAGACCAGCTCTGCATCGAACGGCAATTCGTTGACTCCGGTGGTTACGGGGGCATTGATCTCGATCGCACTGGTCTTTATGTTCCGTAAACTGTATTGTGATGCTATGGGCAAAATGACGGTAGATATGTCGGAGAGGGTCGGGAGATCCTGGAGGGGCCTGTGGAGATTATCACGTCTCACATGTATCATATCCGCTCTTGTAATCATTGTGTTAAAGTTTTACGCTCAGGGCTTGTATGACAGCCTGGATCGATGGAGCTACGATTACGGATCCACTTATACTACGTTTATAATCGTCACGATCGTTGTCGCCGGTGCGACGATGGCACTCGATCTCATCATGAGAGCCAGAGAGATATACTGCCTGAAAATAACGCAGGAGGAGGTACGTTCGAAACGTAACTCGATGCAGTCGATGGATTTTTCACGTCCGACAGGAACAACACGTCAGGGCGACCTGATGAAGCAATATGGCATGCGTGATGATATATAAGAAAACCGGAGCCCGAAAGGGCTCCCGATAAAAATTTAAAAAACCTGTAAGGTTTCACCTGCGAACTTCGTCTTTATAGGTGAAAGGCTTGTTGCAAAGACCGATCAGCAAGTGCCCGAAGGCACAATAACCAGACGAAGGAGTTTATCGGCATGATGGAAGATGGAAAGATCATCGAGCTATACTTTGAGCGAGACGAGCGCGCGCTTGTGGAGACATCCGACAAATACGGAAACTATTGCCGGAGTATAGCACGAAATATTTTGAATGATGATGAGGCGGCGAAGGAATGCTTCAATGATACATTGTTTCGCACCTGGAACGCCATTCCTCCGCAGAAGCCGAACTGCCTGTCGTCGTTCCTGGGAAAGATCACGCGTAACCTTTCCCTGACACGTTTGCGAGCGGACAATGCGGCAAAGCGCGGCGGCGGCGAGGCCGTTGCGGCGATCGACGAATTGGAAGAATGTGTAACGGATAACACCCAGAAGAAAGAGGAGCAGATCGTGGATGACATGGTCATCCGGGAAGTGATCAACCGTTTTCTCGCCGGATTATCCGAGCAAAACCGTCGGATCTTCGTCCGCCGGTACTGGTATTTCAGTTCGGTGAAACAGATCGCCGACGCGGACGGTTTGTCCGAGAGTAACGTCATGACGAGCCTTTCCCGTATTCGAGAGAAACTCAAGAAAGAATTGGAGAAAGCAGGTGTTGTTTTATGAGTAAGGATAAGAGAACCGATCATCTGACCGATCTGATCGGTGAGATCGACGAGAAGTACATTCTTGAAGCAAAACTTCCGGAAGAAACGCTGAAACAAAAGAAAGAGCAGCGTGGTACTACACCGGTCGTTGTCAATAGCAAAGCGAAGGCTGAGAAAGACGCAACGATCCCGTTTGCAGCGGGAACTGCGCCTGAGGAGCTTGAGATCGAGAGAGCCGTCCGCCCGACGAAGAACCGCAAGGTCTTTTCGATCGTGCGCGTAGCTACGGGTATCTCGTTGATGGCTGCTGCGGCACTGTTGTTCATTTTCCTCTGGAAACCTACGCGTGGCGGTAATCCCGGCGCGAGCACCGAGGTAGCATTTAACCAGACGACCGCAGATGTGACCCAGTCGACGGAAGGATCGAGCGACCACGAAACATCGGCGTTGATTGAGAGCGAGAAGTCTACGGAGACCGAACTTGCACTGATCGATCCGAACGAGACGATCGCGGTGGATCCGACTGCAGAGATCACGGATGTGTGGACCACAAAAGACGGGCTCACCTTCGTACCGTCGGAGCCGGAACCTGATACTGAGGCACCGACCCAGGCTCCTGTTGTGGAACCGACCCAGAAGCCTACAGAGGGCACAAGTGAGCCGGCAGAGAGAAATAACAAAGTGATCCGCTTCGGTTTCTTCGATCAGGACAACGATCCGTCGAACATGGAACCGATCGAGTGGTATGTTCTGGATCAGAAGGATGGAAAGATGCTGATCGTCAGCAAGGAGATTCTGGATTTCCGCGCATATGATGACGGTACCCACACGACATGGGCCGACAGCACGCTTCGTGCATGGCTGAATTCGGAGTTCTTAAACACAGCATTTTCCGCAGAGGAAAAGGCGAAGATCTTTGATACCACAAATGAGACGATCGGATCGATCGTTGAGGATACGGTTGGCTCTTCGACATCTACCGAGAAGGTTTTCATTCTGTCCAAAGAAGACGTCCTTCAGTATTATGTGGAGACCCCGCACTGCACGATCTATGCTCTCGAAGCGCCTGAATTAAGAGGAGACTATATGCCTTGGATCGTGGATGCAGAGGATCAGAACTGGTATAACTGTTGGGCACGCACCAATGGCGGATCTGAGGCCGGCATCGCAAGAGGCTACAATGCTGCAGCTATCGATAATAGTGGAGATGAGATTTTCTCTAAGACAACGACTAAACTCGCAGGCGTACGTCCCGCTATGTGGATCGACGCATCTGCTATTGCAGACTGACGTGTCTGTATGAAACGAGATAGCAGAAGCCGATATTATAAAACAAAATACGACCGGCCGGCACGATCTTTTAGATCGCGCCGGCCGGTTTTTGCTTTCCTATGGTATAATAGGTGCGTGTACCCCTGAATCTTTCTTCAGATTTTCTGTGTAAGGTTCTTTTGCAAAAGCGGTGTAGATTAGTGAAAGGCAATGGAACGCTGATGACGTTCCGAAAAGACCTTCGGGAGGAGAAAAAAATTATGATGAAGAAGAGAATAGCAGCAGTGATGATCGCATTGTCCCTGACATTCATGTTGGGAGGATGTAAGGAGGGACCGTCCGACGCAGTTACCACGCAGGAAACTGCCCAGACGGAGACGAAAAGTTCGATGACGGAATTAGTATTTCGCGGTTCCCCGGCAAACTATCAGGTAGTTTTTGCTGACTCTGTAACTGTGAAGATCCAGAGGCTGAACCAGATGCTTCCTTTCCCGGATCCGGATACAGCAGGATACTATACTGCGACCCTGGAGTTGGATGCCGAGAGTGCATCGAGGATCGCCGCTTTGTATGAGAAGTACGACATGGCTAAATGGAATGGATTTACCAAGGCAGTTGGCGAGACAGTCGCACCTGACAGTATCGGTTTTTTACTCAGGGTAGTGTTTCAGAATGGGGAAGAGATGAAAGCGGAAGGCTACGAGAGATGCCCGGATGGCTATAAGGAGTTCAAAACGGAACTGGACGAGATCATGAAGCCATATGTGGATCGTATGATGGATGAGTTTGAGGAGATCGGCTCAATAGAGTATTTTA
>DBXX01000092.1:0-5484 GCA_002309675.1 Lachnospiraceae bacterium UBA1201
CTCGACTGCGGGTCGATGCCGACCGTCGGCTCATCGAAGATCAGCAGTTTCGGATGATGGCCGATGGCGCACGCGATGTTCAACCTGCGCTTCATGCCGCCGGAGAATGTCCTGGCGTAATCGTTTTTCTTCTCGGAAAGTCCGACATAGGACAATGCTTCGTCGATCCTCTCCTTCAGCATCGCTCCCTTTATCCCATACAGCGACGTGAACAGTTCGACATTTTCCCAGGCCTTCAAATTCCCGTGGATCGCCAGTTCCTGCGGAATGTAACCCAGGTAACCGATCAGCTCGCGGCGGTTCTTCCGGAAATCCTGTCCCATGAACTCCACGTTACCGAGCGTCGGCCGCACCAGATCGCAGATCATATTCATGGTCGTGCTCTTGCCGGCCCCGTTCGGTCCCAGCAGACCGAAGATCTCCCCCTCCTCGATCTCGATATTCAGATTATCCACAACTACCTTACTACCGTATTTCTTCGTCAGGTCATTCGTCTTCAGTATCGTCGCCATTTTGAACTCCTTACAAAAAAGAATGTGCCAAAGAACCTCTCGTTCATTGACACATTCATTATACGTTTTCGTATTTCGGTTTTGTAGTGAGAAAAGAAACATTTCTCACGTGACGAAAGTCACCTTTTGTAGCAAGCAGTGAGCCAAACGGCCAGTAAACGCCGCTTGCGAGCGTTTTCGGACGTATGGCGAACGCCCATCATGAGCCGTGAAGCAGTTAGCCAAACTCTAATTGGCACCCCCAACGATCTTTTCGAAGAGGTCCAGGCCGAAACTGGTGAAGGTCGGCTCGCCCGGAATCATGTGGAACGTACGCGTACCGTCCTGACGACGCTCGGCAGACAGGAAAGCCACACCCGAATCCGGATCATCCTTCGTCTCGTTATATACACGTTCCGCAAAAGAAAGCAGGTGCGTTACCGTCAGAATACGCACGCCGGCCTCTTTCAACGCGCGGATGATATCGTATGCGATCACTGCGCCCTCACGCTCGGTAGTCGTGGCAAAGGACTCGTTCAGCATGATCAGGGAACCTTCGCCGATATGCTCGATGATGTCGTTCATTCGCTTGAGCTCCTCATCCAGACGTCCGCTATTCATAGCACTGTCCTCACGACGTGTGAAATGTACGAAAATACGTGGGAAGATGCCGCTTTTAAACGAATGCGCCGTAACCGGTAAGCCGCACTGCATCATCACGAGTGCTATTCCGATGCTTCGCAGGAACGTCGATTTTCCGCCTTGGTTCGCTCCCGTGACGATCAGCAGATCCTTCTGTTTCAGGGAAGAGGTGTTGCCGATCACTTGCACGCGCTGCTCGATCGCCATGACGAATTCCTTCAGATCCTCAAAGATCAGGTCGCGACGGTCACAAACCTCC
The DNA here is from genome assembly GCA_002309675.1 of Lachnospiraceae bacterium UBA1201. Lineage (GTDB taxonomy): Bacteria > Bacillota > Clostridia > Lachnospirales > Lachnospiraceae > UBA1201. The sequence goes on from DBXX01000092.1 coordinate 1,393, forward strand.
GGGAAGCAATACTCCATCCCGAACCGCTCCATGTGTTGCACGATCTGGATCGCGCCTACATAAAACGCCGTCTGATATTTGAGTTGTTCGAAAAACGTGCGGAATTCCTCTTTAAAATTCTTGAGTTTCTTCACCAGGTGACTGACCAGTTCATATTCGAGCTGATGTGTCTGACCCAGGATCCTCGGATCCTCGATCGTGAGAAATGAATCTGGGATACGGCTCTCCTTGAAGCGCTGTATCTTCTCGCGTGTACCGCCACGCTTGTAGAATTTCGATGTCTCCGACGAAACTTCATGCACCTTCATGGGTCCGAGTTTCAGGCCGTCCTCGAGGTTGCATTCCAGCACGATCCTCGGGCGCACCAGTTGCTGACGGTACTCATCATTGACCGTGATACGATCGGTGAAAAACAAAATGTCATCCAGCAGTTTGCGGATATTTGCCTCGCGTTCGAGAGGGAACGACATAAGCAGTTCTCCGCGAAACATGGTAAGTCCCTTCGAAGTAAGTTCATTCTGCCGCATCATCGTATCGCGGATCAAGGCCAATGCATCACAGTATTTACGCAGTCGTTTGATATCCTCGACCAAAGCCTGCGCCGGACTTCCCTGATTATTGCGTTCGCGCCCTCTGCTCTTCTCTCCCCAATTCAACACAACCGACGTGCACATACTGTATAATCCCCGAATCAGGTCGGGAAACTTCAGACAGTCACGGATCACATCCTGCCGGAATTCGATCTCTTCCTTCGACTTCAAAGGTACCATCATCGCGTTACGAAGCGTTTCCAAAACGAAGATATCTTCGTTTTCGAGTTTCTTCACCTCGCCGTCGTCATAGATCACTTCTTTTGCAGCCGCCAGGAACAGCGCATCAAGTCCGAGATCCTGGATGATGCTCTCGGTATCGTAATAAAACGTTTCTCTTCCACGCTCGTGGTCTGCATATAATAGGCATACTTTCATAGACGCTCCTTCAGCTGCTCGTACGTCAGCCGGTATTTATTTACCTGGTTCTGTGAGCAGGCGATATCCGGCGACACGCCACGTCGTATCTCAAATGTCTGGATGCCGTTTTCATCCAGCATGGCCTGCAAAGCCACTACGCCTGTCTTCTCATCGGTCAATTCCTTCAGGTGCGTCACGTAAATGCCGGTACACCCAAGCCCTATAAAATGATCCAGAACGCGTTTTCCCATGATCTGTGCGTCATAGTTCGCCGCAGTGGTAAAAAGCTCATTTATGACCACGTAAGAGCCCTTCCTGTACTCTTGCATCATCGGTGCCAGGCGGACCAGCTCTTCCATGAGCTTACCGCGTCCCGTCTCCACGCTTTCCTCGACGGAAAAATGCGTAAGAAGCCCCGGCAGGAAGGGTACATTGGCCGCCTGCGCAGGCACATCAAATCCCATCTTTGTGAGAAACACGAGCTGCCCCAGGCTTCTGGCAAATGTCGTTTTTCCGCCCTGGTTCGGTCCGGTAAGCACGAAGAATCTCTCGCCCTCACCGTAATAGAAATCATTTGCGACTATCTTACGCCCATCCTTCAGAGCCAGTAAGGCAAGCGCCAGGTCGTACAGCCCGGCCGCCTGCATCTGCTTCTTATTATCCGTACGCGGCGTGGTAAAACGAAAACCTGCCTCCTCCATCTCGAGCTGCATCATGCGGTAGGAAAGATAGTACAGGATCTCCTCTTCAAATCGCTTCAGCAACGGACGTTCATACTTCTCCAGCGACTCCTCGGATCTCCGTATCGCCGCAAACAGTTTCGGTTTTTTCTCACGTAAAACACCCAGGCAGGTCTTCTCAAGTTCATTGATCGGTATTTCCTCGGCCGTGGGGTTCTCCAACAACGAGATTTCTGCCCCGTCCACGGAAGAAGCCCACTTCTCATAATCTCCGTCTCCCGGCACCTCTCCGAGGGCGATACTGATACGATCCTTCTCATACGTGATAATGAAATGCGTTTCACGGATCTCCTTTAGGATGGCGCCCGTATGCTCTATCCCTTTTTTGAATTCTTCGGTAGCCAGGATATCTTCTACGATTTTCAAAAAGACCTGCAATCCCTCTGACTCTGGCTCCGCCTGTTTAAGGTCATGCGCCAGTTCTGCGTAAGCGCCGCAGTAAGCATCGACCATACGAATGCCCCACATGGACATCTGCAGATCATACAGAACTTTTTCCGTCTTTTTCTTTAAATCCTCAAGCGCAGTCAAACGATCGATGAATTTGATGAATGCATCAAACACCGGCTTCTTCTTCACGTCCTTATATACATCGCGACGATACGCTTCTTCCTCTGCATCCGCCGGCATGGAACCGAACAGTTTTCGAACTTTCGAACCGCATTTTGCAGCAAGGTAATCGATGATCTGCACCAGATTCAAATCCTCGTACATCTCGGCATTCGCCTCTGCCGCCTGGTCGCTCTCGTTCATGTGGAGGATGCTGAAACCCACTTTTTCCATATTTCCGCCTCCGGTATCATTTGTTCACTTTATATCTCTAAACGCTTTTACTGCATTATACCATTTCCGGCCCGAATTATCAATACAGATGCAAAATACAACCCTGATGCAGCGCACCAAAAAAACTCCCGGAGATACCGGGAGTTTTTCGGATAAAACGATTTATCGGGAGGATCAACCCACTGCGGGCATTCCGGTCACTACAACGCTCGGATCAACGGTCAGAGTTTCCAGCAATGTGCAGTTTGTCACATTCAATTTGGTGATCTTATTATTCTGGCATTCCAAAGAGGTCAACTTTGTATTTTTGCTCACATCCAGCGATGTCAACTGATTGAAACTGCAGTTCACCTCGGTCAGATTCGTGTTATTGCCGATATTCAGATTCGTAAGTTTGTTATTGGAGACGTACAGACACTTCAAATTCTTGCAAGCACTGACATTCACAGATGTCAATGCATTGTCATCGGCATCCACCAAAGTGATCGCAGAATTTACCGTCAGGGAAGTCATCTGGTTCGAATAGCAATGAAGTTCATCCAATACCTTGCAAGCACTTACATTCAACGTCTTGATCTTGTTGTTATTGCAGGACAAAATCTCCAGTTTAGTATTTTTGCTGACATCCAAATTCGTAAGCAGGTTAACCGAACAGTTCAAGTAAGTTAATGCAGTGTTCTTGCTGAGGTCGATCGTCGTCAGGTTGTTTTCATTACAGCATAAGAACGACAGCGCCGTGTTCTTGCTGACATCCAGTTTCGTCAATTCATTATAATCACAGCTCAGGATCTTTAACTTCTTGTTATTGCTTACATTCAAGGTCTTCAGTCCATTGTTCCAGCAGAAAACGAGCTCCAATTCGGGATTTACGTTGAGATCCAAAGACGTTATCATGCAATCGTAACAGTAGAGTTCCTTCAGAGAAGTAAAGAACTCAACGCCCTTCAAATTCCCGATTCCGAAACCGCTTACATCCAGATTTGTGATCGCAAGCTCAGCCTCTCCGAGTTTTCCGTCCTTATTGTTATCGTAATACTTCTGCATCTCGCTACGGAAAATGGTATCCGGGAACGTCTTTTCATTGATCGGGATATTGTACATGGTCAATGTAGCCGCACGTGATCCCCAGGAGTTACCGTTACCATCGGTAACGACACAACGGAACTGCCAGCCCTGAAGGCCTGCAGACGTAGCTACCGTAAGCTTAGCCGTCTTCGCTCCGGTCTGTCCGGAGTTCGCCCATTCGGATGAGGCATTCTTACGGGACTGCCACTGATACTTCAGCGTTCCGTTTCCGGTCGCCGATACCTTAAATGTTGCATTCGAACCCAAAGAAACATATTGATCTACAGGCTGCGAAACGATCTCAGGAGCAACCTTCAGGGTTGCTGCTTCGGATGCAGTACTGTTTTTGTTTCCGTCGGTAACAACGCAACGGAACTGCCAGCCCTGAAGGCCAGCGGTCACTGCTACCGTAAGCGTTGCAGTCTTCGCACCCGGCTGGCCGGAATTCGCCCAAGAACTCGAGGAATTCTTGCGGGACTGCCACTGATAGGTCAGGGTTCCCTTACCGGTTGCGGCCACGGTGAATTTCGCCGTGGAACCTGCAGTTGCAGTTG
>DBXX01000092.1:5557-8744 GCA_002309675.1 Lachnospiraceae bacterium UBA1201
ATGCAGCGGAACTGCCAGCCATTCAGACCGAGCGAAGTCGTTACCGACAGAGTCGCGGTCTTCGCTCCGGTCTGGCCGGAATTCGACCATGTACCCGAAGAACTGCTACGGGACTGCCACTGATAGGTGAGCGTTCCCTTACCCAGAGCCGCAACCGTAAATTTCGCGGTATTTCCGACAACTGCTGTCGTATTCTTAGGTTGTGTAAGAATACCCACTTTTGTCATTAATGTTGCTGCGTTTGAAGTCGCCGTCGATCCGTTCGCATCGGTAACGATACAGCGGAACTGCCAGCCATGAAGGCCGGCGGAAACGGAAACAGACAAAGTAGCCGTCTTCGCTCCAGTCTGACCCGAGTTCGCCCAGGATGCGGAAGAATCCTTACGTGACTGCCACTGGTATTTCAGCGTTCCGGTTCCGGTCGCCGCAACCGTGAACTTCGCCGTGGTTCCTGCTGCCGAATAGATGCTCTTCGGTTGCGTAGTGATCTTCGCCGCGGTCGTGGCGGCCTCTACATTATCGCCAACGCCCGAAAACGGCAGCATCACTACGATCATCAGTGCACTAAGCAGGATCGATACCAGTCGTTTTGATAGCTTGTGTTTCATTTTCGTTTTCCTCCATGATTTTTTTTATTATATACTGACCTTGTTAGGCTCAAGGTGCATTATATCATATTATATCCCTATAATCCATAGGCGAAACTGCCAAACATATTTCAAAGGTCCCTTTCCGGTCACGCTTACGGAAAATGTCGCGGTGTCGCCGACAGAAACACGACCTGCTTCTCTGACGCTGCCGCCTCTGCGAAATTCCCGTTTCCCGCTATCGGCAACATCACAACGATCATGATCACGGATAATGCTACCGCGATCACACGTTTAACTGCACACTTTTACATCCTATTTTCTCCGTTATATATTTACTTTACGGTCAATATCGCATAATCCGACTCCGCTTGATTTCCATATGCATCTGTTACGAGACAGCGGAACTGCCAATTGTTTAATCCTGCGGTCGCCTTCACCGAAAGTGCAGGTGTCTTAGCGCCTTCCTGGGCGGAATTCGACCACGCTGAGTTATCATCTTTACGGGACTGCCATTGGTACTTCAGCTGTCCGGTTCCCTTTGCTTCGATGGAAAACCTTGCTATGGAGCCGGCATTCACAGTTACATCGTATGGATCATCCGTGATATCAGCGACAACCAGAAGCTTACCGACATTCGTAGTAATGCTGGCTCCGCTCTCATCGGTTATGATACAGCGGAACTGCCAACCGTTCAGTTCCTTTGTCGCCGGCACGGTAAGATTATACTTATTCGCGCCTTCCTGAGCAGAATTCGTCCAGACTGAGTTATCATCTTTACGCGACTGCCACCGGTAGGTCAGTTCTCCTTTCCCTTCTGCTTCAGCAAAAAAAAGCGCATCCTCTCCCAAAGGTGTGGGTCTGTCACTTACCGGATAAGTAAGAGCTAAATGCGTCACCAAAGTAGCCGGACTTGAGATCATGATATCTCCGTTCCTGTCCTTGGTGATGCAACGGAATTGCCACCCATGAAGTCCCGCAGTCATCGGAATGGTAAGCGTAGTCGTTTTCGCCCCATTCATTGCTGAATTACTCCACTGTGAAGTAGAATCCTTGCGTGACTGCCACTGATAAGTAAACGGCCCCTTTCCTTTCATCAATACATTCAACTCGACCGTACTCCCGACCTCGGCATATGTATCTGCTGGCGGACTCATAGAATTCATCACATAAATATTGGCTGTTTCCGAAATATTTTTATATCCGTTGGCATCCGTAGCGACGCAACGAAACTGCCAACCATCCATCCCTCCCGTGATCGGGACAGACAGGGTTTGTGTTTTCGCTCCGACTAATCCTGAATTCGACCATGTGCTACCGTCATCCTTACGGGACTGCCACTGATACTTCAGAGTCCCGATACCGTACGCCAAAACATTTAGTTCTTTAGTCTGGCCGACAGAGACATAAGATCCTTTCGGTTGAGTCCCGAATGTCGGGATCACCGTCATGACCGCTTCTTCAGAATATGCTTTCTGTCCGTTTGCATCAGTGACAACACAGCGAAATCTGCGGCCATGCCAGTCCGCATTTATATAACACCTATATTCTGACATTCCGACTCCATAAACGGTCGTATTCTTCCATTCAGCGCTCGAGCTATCCCGGTATTGCCACATATATAATAGTGGTTCCTTACCATAAACAGTAACAAAAAACTGCACCTGATGATTGTACTCCACGTTCGTATCCTGCGGCTGCTTTGCGAACTTCGGTGCGATTTCTACTGCAACGGTATCCGATACCGTTGCCTTACCATTCGCTCCGGTTACAATACAACGAAACTGCCATCCGTGAAGCCCCGGCGTCGTAGTTACCGTAAGTGTTGCGGTCTTCGCTCCACTCTGGGCAGAGTTCGACCACGCACTCGATGAGTCTTTCCGGGACTGCCATTGGTATTTCAGAGGAGTCTGTCCGCTCGCCGTTATAGTAAATTTTGCTGTTTGACCGACGGTAACACTCGCGTTCTTCGGCTGTGCCGTGATCACGGGTGCAGAAGAAATTGCTGCCTCTGCTCTTTCGCTACATCCGCACGTTAAGACCAATGACACAAACACTATAGCCGCTACGATCGCCATCAGCGACCGTTTGTAGATTCTTCCCTTCTTCATATTTTTCTCCTTCTGCCTAGTGGATAGTTTAACTCAGAACAATTAAGCAACAATCTCATTGTAACATGTTACGCTAAGATTGTCTACTCACGAATACATAAACGACGAATCAAAGTACCGCGCCGGTAGATCTTCCCGACGCGGTACTCCTGTATCAATTTCATTTATTTACTTTACGGTCAATGTTGCGGGGTTCGACTCCGTCGGCTGTCCGTTAGCATCGGTCACGATACAACGGAACTGCCATCCGTTCAGGCCCTTCGTCGCCGAAACCGACAGTGTCGCGGTCTTCGCGCCCGGCTGGCTGGAATTCGCCCAGGTGCTCGATGAATTCTTTCGGGACTGCCACTGGTATTTCAAAGGTGCCTTGCCGGTCGCGGTCACGGTGAATTTCGCGTTAGCACCTGCGTTCACGCTGGTATTCGCAGGCTGCTTAGTGATAGCCGGTTTCACTGTAAGTGTCGCGGGATTTGACTCCGTCGGCTGGCC
>DBXX01000092.1:8794-9039 GCA_002309675.1 Lachnospiraceae bacterium UBA1201
GTCTTCGCTCCCGGCTGGCTGGAGTTCGCCCAGGTGCTCGAAGAGTCCTTACGGGACTGCCACTGATATTTCAAAGTTGCCTTACCGGTCGCAGTTACCGTGAATTTAGCCGTGGATCCGACAGTTACCGACGTATTCTTCGGCTGTGTCGTGATCTTCGGTTTTACGGTCAATGTTGCGCCTGCAGACTCGTTCGGTATTCCGTTACCGTCTGTTACCACGCAGCGGAACTGCCATCCGTGAAG
>DBXX01000092.1:9235-25547 GCA_002309675.1 Lachnospiraceae bacterium UBA1201
GTCAATGTTGCATGGTTCGAAGCTTTCGGATTCCCATTGCCGTCGGTTACCACGCAGCGGAACTGCCATCCGTGAAGGCCGGCCGTCGTAGTTACAGAAAGAGTTGCAGTCTTCGCTCCCGGCTGGCTGGAATTCGCCCAGGTAGCCGAAGCGTTCTTTCGGGACTGCCACTGATACTTCAAAGGCGCCGTGCCGGTCGCGGTCACGGTAAAGATTGCTGTGGAACCGACTTCCACAGTTGTATCAGCCGGATGCTTCGTGATCTTAGGTCCGGCCCCGTTCGATTCCCAAACGGCGTATAATTTTACATCTCCGCTGAGCGCAATGCCATCATTTGCCTGATAGGTTCCCGTCGTTGCGGATGCATTGGTCGACCACCCTTTAAAGATATAGCCGATACGCACCGGTTTGGTCGAAGGAATCATGACCATATTGCCCACCTTACCGGTGATATCACCCGGTTTACCCGAATCGCCGCCGTTAAGATCAAACCGAATACGGCCCATTTGATACACATAAACAGAGTTAGAAAACGCCAGCTCCTCCTCGCCGACAAAGGCTGCATCCTGTACGGCGACAACACGTACTTCATACTCATTCATCGGCGACAGTTTCGAGTTTGCATACCCATAGCTGTACGCCATGTTACCATTCCATTCAACGGTAGCAACTGTCTGAAACTCCGACTCAGACATTTTTCTTACCTGGACATGATATCTGTCAGCTCCCGTGAGCGCATTCCAATCGAGCGTCCACTCCTTCTTCGCCCAGTTAAACGATTTATCAAGTGCCAGATCCTCTGCTTCAGTCTCCTGGAACGTCACATCGATCTGGAAGTATCCGCCTGCATTTCCGCGGTAAAAGTCCGACGGAATCGTAGCAGTTCTCTCTAAACCTTGCTGAAAACCTCCGGTAGCACCGCTACCGAAATCAATATTCAGGATACCATAACCATACAACGGCGTTACATCAACGCTGATCTTATCACCGATCTTTACGACCGTCTTATCTGCAACAGCCGTGCCGCCTATTTCAGACACATTTCGGCCGTCTTTATCAAATGTGGAAATAACGACCCGGACAGGAAAAGTATCGGAACCCTTCGTTTCGAAGTTTTGCGTTGCAATGATATCTTCTGTCGCAACATGAAGCCTCGTTCCGCTGTTTCGAACATTAAGGATCTTTACAACCGCTCCGTTGATCGTAACCACCGTATTTTCAGTAAAAATATAAGCACCGCCCGGCACCAGGTCGAACTCGGCAAAATAAGGCCTGCCGACATCAAATGATCCGGGAGCCAGTCCGCATCCGTCGTCGGTTTCGAACGATCCGCCTCGATACCAATAGGAATTCTCGATCTTATAATGTCCCCGGTCTAACGGAACCACTTCTGCCGCCACCCCATTCGGGCCGCAGAATGCCTGACCTAAAGACGGATAGTTGAGTGCTAATTCGACTCTGTCGATCTCGATCAATTCCACCGCACTGACGAGAACTGCTGTCGCCAGGAGTGCGCCTGCTGTCATAACAAATGCCAACAAAAGACCGATCAGTTTTTTCTTCGAAATGCTTTTCGTTTCCATACACACCCTCTTTTCTTTTGGTATTTGTAATCATTATACACATGAAGTCCGTTTTGTACTATCACCCATCTATACCATTTTTTTAAAAAAATGGCTGATTCTCTAACTTTATTCCCAATATGTGCTTTCGAACGGATCACTTGTCGGTATATAGTTCTTAAGTCGCCCCTTCACTTCTATTCCATCCGAAAAAACAAAGATAGTCTCATTGCATTCACTTACATCGACCGAACTGAGCGGATTATTCGAGCAATCCAGCTCGATCAACTGCCCTTTTCCTCTCAGGTCGAGTTCTTTCAACTGATTTCCGGCGCACTCCAGAACTTTCAGTTCGTTATTCTTTGAAATATCCAGGTTCGTAAACGGATTATCGGAACAGATCAGCTTTATCAATGATCCGCACCCATCTATGTTCAGTTCCTGGAGTTGGTTTCGTGCACAATAGAGTTCATGGATTCCGGAAGAATTCAGTTTCAAACTCGTTAGCTGATTGGCGTTACAAAAAACGACCTCCAGGCTCGGTGTGGCAGGAAGCTCCAGTTCCTGAAGTTGGTTCCCGCTGCAGTTCAGGATCTCCAGTTTATCCAGACCGACTATATCCAGACTCGTGAGTTGATTGAACCCACAGAGCAGGCTCGTCAGGTCTTTCAGTTCAGCGACATCCAAATGTGTCAGTTGATTGTTTTTGCAATTAAGACTCTTCAATTTCGTATTCATTCCCAGATCGAGTTCTTTTAATTGCATGTCGGCGCATACCAGACTTAACAATTCTTTATTACCATTCAGGTTCAGTTTTTCGATCGGATTCCCGGTGCAATCCAAATGCTCCAGATTCGGAAACAGTTCGATACCGGTCAGATCATGAACCCCTAAACCGAGCAAATCCTCCGAGAAATAATAACCGTCGATACTGATCGATATCATCGTTGAACTACGTAATGATATAGTCTTGATCGCTTCTATTTCTTTCTCACTTAATCCACCATCATTATCCGCGTCGAAGTTTTCCTGAATATAATCCCGGAATACCTCATCCGGAAAATGTTTTTCATCAACGGGCAGGCTATCCTCTGTGATCGGCTTTTTGTAGGAACCTTCGATCGTCACATTATCGTCTTTTTTTATCCGGATACTGATCGCGCAATGCCGGACATCCACGCTTTTTAATGGATTGTGGCGACAATCCAGCGTCTCTAAGGGTGTTGCAGACAGATCCAATTCTGCCAGGCGGTTTCCTTTACAATTAAGGACCCATAGTTCCTTATTCTTCGAGAGATCAAGACTCTCCAGGTGGTTCTCCTCACAAGTAAGAGAACTCAATATCGCGTTGTTCTGAAAATCCAGATGTGACAACTGATTATAGGAGCAATCCAAACCATACAATTTCGTGTTATTGGATACATCCAACTCTGACAGGTGATTATGATCGCATTGCAGGTTTCCCAGCACTATGTTCATCCTTAGGTCGAGCTTCTCCAGTTCATTATCTCCGCACGTCAGGACGCCCAACTGATAGTTTTTCGACGTATTTAGTTCCCGAATTCGGTTTCCGTCGCACAACAAAGCAAACAGACCGGGATTATTCTCCGTATTGATCGCGGATAAACGATTATCTCCACATACGAGTGAGTTTAGTTTCGTATCCGAAGAAACATCCAGTTCCTCCAAACGATTCCTATCGCATATCAGCTCCGTAAGTTCAGGATTATCCGTGATCAAACTCTCCAATCGGTTATTTGCACAATCCAGGTATGACAGACTTTTATTGTTTGAAACATCCAGGCTCGTCAGTTGATTATCCGAACAAACTACCATTTCCAAACCTGTATTCTTCGAGAGATTCAGACTCGTCAGTTGATTCCCCGCACAGTACAATTCCTTTAGATTCGTAAACAATTCTATGCCGGTAAGATCGCTGATATCCGCATTATCTATAATGAGTTTATTGACCGATAATAACTCGTTACCCGAGAGTGCCCCATTGCCGTCTGTATCCAGGTTTCGGGCAATATACTTTCTGAAGATCTTATCCGGAAAGATCTGCGCACTGATCGAATACTCCCCTCTTTCCGAACCAGGGAGATCCCTGTCCTCACTGCTTTCGATTCCCTGCGCAGTAACGGTTTCCGGAGTATCCGGAGTGCTCTTACACCCTGTAAACATCAGCATCAGCATGCACGCTACGCTGAGTATCCCTCTTTTTTTCATACGTTCTCCAAAACAAGTTTCCTATTTTCACTCGATATTCAAAAACGCGGCGAGTATCTCCATCAGTTCCCGCGGCAGTCTCCACTCGCACTCTCTCTGCATCTGCTCCGGTACCCCGTAGCAAGCCTCGGCGAGTGACCCTGCGATGCAGGTCAATGTATCACAGTCTCCGCCTAAAGAAACAGCGGTGCGGATGACATCCTCAAACGAGTTTCCTTCAAAGAACGCGGTAAATGCTTCGGGCACCGTCTCCTGGCAGCTTTCCACGTGATGGTAAGTCGGGCGGATCTCATCGCAGGTGCGCGAAAAATCGTAGCCGAATTCGGCGACGATGTAATTTTTTACCTCCGCCTTCGTATGCCCCGTGCGTAGCAGGTAGATGGCCGCGGCAACCGACTCGGCACCTTTGACGCCTTCGGGGTGGTTGTGGGTGACTTCTGCGGACCAGCGAGCCACCTCGCGGGTGCGCTCCAGCGTATCGAAGAACCAGCCGACCGCGCTCACGCGCATTGCGGAGCCATTGCCCCAGCTGTTGTATGGCTGCGGATCAGGCTCGCGAAGCCAGACCCGGAAACGCCCACCATATTCGCCTACGGCGTATCTTCGCCCAATGTTTTGCATACACACCACGAAAGCTCGCTTCATGGTTGCCTCATCGGCATCACGACCGGCCTGCATGAGGGCACGCGCGACCGCCAGCGTAATCGCCGTATCATCCGTATAATGCACATACGGATCAAAAAGCTCAAAATCTTTCGTCTTTTTTCCCTGATCAAACTCATAGGGGGAACCGATCATATCTCCCAGGATCGCTCCATACATCTCGTTATCCTCCTTCTGTTTCTTAGTTCTTTATTCCAGTCCGACATAGCCGCAGGCTTCGATCATGGTCTGGCCTTCCTGTGTCAGCAGCCAGTCCACGAGTTTTTTTACGTTTGCATTTGCCTCGTCCTTACGATACACAACGTAGAATTTCGTGCGGATCGGATAGGAACCGTTGCGAATATTATCCGCGTTCGGATAGACGCCATTGATCGAGAGCATTTTAACATTATCATTCGCGACCATAGCGGCCAGATAGAAACGGAACGAATAGCCGATCGATGCACCGAAGATCGAGAGTGGGTGACGCTTCGTCAGCATGTCATTATCCATAAAATGTTCCATCATGGTCTGACTGCCGGAGCCCTTTACACGTGTCAGCTGGTTGATCCTTATGTCCGGACCGCCGACTTCCTTCCAGTTGTTGATCTCCCCGCGATATATGCTGCGGACCTGGTCAATGCTTAGGTTATCCACCGGGTTCTTCCGGTTGACAAAGAAGACAAAGGCTTCCTGTCCGACCGGAACGATCTCAAGTTCGACACCACGATCCTTCGCATCCTGCATCTGCTCCTTCGACGGGTGCGCGGTAAAAAACAGATCGACCGATCCATCCAGGAGTGCATTAAAGCCCCGGATCGTGTTTTGATATTGCATCACGCTGTCTTCTGCAAAGTTTTCTCCGTACTTGTTGTCATCCGAGAATGCGCCGCCTTCGTAGGTGACGGTCCCTCTCGGATAGCAATTCTCGATCACGGAAGCGTAGACCGGAACTAAAGCCGCAGCTCCGTCGAGGACAGGCAGGTCATCGTCTGCGGAAAATCTAAAGGACGAACCGGTCCGCGCCAGATCAGAGCCGCTCTCGAACGGCAGATACCTTCCCACATCGATCATCTTCATCTGACCGGTCCCGCTGAAATTATTGGCGAGTCTGCGTGTGATCGTCAGATATAGGAATGCATTGGCCGCAACAAAGATCAAGGCCGTGGCAATTAGGATCAGTACTTTCTTCATGGCCACCACTCCCGTGCTATAAACTGTATGATCGACGCATTTTGATACGCATGAATAATATAGACTATATGCAAAGCCGTGAGGATAAGCCCCAACACGATGATCGTGATCAATAACCGTAAAAACCGTTTATCACTCATATCACATACCCGCCATTCCCGTCATCAATAAAAACATCAGTAAAACAAACCCGAGAATATACAGCGAAACCAATACCGCACTTATGATGATCATAACGCGATAAACCAGTTTGGGTTTGCACCCTGCACGTTTCGCCCAGTAACAATCGCGGATGTACAGACATATTGAAAGAACCGAAAACACGATCGTTACCAGCAACGAATAATAAATGAATTCAATCGTAGTCATATCTTTCTCCAAAAAACAGATACAGTTTTATTCCCGCCGTTTTCAAACCTCGACGTTCACGATCCGCATGTAACGGCTGAGTGCATACTCTCCGTCATGACATTCACCCGGGAAATAGACGCTCATGTTGCCGCCCTTTGTAACACGTGTCACGCCGCCTTGCACAAAAGTTTCAGCAAGCTTAGCACGGTCTTCCTCCGGGCAGATGAGGCCTGCCGTCTGCAGATAATAGCGGTCTTTATACAACATCTTACCTATCTGCTTTCGCGGAAGAGGTTTCACCAGAACGTTGCACATCATCGGCGACAATACCAGATCACTGTCGGACGACAGGATCAGGCTGACGCGACGCCCGCGGAGCACATGGTCTTCCCGACTTTCGGTGCCCATGATCCGCTTCAGACTCTGTGTATATGCTACCAGTGTATCCCGTGCGCGCACGCCGATCTCGTCGGAGGCATTTTCATTTGCCGCCTTCTCGAGCAGCGGCAGGAACCGCTCGGCAAATGCGCGCACCTGTGCCATGTCTTCGGTATCTATGTAGATCACCTGACAGCTGCTACATAGAAGCTGTTTTGTGAATCCAATATGCTTCGCCAGTGCGGTGAGCTCATCATCTGCATTCGGAACTTCCGAAAGCTTCGACACATAGCAGAACCCGAGTTTCTGGCCCCACTCAATGATCTTCGCGCCCGTCGGAGCGAGCTGCCGCACAGCACTGATCGCCATGTCGCTGCCCCAGACGCTGATGGCGTTACAAAGCTGCGCCATCTTCTGCATTCCCTGAATATCCGTCGATGCGGTATCGAAAACGTAGATGTATTCCTTCAACTCGGGACGATACTCAATGAGTTGTTTTATCAGTTTCAGGGATAATCCATTGTCCGCCGAAGGCAGCTTCAGGATGTTGATATTGCCCGTCAGCAGGCCCTCCACCAGCGAGTACGCCGGCAGGAAGTCCATGTTGCCTGCGGAAATGTGAAACAGCACGCCCAGAGGCACCTTCTTCACACGGATCTGCGAGAAGCCCTCGATCGGTTCGGTCACGTATTCTTTCGTGCTCCCGAGCTCGGTATCGAGTTTCAGATGCAGGTGTTCTTTCGACAGAAGCGTCACCGCCTGCTCTTTGTAAGTTTCCACGATGTCCTTCGGGAAGGACGTGAGCAGGTCGTCAAACCGTCCCGCGAGCAGGTCCTCGCGCAGACATTCCACCGCCTCGATCACGACCTCCGGGGACAATGTCTTACCCAGGAGCGTCGGAATCTTCTTCTTCAGCAACGAAAGTAGCCGGTTCTGTTCCGAACTCTCATAGGTCATACCATCAAACAGAATCATACCTGCACCCCCTTCAGTATGTCGGCTGCGCCGGCAGCGCAGGTCTTTATGTCATCCGGTGCCACACGCCCGACGATCTCCAAATACGGAGATTTTACACCACACGGACAATGCGAACCGTCGTGCAGTATCCCCAGATCATCCGTCATGATCGAAAGGATGGGCGTTGCTTTACAGATCGGCGTGATCAGGTTCACGAGACCGATCTGTCCCAACGGCAGTGGCTCTAACGTGTCCACATCCCGAATCACGACTTTACTGTAAACCGGCACATGAAAATGGTGACACGCACAGTCCGTATACAGAATCGGATGCTCCACGGCGCCGAAGAATTCCACAATATTCTCTTCGTCGATATTCAGTGTTTTTTTCGCCAGTTTGTAGAAGGTCTCTTTGTCGACAGCCTCCTGGTAGAACTGCTTCCAGCCGCCGCCCAGCAGAATCATGGAGTCCTTCGGAAGTTTGAAGGAAAGTCCCCTCTCCTCTAAGATGCGAAACAGGAAAAATGTGTAGGAAGGAAAGCCCATAAAACGCACGGGTGCCTTCCCTTTTTCGTATTTCCCGAGCGCTTCTACGATGCTGTCGAAGTCGGGCTTGTAGCCTTCCGCCGTGTGTTTCAGAATGAATTTGCGACTGATGGCGGGCGCCAGGAACGTTGTCAGATACGCTGTCTTCGTCACCGCAGTTTTGTTCGAACGATGGGGCTTATACCCCATCACGATGTATCGGCAAGGTGTTGCCGACATGATCTTGTGATAGCGCGTGACCTTCACCGACATACGAAGGGCAGCCTTAAGAGCCGCAGGCTCAAAGCGGATGTGGCTCATACGGCCGCTGGTACCGGACGATGTCGCCATCACCACGTAGCGGCCCGAACGGAAGTCGTGCTGCTTCATNNCATGGTCGGAATGACCGGAATGTCTTCCGGTTTGTGGATATCCGCAGAGGATTTTACACCGAGACCTTCGCAGATTTTCCGGTAATCTTCACAGTGTGTGATCAAATGATCGAAGTTTTCTCTGCATGCGTTTAAGAACAGTTCATCTTTCGTGCAGTCATACGGGTCCTTACACGCAAACAATCTTCCCAGATAATTCATGTCTCCCCCTTTATCGATTCCATTATTCTTCCTTCTATCTTCACTCAGCACATCTGTATGTATTGTACCATACTTTCAGCGGCATTTGTGGAAAACATTCCGAAAAAGCGCAACAAAAAAGACCGATCGAAGGACCGGTCTGTAATTATTTTATAATATTATATTTCAGTTCTACAGGTTCAGTCCCTTCGCTTCATCACAGCCGAGCACGATATTCATGCACTGCATAGCGGCGCCGGATGCACCTTTACCCAGGTTGTCGAACTGCGACGTCAGCAGGATGCGCTCTTCATTGCCCGTGATATAGATCTTAAGGCCATCGTAACCGGACAGCTGGTTACCGGAGATAAAGCCGGTCGATGCGATCTCGTCGTCGGCATCCGCAACCGTGATGAACTTCTGATCTTTGTAGAATTCCTTAAAGAACTCGCGTACACTGTCAACAGTCGCACCCTTCAGCATATCGGTGTAAAGCGGTACGGTAACGACCATTCCGCTGTAGTAGTCGTCCACGATCGGAGAGAACAACGGTGTACGGGTGAGCCCTGCGATCTTCTTCATCTCTTTCAGGTGCTTGTGCTGCTGCGTGAGCGCATATTCACGCGGCGCGAACAGGTCCTGTGTCTTATCTTCCGCTTCATAAGCAGCGATCATTTTCTTTCCGCCGCCTGAGTACCCGGTCAGGGAGAATGCGCTTACGGGGTAGTCCGCAGGCATGAGTCCGCCTGCGACCATCGGGTATACGAGGGAAATGAATCCGGTCGCGTGACAGCCGGGCACAGCGATACGCTTTCCGTTCTTAATAGCGCTGCGATGATCGTTCGAAAGCTCCGGGAAACCATAGGCCCAGCCTTCATTCGTACGATGCGCAGTCGATGTATCGATGATGACTACGTGATCATTTTCCACGAGGGAAACCGATTCCATCGCAGCCGCATCGGGCAGGCAGAGGAAGGTTATGTCAGAAGCGTTGATCAGGCGCTTTCTTTCCTCGGGATCCTTTCTGAGTTCTGCGCTGATGGACAGCAGTTCGATATCGTCTCTCCTTGAAAATCTCTCATGGATCCGAAGTCCGGTAGTTCCTTCGCTTCCGTCGATAAATACTTTCGTCTTCATATCTTGTCTCCTTATTCTTTCGATGTATGAAATCCGCTCCTGATCGGTGCGGCTTTTTGGCACTCCATGCATTGTATCATATGTCGATCATTCATGCAAGGTTTCGCCGCTCTCCGGTCATTTTCCGGATCCGTCTGCCCCTTCCGAAGACTTTTTAAAGATGCGGGAAGGCAGTTTCAGAAGGTAGGCTACGACTGCAGCGCATACCACTCCGATCAGCAATTCCTCCAAAAACAGTAGCGGTATCTCGCGGTTCAAAAGTGCCCTGCCGCTCGTTTTATAGCGTTCTATCCTTCGCTCGGTAATCTGTAGGATGACCACATGGTGTACCAAAAAATAAATGTAGGAATATTTACAAAGGAAAATGACCGCCTTCATGGGCTTCTTCGCCTTTTCAAACGCAGGCTCCAGATGCAGGAATACCAGATAGATCGCGAGGTTCAACAGCACGATGGAAATACTGATCTCCAACGGAAGCTTAACCGGGCAAAAGATGAAAGTCAGAACAACGGCCAATGCGGGCCAGAATGTCCAGCGCGGAGTCTCCTTGATGACCAACGCCAGGAACATGCCCAGAATGAAGTCGTAGATCTTTACAAAGAAATTGCAGAACGGGACATCGGCCATGATACGGAACAACGGGATCTTACTGTAGAACGTCACGATCAGGAGCAGGTAGGCCGTCGAGATCCCAAGTGTCAACCACTTATTCTTAAGCATCGCCTTACGCAAGAGCGGAAACAAGAAGTACATAAGAACCAGGCATCCGAGAAACCATTCGCCGATTCCATACATCAGCTGCGTGTCACCGAAGTACCGCGAATAAGCATTTCCGCCCATGAATGTCATCATATAGGTATCCAGGCCGAACAGCATCGCAAACGGACGCAGGATCGTCATGCGCTTCGGTAAAAGCGCGCCGATACTGTGTCCGCGATGGATCTGGATAAATACCAGGAATAAAAAGTACAGGATATTTACGAGGTAATACGGGATCAGGATCTTTATCAGACGATGCTTATAAAAATCACGTGTTTTGAATGTGTCCTTTTGCGAAGAAAGCATCAGGCCTGCGCCGGACAGCATGAAGAATATACCGACTCCGACGGTTGCTATATGCATGTTTTTATTCTCGAAATACGGTTGTAACGAATCATACGCGCGTGCCCCGGTAGAATACAAAGCGACCAACATATGATAAAAAACGATGAATAGCATGGATATAACACGCAGGACATCCATGTAGCAGTATTTTTTCTTCAAGGCAGGCCCCTTTCTAACGAGCTGTTCGCATGATCCGATGGCTATAACGCCACCACTACTCATTATAATGCAAAACCGCAGATTTTGCTATACCCGTTTTAGTTACGCATTATCATGCGACGTATCTCGTCTGCCACAGGCCGGGGACATATATCCCCGGCCCGGATCCGTGCCTCAGTTCTCCTCTTTCTCGCACAGCTCGCAAACTACGCCTTTGGAAGTCTTATACAGGACTTTTCCTTTGGCTTTCTTCCCGATCTTGTCATACAGACGTCCGGCACTCATGCTGTCGCCCAGAACCGTATATGTGCTGTTTGCGACATAGCCTATCTTTCCCATGCCTTTCATCTTAACCAGGATCGCCTCTTTGTCGTAGTCATTATCGGGCTCTTTCTCCAGCTTAACTTTCATTCCTCTCTTCAGAAAATCAATGCCGAAGTAGTGCTGCATACCTGTGATAGTAAAATAGATCTTTTTCATGATTAGTCTCCTTTCTGATGTTCAGTTATCGTCTCTGCGTCCGGAAACGTAGAGCTTCACGCTGGAAAATGTTCCGTACGCATTCATTTGCTTCGTGATACTCGCGCCGGGTTTGAGTTCGAAATCATCGTCCGAGAAATAGGTCGTGTCGCTGCGCATGACATTTCCGTCTGCATCAAAGAACAATGCGTAAGCTTCGACGAATTCGGCCGGTTTGCTGCCCTTATTCGTAATGGTAACGATCGCGTTTTTCTCGTTCGTCGTATATTCGACGTTCAGATCCCCGATCACCGGGCTGTAGTAAAGATCGGTTGCATACTCCATGGTGTAGTCCACATGGTCGATGCCGTCAACGTGGCTGAAGTAGCAGCCGGCGAGGGACTCTTCGCCCACTCCGAGTACTGTGATCTGTCCGTTGGCAGCGCCGATCACATTTCCCGCTGCATCGTAGGCCTTCATATTGACATTGATGCCGACGGCCTTCTCACTGTTGTTTTGGATCGCCAGGTAATACATCGTATCACCGATGATATTCTGATACTTATACTCCGTTACGGCAAAATCGCTATCCGACACTTCGGAAACCACCTCGGATGCCTCTCCGTCGGACCGTCCGGTCAGGTAACATTCAACATGATCGAAGTTTTCATAAGCGTCGAGCTGCTCTGCGATCGATGCGCCGGGTTTGATCTCAAAATCTTTATCCGTCAAATAGCCGGTCGTGTAGGAAACGATGTTGCCTTCCGCGTCGAAGAATAAGGCGTAGGCCTCTACAAACTGTGCATTGATCGAACCCTTATTCGTGGCAACGATCGTGAGGTTGCGATCGTTGATGGTCTGCTCCATGGCGATATTGTTAATGACCGGCAGGTAGTAAGGGGACGTGTCGTAGGTCAACTTACAATCCACACTGTCGGGAGCACTCACATCGTGGAAATAAAACGACATAATGCTCGTCTCGCCGGGCGCTAAAACATGGATTCTGCTGTCATTTACCCCAAGTACAGCGCCGGCTGCGTCCTTCGCGCTCGCCTCACCTTTCACTTCAACGGTGGCTGCAGAATTGTTTTTAACAATGCAGAAATACAGGGTGTCTCCGAGGATGTTCGTGTAAATGTAGCCCTTCTTCTCGAACTGTGTGTCGGTCACCGAAACTGCTGGTGCAGGCGTTTCCGTCGCTCCGACCTGCTCACTGCTGCTTATGCCCGGCTTTTGACCCGGAAGAACTGAACCGCTTTCGTTGTTACCGGCATTTGTATTCCCGGTCCGGTTATCATTTACCACTACACTCGCCGGCTGATCATTCTGCGCCTGTTTTGTATTCTTCCGATCTTCAACCGGAGCGCAGCCGGCCAATACTAATACTGCAATCGCAGTTGTAAATAGTCTCTTCTTCATAGATACGATCCTCCCTAATTCTAATTAGTTTTCATAGCGTCTTCCGTCTTCCATTCCGGGTATTTCGATCCCCTCTCCCGGCAGGAACATCACGAAGACTGTGATAAGGTCTTCCGCCTTATGATCATAGTGTAACGAATCATGAGTCCCATAAAAATGACATTTTGTACGGACATTTCCACAAATAATGTAAAAAGGCGCTTTAAAAGCGCCTTTTTCATACTATCATTCAATATAAGACTAATCCCGGTCTTTTGTATCATCGATCTGCAGGATCTCCTTTCTCCTAAGGCATGACAGCCTTTATGTATTCAGATCTTTCTTGCACAAACCTTGAAGAGAGGCTTTGACTTTTGGTACCGGGTCATGATCTCTTCATTCAAATACTCGAACTCAAAATCTCCGAAAAAGCGGCGGACATCGTCCTCATCGAAGAAACGCTTGATCTCCTTTCCCTCCATTTCGAAAACGTGCCTCTCGACCTCAGGTCCCTGCCCTGCTCCATGTGCCACATCCTTCACCGAGTTCACGCGAAAGATCAGATGTCCGCCGGGCATGAGGATGCGCCGAATCTCGGAAACGATAGCCTTCGTGTCCTCTTCATCAAAATAATGGAGGCACAGGTCCGCGATGATCACTTCGAACGAAGCGTCCTCGAACGGTATGCCATCCAGCATATTAAAGCATATGGCATCCTTCACTTCCGGAAAATTCTTCTTGATGTTGTTTATGGCGTTTTGCGACTGGTCGCAGGAAATGACTTCCTTCCCCTTTTCGATCAGATACTTCGTGTCATTACCGCTTCCGCAGCCCAGGTCCAATATGGGCTTCTTGCAGTTCATGATCATCTCATCAAAACTCTCCAACCAGTCATCGTACATGATGTTCTCTCTTTTGTACTCCCGGTGTGCATTGTCCCAGTAGCGAAGAGAACTCTCTCTGGAAATCTTTGACATGTTTTATCCCTCCCTGAATTAAATAATTACTTATTTTCTTTCCGATAATGCTCGAGCACGTGGACTCCCTGGTAGCCGATCTTTTTGTAGAATTCGTTCCCGCCACCGGTCATGATCTCAGCGCCAAGCGGACGCAATGTGCGGACATGCTGCGAAAGGGCAGCCGCCGCCAGACCTTTGTGCTGGACGCGCGGCACGGAACACAGCGGCTCCATGTACGCCAGATGGTTCTCCGGAACCCACCACATACCGGAAAAGCAAACGTATTCGTCCGCCTCATCCGCGATGATCACGGTGTAATCGTAGGTCGAATGCGGTGACGGCGCTATCGTGGCTCCCA
Source organism: Lachnospiraceae bacterium UBA1201 (assembly GCA_002309675.1). Lineage (GTDB taxonomy): Bacteria > Bacillota > Clostridia > Lachnospirales > Lachnospiraceae > UBA1201. The sequence continues at coordinate 23,219 of DBXX01000092.1, forward strand.
GCACATTCTGATACAATTCATGCGGGCTCAGGCCTCCGTTCTTCGTCGGAACCTCCCAGTTTACAAACGGTCCGTACTCGTTGCTGTTAAATCCTTCCCACAGGCACTTCGCGACCTTCAGCGGATCCGAAGTTCTGGATTCTACAAAATGATAACCTTCCGGCAGCGGATAATCGAGATCCCCGGTCCGAAAATCAAAGACCCTGTCGGTCTCATCGTAGATCTTCTGATATCCGCGCCGCTTAACTTCCTCGATCAACGCCTTCTGCCCCGCCGAAAAGATCAGCTCCTGCGGATCCTCAAATTTCGGAAACATGGTCTCCGCGTAGTCGATCATATCCTTTGCCAAAAACTCATATCCCGGCCGCAGCACAAAGAAAAGCTCCGTGACCGAAGACTCATAAAACACAAACGCCACGGGAAGATCTCCATCCAGCCAGAAGCGGTTCAGCCGCACATAATCCTTATCATGCCACGGCGAAGTGACCGCATACTCAAAAAACGGCGCCGCCGGCCCGTTGCTCTCCTCATGGTTATATACATCCGTCATCAGCTTCCAGACCAGATCGATATCCGTCAGGATCTGGAACTGCTTGGTTTTGATATTCATCTTTCATCTCCTCTTGTTTAAAAACGTATCAGTCCTAGTATAGTTGACATATGTTGTTTTGTCCACTACTTTATGCTCTCCCAGTTTTCTCAAAGCTTCTCCCCTGTAATCTTCGTCATCCAACAAACCGAACTGCTCAAAATAGACCTCTTCCCTCGTTTTTGTATTCAGCAAGGTAAAATCGGGATATGCTTTCTTCCCCGATCCCAATTGCACCATAACCGGCAAAAAAGAACCCGACCGGCGATTCATACTGCCAGTCGGGTTCTTGGTAATTGTCAGAGTATTATGCAGTTTACATGCTCCCCTTCACTGCCGTGCTCTCAAGCCGCATAACCAGCTCGCAGAACTGCTTCTCATTCCTCACAAAATCAAAGATTTCGCTCTGCAGCTCGTGAAGAAGCTGCGCGGTCATGTTGTTGCCGTTCGTTGTGCCGAACTCGCCGTAAGTTGCGCCGCGGAACACCAGGGATGTGTGCGTTTTCGTCCTGTCCATGCCGATGGTCGCCTCTGCGAACTCAGCGGCTTTCGTAAGGCGGGCGAGCACCTCGTCCGCATCGCTGCGCTTTGCGAAGATGCGGGCGGCGAAGACGCTGCACGCCTGAAGCTGCGTATTGAAGAAACCGTAGTCTCCCTTTTCAAACAGGAGTTTCAGGATGGTTTCGTATTTGTCAATGACTTCGAGCTGCTCGTCATCCGTCATGCTGAGGCTTCCGTCCGGGAAGACAACCGGCATGCCGAACACCATGGAATTGTACAGCAGGCACAGAGTCTGGAACATGAGACTCTGCGTGAGTTCCGCCTTGCGCTTTCCGGTGCTTACCCAGCAAAGCATGTTTTCACGTCCGCTGAACATGCTCGGGAGCGTCCGCGCGATTTCGTCCGCCTTACGCTCGTCGCCGAGCTTGAAATACATCAGGCTGAGAATCTGCTTCGCGGAGATGCGCGCGTTGTCGTCCGTGCATTCGGCCAGAATCTTCTCGCCGTAGCGAATCGCCTTTTTGCAGTCCTCCTCGGCGTCCGGATTGGTGTCGTCGTTGGCCCTGCTGCGGTACAGCGACATCAGAAGGTCCATGATGTCGTAGCGGTTCGGGTAGCGCTTCAGTGTGCCGAGAAGCAGCTTTTCCGCCTTTGACAAATGATGACGAAAGATCAACGCCTCAGCTTCCCTTTTTATCTCCTGTATCTCCTGCTCCTTCTTCTCCTGATTGATGCTGAGCAGTTCGTCCGCCGACACGTTAAGCACGTGACAGAGAACCGGAACGGTCGAGATGTCCGGCATCGTCTTGCCTGTCTCCCACTGTGAAATGGCCGAAACCGAAACGTGCATCAGCTCCGCCAGATGCTCCTGCGTAATCCCCGCCTTCTTACGGTATGTTGTGATATTCTTTCCGAGTTCCTTCATGGCTCGTCTCCTTTTCTATCTGTTTTGTATCTCGGCGCCTATGCACACTATATACTATTTATAGGGATTTGGGAAGACAGAGATGCTGAAATTCGATTTAAGCGGGGCTTAAAAAATTAATTTGAGGCAAAAAAAGAAAACGGTCAGATTTATCATCTGACCGTTTTACTTATTCTTTTCAATATTCTTTCTGCCGCTTAGTTCTCGATGCTCCGCATCGTCGGGAAGAATAAAACATCGCGGATGGCCGGTGAGTCGGTCAGCAGCATGACCATACGGTCGATACCGAAACCGATACCACCTGTCGGCGGCAT
>DBXX01000092.1:25637-29934 GCA_002309675.1 Lachnospiraceae bacterium UBA1201
GGGTCGTTCAGCTCGGAGTATGCATTTGCCATCTCCCAGCCGTTCATGAAGAACTCGAAACGCTCTACGTAGTTCGGATCTTCCGGCTTCTTCTTCGTAAGAGGTGAGATCTCGATCGGATGGTCCATAACGAAGGTCGGCTGGATCAAATGCTCCTCAACGAACTCCTCGAAGAAGAGGTTCAGGATGTCGCCCTTCTTATGACGCTCCTCGAACTCAACGTGCTTCTCCTTAGCGATGGCGCGTGCCTCTTCCAGAGTGTGGATCTCGTTGAAATCCACGCCGGAGTACTGCTTTACCGCGTCCACCATGGTGATGCGTGTGAACGGCTTTCCGAGATCCATCTCAATGCCGTTATATGTAATGGTCGTGGTCCCAAGTACTTCCTGTGCCAGGTAACGGTACAGGTTCTCGGTCAGATCCATCATGCCGTGATAATCAGTGTAAGCCTGGTAGAGCTCCATCAGAGTGAATTCCGGATTATGACGGGTGTCGACGCCCTCGTTACGGAATACACGGCCGATCTCGTAAACGCGCTCCAGACCGCCGACGATCAGGCGCTTCAGGTACAACTCAAGGGAGATACGAAGCTTCACATCCTCATCCAACGCATTGAAATGCGTTTCAAAGGGTCTGGCAGCCGCACCGCCGGCGTTTTGTACCAGCATGGGGGTCTCTACCTCCATGAAGCCCAAACCGTCCAAATAGCAGCGAATAGCGCTGATGATCTTCGAACGCTTCAGGAAAGTGTCCTTAACCTCCGCGTTCATGATCAGGTCCACATAACGCTGACGATACCGCATATCGGTGTTCGTAAGTCCGTGGAACTTCTCCGGCAGGATCTGCAGGCTCTTCGAGAGCAGGGTCAATGTCTCCACATGAATGGAGGTTTCGCCTGTCTTCGTGATAAATACATAGCCGGTCACACCGATGATATCGCCGATGTCCAGCTTCTTAAATTCCTTATACGGCTCTTCACCGAGCGAGTCTCTGGAAACATACAACTGAATGTTACCCTTGAGGTCGCTGATGTTGGCAAAGGAAGCTTTACCCATGATACGTTTAGACATCATACGTCCGGCAACCGATACCGTTTTACCCTCATACGCCGCTACATTGTCCTTAATATCGGTGGAATGATCGGTAACGTTGTATTTGGTGATCGTAAACGGATCCTTTCCGTTTGCCTGAAGTTCCGCAAGCTTCTCTCTTCTTACCTTAAGAAGCTGGTTAATGTCTACATTTTCTACATTGGTTTCCTTTGTCTGCTCCGCCATAGTGACTCCTTATCCGATTATGATATTCATAATCTTGTATTCTGCAACTCCGTCGTCGGTCTCATAAGAGATCGTATCGCCGATCTTATGGCCCAGCAGCGCACGTCCCAGAGGAGACTCGTTACTGATCATCATAAGGCTGCTGTTCGCCTCGGTCGAGCCGACGAGAGAAAACTCTAATTCTTCATCATATTCAAAATCATACAAAACTACCTTACAGCCGACGCTGACTTTATCCTTCTCGATATCCTCTTCGTCAACGACCGTAACGTTTTTCAGGAGTTTTTCAAGCTCCTCGATACGGGACTCGAGATCGCGCTGCTCGTCCTTTGCTGCATCGTACTCAGCATTCTCGGAAAGGTCGCCCTGCTCACGTGCCTCTTTGATCTTCTGTGCAACCTCTTTTCTGCGATACACTTTAAGGTTGTGAAGTTCCTCCTCATACTGTTTGAGGCCGCTGTAGGTAATGATCTTATTCTCTGCCATGGAAAACATCCTCCTGTAATTACACCGGATCTATGCCGGTATTTCCGGCGTTTGCATAAACGGCCGCCGGGCTGCGTAAAAAACGTAAATCTACTTATAGCGCTTTATACACATGTTTAGTATTATAGATAACACCTTTCCAAATGTCAAGATGATTTTCTCGGAATTTCTTGCATTTTTAAGGCTTTTCCTGTAGTCGGTCGCGATCGAAAAGATCGGCTTTCACTTCGTGTCTGAAGGCCTCGATCAAGGTTGCCAGATCCTCCTTCGTCTCTGTTGCATTGACCCTGCGACGTAAGGACGTTGCGTGCGGCAAACCGGTCGTATACCAGGCCACATGCTTACGCATTTCCATCGGGGCAATATACGCATCCTTATACTGCGTGAGCCGCTCCATATGCAGGAGCATCATGTCACAGATCTCGTCGATGTCCGGCCGCGGCGGAACGGGCTCACCGTTTAACGCAGCGACGACCTCACGAAACAGCCAGGGATTGCCCTGGACTCCTCGCGCCAGCATGACTGCCACACAACCGGTGTGTTCCCGGCACGCCAGCGCATCCTGCGCAGAGAAAATATCGCCGTTCGCGATCACCGGGATCGATACTGCCTCTCGCACACGGGCAATGCAGTCCCAGTCGGCCTTTCCGCTGTAATACTGCTCCCGTAGTCTTCCGTGCACCGCGATCGCCGCTACGCCGCAATCCTCCGCGATCTTAGCGATCTCGACCGCGTCCGCGCCGACATTGACCCGGCCGGAAGCATCGCCTGCGAAGCCCTTGCGCACCTTTACCGTGACCGGAACGTCGCCGGCGGCTTTCACCATGGCCGTCAGGATCTCACGGACCAGTTTCGGCTCCTTCATGAGTGCGCTGCCCTCGTGATTATTCACGATTTTCGGTACCGGACAGCCCATGTTCAGGTCGATGATATCGAACGATCTGCTTTCTGCCAGTTTCTTCGTCTCACTCGCCAGGACCTCCGGTTCCGAGCCGAAGAGCTGTACAGCGATGGGATGCTCATCCGGATCTGCATCCAGCAGTTGTTTCGTATTCGAATTTTTAAAAAAAAGAGCCTTGGCGCTGACCATCTCCGTGTACGTCAGACCGCACCCCATCTCACGGCAAATGCCGCGGAACGCACGGTCTGTCACACCGGCCATGGGGCCCAGCGCCACAGGCGTTTTCACTATGATATTTCCGATGGATATACTCATGGTGTCTCCTTACACTTCATCCAGACCCATATCCATAAATACGATCTTATAGAAGGTCTCCAGAGCAGCGAACAGTTCGCGGTTCTCCATGCGATACTTGTTGATGTAAAGTCCGGCGCTGATCTCATCGTATAAATAGTCGTTTTCATCCGCATACGAAGAAAGATTTAAGTTTCCTTCTTCGTCGAACGACATCAGGAAGATCCCGCCGCACTCTTCTGTGAATGCAACGCTCAGGATCTTTATATCATCTTTTACATTATCCGGCATCCGGGAAAACCGGGGATCCAGAAAATACTTCTGGGTGTAGGAATTCGCTGCGCACATGATCACGTCGCCGTTTTCATTTTGCTTCGCAACGCCTTCCAGTTTCGAATTCTCCTGCATATCATTTCTCTCCTCATCTCCACTTCACGATCAAGACCGCACTGACGACCCCCAGGAAAAACAGAATACCGGATATCACGCCGCCGATCATGCGGTGCAGGCGCTGGCGTTGCCGCTCGCGTCCGGTCGCCTCCGAAAACAGACTGCGATATAACGTGATCCATCCCGAGATCAAAAAAAGCGGACAGAACAAAAAAAAGAAATATTCCGTATCCACGACGAGCAGCACACCCATAATGATCACCGCAACGCACGCCAGTTCCAGCGTGACGTCCATGTGACGGCGTCTGCGTTTCCCGATGGATGATATGGTTCCGTAGCCCATGGGACTCCTTTCCTATGTCGATATCACAGAGTTCTTATGGCAGACATTTGCCGAAAGGGTTTATACCTCTTCGAGATTACCCAGGGTTGCGACCATGACTGCTTTAATGGTGTGCATACGGTTCTCCGCTTCGTCAAATACCACGGACTGCGGGCCTTCGATGACTTCGTCGGTCACCTCGTTTCCGCGAACTGCAGGCAGGCAGTGCATAAAGATGGTCTCCTTCTTTCCGGAAGCATCCATCAACTTCTGATTTACCTGATACGGGGACAGAAGGGCAACTCTCTCTGCTGCCTTATCTTCCTCACCCATAGAGCACCAAACGTCGGTGTAGATCACGTCTGCGCCTGCAACAGCTGCAGTATCCTCGGTGATCGTCAGGGAACCGCCGGAAACTTTCGCATAGGACTGACAGAGCTCTACCAGGTCCTCCTTCGGCCAGAGTGCCTTCGGGGCAATGATCACACAGTGCAGACCCATCTTCGTACAGCCGATCATGAGCGAATTCGACATATTGTTTCTGCCGTCTCCGACAAAAACGAACTTCTTACCGGTGATGTCACCGAATACCTCGCGCATGGTGAGGAAATCCGCCAGAATCTGTGT
>DBXX01000093.1:0-6936 GCA_002309675.1 Lachnospiraceae bacterium UBA1201
GCCGGAAAGACTTCGGCCGGGAGGAGAATGAATGGAAGAAAATTATGATCAGGAGGCGCGGATGCTGCGTCGAGAACAGCGAAAACGCCGAAAACGCCTCCGCGTCATCAAATATACAGTAGTATCCGTTTTGGAAGTACTGCTTCTGATCGTCATGTGCGGCCTCTATTATCTTCGTACGAAGATCAGCGTGGCCAGCATTTCGGTATTGCCGGACGGCCAGAAGGTTGAAACCAATGCTTTTGTTGAACCGAGCTATCAGGAAAAGATCTCAAAACAGTTCTCGACATTTGCCCTGTTCGGCATCGACAGCTCGGAGAACCCGGAAAAATCCAAACAGCGCCTGCAACGCGGAAGCAATGCCGACGTAATCATGCTGGCAGTAATAAACAACGAGACAAAGGATGTCAAACTGGTATCCATCTTCCGTGATACGTATTTCTATCGTTCGGACGGAAAGTTCGCTAAGATCAACTCCGAAGCGACGCACGCCAGCACATACAGTTTGATGCAGATGCTTAACAAAAACTACGACCTCGATATCGACGGCTATATCGCCGTAGACTGGTCGATCGTAGCGAACCTGGTCAATGACCTCGGCGGCCTGGAACTGGAGATAAAGGAAAATATGATGACGGTCGAGGTCGGCGGTGAGACCGTTCCGTATATCAACGGTTTGATCACACAGATCGTTCAGTCGACCGGTATCCCGTCGATCCATATCGAAAAACCCGGCCTTCAGCTTTGTGACGGCGTACAGACCGTGGCATATTGCCGACTTCGTAAGCGTGACTCCGATTTCATGCGTGCGCAGCGTCAGCGGGAAGTAATTTCTAAGATGCTGGTAAAGGCGAAAGCGGCCTCGATCGGCACCCTCGATACCATGGTCGATCATGTTTTCCAGTCGACATTGATCGGTGCCAGTGAGGGTACGGCGGAAGCAGCCCAGGATATCATCGATTATTTTGTGGGAATGGTTCCGAGTATCGGAAAGGTCCATATCAACGACTCGCAGGGCTTCCCGTTCGCCCAGCGTACCGAAATGGGATATATGGGGAACTGCGTCGTTCCGGTAAACCTGGAGCAGAATGTATCCAAACTGCATGAATACCTGTACGGAACGCAGAATTATCAGTGTTCGCAGTTCGTTAAAGATCTGAGCGAGCAGATTCGTGTAAACGGCGGTTTTGACTCTTCGTTCAATTATGTCGGAGTGCAGTGATCCTTCATGAAATTGTTAATGTTTCATCACACTTTTTTCACAGACTCGGATTATCATAGAGCCATAAAGTGATAGAAAGACAGATCACTGAAAGGAGTAATAAGGTTATGGATGATAAAGATTTCTACTTCGGTTTTGACACAGAAGATAAAGATAAGCAGACCGCAGAGCCGGAAGCGGTAAAAGAAGCGGAAGAGAATACCTCATCTACCGCTCAGGAACCCGAAGATAATGGACAGACGAAGGAACCTGAGGTTCCGGAGCAGGGCGCGCCGAGAGAGCAAAAGCCGTTGCCGTCCTATTACGATTATTATCAGTCGGGTTATTACAACAATCCGCAGGCATCCGGTTCCGGATCGGGTTCCGGTTCCGGCCGTAAAGGCAATTCCTTTATGGGACCGTTTGTCGCGATCGTTACCATGTTGTTGGTCATCGGAAGTATCTTCGGACTCAGTAAGATCCTGGACCGGAATAAATCGGATGATAATGCCGAGACTACCCAGTCCGGTGAGATCGCTAAGAATGAGCCTACCGACGCAGCTCCCGATAAAGAGGCAGCGACCACGGCTCCGACATCCGTTCTGACACGCAGCGATATCAACACGACAAAGAATGTCAATGCGACGCTCCTCGATGTATCCCCGATCGTAGACGAGGTAATGCCCAGCGTTGTTGCCGTAACGAATAAGACGATCTACACGACGAGCTTCTCCCGTTACTTCGGTTCCGGTCAGCAGGAGCTTAAGGGAGCCGGTTCCGGTGTCATCATTGGTAAGAACGATGACGAGCTCTTGATCGTTTCCAACGCCCATGTGGTTACCCCTGAGAATTACAACTACGCAAGCGTTGCATCGAACGAGATCTCCGTTAAGTTTGTAAATGATAAAGAGATCCCTGCCTATGTAAAAGGCACGGACGAAGAGCGTGACCTGGCGGTCATCGCCGTGAAGCTTTCCGATATTGATGAAGAGACCATGAAAGCGATCAAGATCGCGATGGTCGGTGATTCAAATAATCTGAAGGTGGGCAATGGCGTTATCGCGATCGGTAATGCAATGGGTTACGGCCAGTGCATGACCGTCGGCTATATCAGTGCTCTCAATCGTGAAGTAACATTTTCCGATGGTTATACACGTTCCTTCCTGCAGACAGATGCTGCGATCAACCCCGGTAACAGCGGCGGCGGCCTGTTCAACATGGACGGTAACCTGATCGGTATCAACTCTGCGAAACTTTCCGATGAGACAGTCGAGGGTATCGGTTATGCGATCCCGATCACGGATGCAGAGGAAGTTATCAATGAACTTATGAACCGTGCGACCCGTGCGAAGGTCACTGATGAAGAGAAGCGTGCATCTCTCGGTATCAAGTGCTCACAGAATTATCAGTCCGTGTATGAGGGCACCGGTGCATTTATCGAAGAAGTCGTTGAAGGTGGCGCGGCAGATAAAGCCGGCATTATGGCTTACGATATCATTACCGGAATCGACGGCGTAAAGATCTCTTCCTGGAATGATCTTTTGAACGAGATGGCATATCACGAAGGCGGCGAGAAAGTCAAGGTCAAATTCAAATCATTGACCGTATCCGGCGGACGCCGTTCGTATACAGACAATGAAGTCGAAGTTACACTGGGCTTCTACAAGGATATGAATACAACTAAGGAATAAATGATGAAAATATCCCCTCCTACGGATATTTCAATACAAAGATCCGGCTTTAAGCCGGATCTTTTTTTGTATATCTGCAGGGCAGAGCGCTTATTGTAACAAATCTAACTGTAAGGAAACTGTAAGATTTACCACCTTGTCAAAAAAAAACGTAAAGGGTATAATTTAAATCGTATTTCTAAACAAGAAAGGATGATAGAGGAATGTCACTTGTTGTAACTAATCTTTCGAAGAAGTATGGTGAGAAGACAGTAGTCGACCATATTTCTTTTTCGTTGGAACATCCCGGTGTGTATGCGTTTTTGGGAACCAACGGTGCAGGTAAATCCACGTCTTTACGTATGATGCTCGGGATGCTCGCGAAAGACAGCGGAACCGTTACCTGGAAAGGAAAACCGCTCGATACCATGGAGACAAACGTCGGTTATCTCGCGGAGGAGAGAGGCCTGTATCCGAAGTTTACTTTAATGGATCAGCTCCTTTATTTTGCTTCCCTTAAGAACGTTTCCAAGGAAGACGCGAAGAAGCGCATCGATTACTGGGTAGAGCGTCTGGAGCTTACGGAGTATTTCCATCCGCCTGTAGTCAACAAATCTTTAAAGGCGAAGGCGAGGGCGAAAAAACCGAAGCCGATGACCGCAGACCAGCTGTCTAAAGGTAATCAGCAGAAGGTACAGCTTCTGGCTGCATTGATCTCCGATCCGGAACTGCTTATTCTGGATGAGCCGCTTTCCGGTTTGGATCCGGTAAATATGGACCTGTTTAAGCAGGTGATCCGTGAGCAGGTAGAGGCAGGTAAGTACATCATCATGTCCAGCCATCAGATGGAAGTCGTAGAAGAGTTCTGTGAAGATATCACGATCCTTCATCATGGTAAGGCTGTCGTACAGGGTAACCTGAACGAGATCAAAAAGTCCTACGGACGTGTCAATATGTTCGTTAAGACGGAAGAGCCGATCGATGATCTGATCGAAGCTTCCGGCCTTCGTGTGGTCAATAAGACTCCGAACGGCATTCAGCTGAGAGTCAGCGGTCAGAAGCAGGCAGATGAATTCCTGAATATGCTCGTTTCCGGCCATAAGACGATCGTTCGCTTCGAACTTCGTGAACCGTCGCTGCATGAGATTTTTGTTGAGAAAGCAGGGGAGAATGTAGAAGATGAAGCACAGTAGATTTCACGGAACGGGAAAGGTGTTTAATTTCACATTTTCCCAGATGATGAAAGCGAAAGGGTTTCGTTTCACATTGATCCTGATGATCTTATTTTCGGCTCTGTATTACCCGATCTCCCAGTTCTTCAGCCGTGGAGGCAAAGGCGGGGTGACCGAGGTTGAAAAGACATCGATCGAAACTCTTTACGTGATCGATGAAAGCGGTCTTTCATTTATGGATTGGTTTTATTTTGATAAGGCCGGTCTGGATCCGATCGAGATCCCGAAGATCGTTTCATCGGATATGACTTATGATGCATTTGTAGAAAAATTAAAAGAGAGCGAAGAGAAAATCGCCCTGTTGCACGTTCATCGTGTGGCGGACGAAGGCACATTCTATTACACTCTGGTGCATGGTACGAAGACCCAGGTTAAGAAAAACGATCTGGATATCCTCAAGAAAGCGATCCAGAACTCTGTGTACAATCAGTTGATGGAGCATATGAAGATCTCCGAGGAGCAGATGAAACTCCTCAACATGGAGATCGATACCGATACGAATTATGTAGAGGTTAAGACCATCGATGAACCGGGTGACGGTAAGGAGGATAAGAAGGGTGTTAACCAGGATCAGTATACATTTATCATGATCCTGATCGTAGTTTCGAGTATGCTGATCTCCATGAGCGGCGAGTACGTTTCCAGCTCGATCGTAATGGAGAAGAGTTCGAAGGTCGTTGAGTATCTGCTCACCAGCATTCGCCCGATCGCTCTTTTGTTCGGTAAGATCACGGCAGTATTCCTGATCACGCTGTTCCAAATCTTGATCATGGTGTTCAGTTATGTTGCTTCGGTCATCATCTACCATGTTGTGGCGGACGGTTTTTCCGTATCGCAGGCTCTCGAGAAGGTTTCTTCCATCATTCCGGTGAATGTAGACATTACGATCAGCCCGCTGAATTTGGCCATCGTGATCTGCTTCCTGCTCGCAGGTATGCTGTTCTACACACTGATCGTCGGCGTTATTGCGGCGTCGGTTAAGAATGTCGAAGAGATGCAGGAACGTATGAAGTCTTATACGTTGCTTCTCTTTATCGGAATGTTCGGATCCTTATCCATCACGATAATGAATATCACAGGCGGCGCGCCGGAGATCCTGGAGAAGATCTGTTCTTTCCTGCCGATCGTATCCCCGTTCCTGGTACCGGGTTACCTGTGTACGAACCGTATTTCCATCGGCATCGCCCTTATAGGACTTGCGATCCTGATCGTAAGCGTATACTTCCTTCTTCACTTTGCAGCGAGATGCTACGAATATCTGATCTATTATCAGGGTCAGAAACTGAAGTTGAAAGATTACTTCACCATCTTTAAGAATGAGAAGGGAGGAAATGATAATGCGTAAGCGTAATGGTTTATTCAGCGGCTTCGGCAAAGTTTTTTCCTTCACATTTCGTCATCAGGCGGAAGGAAAGGGCTTCCGGTTCGCAACGTATATCGTACCGTTTCTTCTGTGCGGTCTGGTAGTATTGATCATGGGTCTGGTTGCCTTCAACCGAGTGAAGAAGAATGATCAGGAACCGGTCAATATCGATAAACTGTATGTGTTCGATGAGACCCCTTACAATGAGTTCAACGGAATGGTGAGCTTTTCCATCCGTGAGACCGATCTTAAGGATGTGGAGTTTAAATCGATCTCGAATATGAAGGTCGAAGACTTCCTGAAAGAAAACAAAGCAACCCTGTCTGAGGAAAGCGGCTGGGGTATCCTGTCTCTTTCCATTGAGACAAAGCACGCGGATTTCTCTGATGAGACGATCGAAGATCATGACGTTTTGATGGTCCGCCTTACATTGCCCGAGGGATCCGAAGTCAATAAATCCACTCGTAATAAACTGTTGAACCTCGGTACCATCGCTGCGAAGAGTGCTACGGCCAGCGCTTCCAAGATCACGGCAGAGCAGTATGTGATCCTCTCGGGAAGCCATGTGTCGCAGGTCATCGAGGCAGGTGAGAAGGAAGATAACATGATCCTGGCGTTAGTTCGTTATGTCGGACCGTTTATCTTCACCATCGTGATGTACGCCATGTTGCTCATGTACTGCATGGGTATGGGTAAGAACCTCGTTGTCGAGAAGTCTTCCAAACTTATGGAGATGCTTCTTACGTCGATCTCGCCGGTTGCATTGGTTGCAGGAAAAGTACTGGCGATCATTTGCGTCGCTTTACTGCAGTTTGCAGTATGGATCGCTTCGATCGTAGTCGGTGTTATCATCGGTAACATTGTGGCGCAGGGCATTGACCCTACCTTTACCAATCCGATCACCATATTGATCGATCTGTTGATGGACTATGGACATGTTTCGTTTACCCCGTTCCAGATCGTTCTGTCATTGCTTACACTGGTCTTCGGTTTTTCCGTTTACTGTGTATTTGCAGCCGTGATCGCTTCGACGTGTTCGAAGGCAGAAGAGGTATCCCAGAAGCAGGGTATCCTGACCATTTTCATAATGGTTGGTTACGCCCTCGCTATCATTACTGCTATCGGCAGTATTGAAGGGTCCGGTGTCAGCCCCTTGCTTCTCGTAACGGATCTCGTTCCGTTCTCGGCGGCATTCCGTTTACCTATCGATGTGTTGCTCGGTACGATCCCCAATTGGATCGCGTTGCTTTCACTCGGCATCTCGATCGTCCTGACGGTTGTACTTTCGATCCTTGCAGGTAAGGTATATAAAGCACAGGTATTCCTTTCCGGTAATTCGATCGTTTCCAATGCGAAGCGCGCTCTTCTCGGAAAGAAGAGAGAAAAAGAAGCCAAATAAAGATGTCATACCTGCCGCATAAGGCATATGACAAACGATAGAAGACGCTCCTGCCACATCGGCAGGGGGGG
>DBXX01000093.1:6954-20190 GCA_002309675.1 Lachnospiraceae bacterium UBA1201
AAAGTGTTAAGTGTCCGAAGATAAACCGCTCAAAAGAAAAGCACTTGCATATTTACATTTAGATTGCTAAAATAGAAATGGTATGAACATTTGCTCGGCGCATCGCCTTATATGGAGGAGATATGCCGAAACTATATGCGAGGAATCGATGGGCAGCTGCATTTATGGGGTTATGTTTGCTATGCCTGTCAGGCTGTGACCTTCCGAATCTGTTTTCCGATCCGGAGACGAAGGATGCGGACTTTGTTTTCCAGGCCTCGGGCGAAACGACCGCGCCTGTGGAAACAGAACTTACGACCGAAGGAACGATCTTTGTTTATGTGGTCGGTGAAGTCATGCATCCGGGTGTTTATGAGTTAAAGCGACAGGATCGTCTCGAAGCAGCGATCCGGGCTGCCGGAGGGTTCACCGACGAAGCCGAACCGGCCAGTGTGAATCTGGCACGTTCGGTCAATGACGGAGAGCAAGTAGTCGTACTCAGCCGTGATGCATTTGCGACCGCGGGCGTAAGCTTCGGATTGAACACAGAAGCTGCGCCGGGTATGGTGAATATCAACACGGCGGATCAAAACGAACTGGCAACATTACCGGGAATCGGACAGACCCGGGCGCAGGCCATCATTGCCCACCGAAATAAACATGGACCGTTCGAGAAGATCGAAGATATCATGCAGGTGAGCGGGATCAAACAGGCGGCGTTTGAACAGATCCGGGATCTGATCACGACCGGCAGATAACAGGAGAGAAATATGGCTAGGATTTTGGTGGTGGATGATGAAAAGGTCATCGTTAAGGGATTAAAGTTTTCACTGGAACAGGAAGGCTATGAGGTCGATTGCGCCTATGACGGCGAGGAAGCGGTAGCCCTTGCAAAGAAGAACGATTATGATGCGATGCTTCTGGATGTGATGCTTCCGAAGTATACCGGTTATGAGGTATGCAACATGGTTCGTGAGTTTTCGCAGGTTCCGATCCTGATGCTGACAGCGAAGAACGATGATATGGATAAGATCATGGGCTTTGAATACGGTGCCGACGACTACATCACCAAACCATTTAATATACTCGAAGTGAAGGCGCGTGTGCGTGCGATCATTCGCCGTGCGAAGAGCACCGAGAAGCAGGAGAGTAAGAGCAAGGTCGAACCCGTGGAAAACATGGAGGGCATCGTTGTCGACAGCGAAAGCCGCAGAGTCATGATCGACGGCGTCGAGATCAACCTGACCGCCCGCGAATTCGATATTTTGGAATTGATGGTGAATAACCCGAATAAGGTATATTCCCGTGAGAGCCTTCTGCAGATCGTCTGGGGTTACGATTATCCCGGCGATGTGCGTACCGTAGATGTGCATGTCCGCCGTCTGCGTGAGAAGATCGAACCGAACCCCGGTGAGCCGAAATACGTACAGACCAAATGGGGTATCGGATATTACTACAAGCAGGGCTGAGAAAGAAGCGCATAGATGAAAGAGAAGGATAAGAGCGTTCGGCGTGCACACGGACTGCCGTTCCGTCTCGTTATGTTCCTGGTGCTTCTTCTGATCGGTATCATTCCTATGATCGTGTATCTGTTCGGTATGAGCCGGTCCGTGCGGGACGCCTTGGTAAATGAAACGAAAGAACGGATGTATTCCGAATGTTCCAATATAGCACAGTTTATATCCTACATAGCCGCGCCGGAAGACAGCGCGGTTCTTTCGGATGTCCATTCCCAAATGGTAGACAGTGCGAAGCTTCTGAACGGACGTATGCTTTTGGTGGATCCGTCCTATCGTTCGATCGCGGATACATATGAATACGACCGCGTCCATTATGTGGCATATCAGGGAGTATTGTCCCTGCTTTCCTCTGACCGTGAATCGATCACGGAGATATCGGACAGCAATATACGCTATTTCCTGAAAGTAACGCCGAAAGGTTCCGGACGCAACTACGTTCTGTGCTTCATGGCGCCGTTGCAGACGAAGCTTACGCTTATGAACTCGATTCGGCAGAAGAGTATTCTTTTGATGACGATCATTCTCCTCGTCACGGTCTGTGTCGGTTTTTATTTTGCATTTATGCTGGGCCGTCCGCTGAAGGTCCTGAAGGAATCGTCGATCTCTTTATACGACGGCCAGCGGGATGATATCGTCGGAAAGCGTTATACCGAGCTCGTGGAGACTTCGGAAACGGTCAATGAATTGATGGAGCAGCTGCATGCGATCGATGCTTCTCGTAAGGAATTCGTATCGAACGTGTCGCATGAGCTTAAGACCCCAATCACATCCATCCGTGTTTTGGCGGACTCGCTGATGTCCATGCCGAAGGGAGAGGTCCCGATCGATCTGTACGAAGACTTCATGACGGATATATCCGACGAACTGAACCGAGAGGCGAAGATCATCGACGACCTGCTCACGCTCGTTCGAACGGATGAGTCGAATGCGACATTGAACTATTCGATGGTCGACATCCATGCCATGCTGGAAGGTTTGCTGAAGCGTCTGCAGCCTCTGGCCGGTAAGAAAAATATTGAGCTGGTGCTCGAGAGTTTCCGCCGGGTCGATGCTTTAGTCGATGAGGTAAAGCTCGTTCTGGCGATCTCGAATCTCGTGGAAAATGCGATCAAGTATAACCGTGAAAGCGGACATGTCCGCGTTTCGCTGAATGCGGACCATAAGTTTTTCTACATAAAGGTCGAGGATTCCGGCTTCGGCATCCCTGCGGAGTCGCAGACGAAGATCTTCGAGCGTTTCTACCGCGTGGATAAGGCGCGTTCACGAGAGATGGGAGGCACCGGCCTCGGACTGGCGATCACGCGAAACATTGTCCAGATGCATAAGGGTATCATCCGTGTATTCAGTAAGGAGAACGAAGGAACGACCTTTACGGTACGTATCCCGCTGAATAATATCGCGGACAGCAATCCGGAAGGGAGCGGCGAATGATGAAAAAGATCAAGATTCTTCTGCTCCTTTCGGCAGCACTTTTGCTGATGGTTTGCGGCTGCAAAAAAAACTCGGGGAAAGAGCCGACGGCTTTGAAACTGGAAGACGGAGAATATGAAGTTTATTATCTGACACAGGACGGCTTCCATCTGGAGACAGAGGTGCGTAAAACGACCGGATCCCAGCCGGAGGAGCTGGCGCGGGAATTGGTGAAGATCATGCAGGATCCGAATGAGCGCGGACATAACTGTGCGTTCGGTTCCGGTGTATCGTTGCAGAACCTTCGTATCACGGAGGGGGTTCTGAACCTGCATTTTTCGAAAGAGTATAGTTCGTTAAAGAGTTCGCGTGAGATTCTGGCGCGCGCGGCTGTCGTTCGTACGCTGAATGCTATTCCGGGGGTCGATTCGGTCCTTTTCTATGTGGAGGACGCGGTATTCCGGGATGCAAACGGACGTGTACCCGGTGCATTGACCGCGGGAGATTTCGAACTGACATTCTTCGAGAACCTCGCCAATGCTCGCCTTAAGCTTTATTATTCAGACGAGGAGGGAAGCGGTCTTTGCGAAGAGGTTCACGAGGTTTCGTATGGTTACGGTACGAGCCTGTATGAGATGGTGCTCACGGAATTGATCGAGGGTCCTGAGAATGACTCGTTTCGGGCGGTCCTTCCGAGTGACGCGAAGATCCTTTCGGTCAATGCGAACAACGGCATTTGCTATGTTCTCCTTTCCTATAACGTCATCGGATCGCTGGATGAACTGGGTGTAAAGCCGAAGACGATGGTCTATTCGATCGTCAATTCATTGACCGAGCTGACTACGGTCAACCGTGTAGTGATCCGGTTCGAGGGCGTGGACGGTGAGCCGTTCGGCGACGATCTGCCACTGGTGGACGCTCTGGAGAGAAACTTAGACATGAATAAAGAAGAACAGAACGGAGATCAATAGTGAAACGACCGATGGTGGCCGCCGCGCTCTCCTTCGGAGCCGGGATACTGGTATCCGGAGCGCAGGCGGGAAGAAGAGTAAACGTAATGACGGCCGGTTGGGCCACATTCGTTTACGCCATCGTGATCATACATATTGTACGAAAATATTACGGGAGCAGCAGGCCGGTCGGCTATTTGCTGCTCCCGCTTTTATTCTTAGCAGGGATGTTTCGTGCTCAGGCACAGGGACGCGAGATGTACGAAGCGCAAGCGGCATTGGTTTCCGGGAATGCTAAAGAAGTGGAAATGCTAAGCGGGCGCGTCATCCTGTGGGACCGGACGGAAAGCGAAGACGGCGCGACCTATGTACTGACTATGGATTCGCTGAAGATGGGTGGGAGACCGCTTTCGGGACAGGCGCGCGTTTATACTTCGCAAAAGATACGCATTGGCAGCCGGATCGTTGTTTCAGGTACGGTCGGGGTATATGATAAGGCGAAAAACCCGGGCGGATTTGACGGCTTTACACACTACGGATACCGGGAAGTATATTACAACTTGTACGAGGGCGGCATCACAAAGGAGAGTCGCAGCACCGGAAGCATTGACCGGATCCGTGAGGGTTTATTAAACTTGCGTGTGCATATGGCGGGGATGCTTAAGTCGATCTCTCCGGACGATGTGTACGGCTTCTTTCAGGGTATTCTGCTCGGGGAGAAAGATATGCTCGGAGAAGAGGCGCACGACAGCCTGCGCCGCGCCGGGCTGGCACACATCCTCACCGTGTCCGGCCTGCATATTTCGATGCTCGCGACATTGATTCTGGGGTTTTTGAAGCGGATGCGCTTGCCGTATTATCTGCGCCTCGGAGTCGGCGCGGCTTTGATCGGCGGCTATGTTTACCTCTCGGGGGCGGGCTATCCATCGCTTCGCGCCTACGATATGTTTCTCATGATGATGGTCGCCCGTTTTTCCGGAAGGACCTACGACGGAAAATGCGCGCTTTGCGCTTGCTTTCTCTATCGGACATGGAAGCTTCCTTTGTTGCTGTTTGATCCCGGGTTTCAATTATCCTTTTTGAGCATGACGACCATCCTGTTTTTCGTTCCGCACGTTCAGGCTTTGTGGATACGGAATAAGGCGGAGCAGAAGAAACGCTCCTCGAAGATACGATCTGCGTTACTGACATCCTGGACCGTCCTGGTCGTGATCAGCCCCATTGTCTGCATGACCTATTACGAAACGGCCCGCTATGCGATGTTTCTGAATCTTTTGGTCCTTCCCCTAATGGGTTTGATGCTTTTGTCCTTGCTTATCGGACTTGCGTTTTTTCTTTTGCTCTCGCCGGTCTCTTTGGTCTTGTGCCACATTGCCCTGATGCCGGCAGTGTGGATCGCGAGGATGATCTTAAGCATGTCGCGCATTTTTGAGTCGCTTCCGGCCAATGTATGTGTGACCGGAAGACCGCAGAGTGCGGAATTGTTTATCTATTTCGTGTTCTATGGGGGAGGACTGATCCTGCTCTGCCTGGCGTCCAAACTCGAAGGATACGGGCGTGCGAAAAGCCGGATGGTCGGGAGGGCCTACAGACCGGACCGCCGTGGTTTTCGGATGCTTCTGTTTCTGCTGCTCATGGCCGGCGGGCTGCTGATCCCAAATGCGTTAAAACGCAGGGCGCCGGCCCATATGGAACTGACCATGCTGGATGTGGGGCAGGGGGATGGTTTTATATTCCGCTTTCCGAACGGGGAGAACCTGGTGATCGACTGCGGGAATGCTTTCCGGGAGGATCTGTGGGAGCGCGTGATCGAGCCAGCGTTCCTCTTCTATGGAATGGATGAAGTCGACGCCTGGGTGCTGACGCATTTTGATATGGATCACATCAGTGGTTTCGTACAGATGCACCGGGCGACGGAAGAGAAACTTCTGACCCGATGCAAACGCGTTTTGATCTCCGGTTTCGATACGGCCGATACGCTGGCCGGGATGTGTAATACGGCTTTGCGACCGGTGGTACATACATTGACCGCGGGAGACAGTTTTACGATCGGAGGTGCAACGGCGACCTGCCTGTCTCCGGATCCGGCATATCCCGAAGCAAATGAAAATGACGCTTCGGTGGTTTTGCGTATCGCATACGAAGGGCATCGGCTGCTGTTTTGTGGGGACATATCCGACGTAGTCGAACAGAGGCTTATCAAGAGCGGGGAGGATCTGAAAGCGGATGTACTGAAGGTCGCGCACCATGGATCGCCGCATAGTACGTGCGATGCATTTGCCGATGTGGTCCGGCCGAAGATCGCATTGATCAGCGTCGGAAAGAACAACTACGGACACCCTTCTGCGGAGGTCCTGACGAGGCTTACATTGATCGGAACGGATATAAAGATGACAAACGGAAACGGGGCAGTGCTATTGCGCTTTAAAGGGGTAAATCAAATCGAAACACCGCTCCCGTAAACGTTCATTTACACTTGTGAATAATCATAGATATTTCGAATCCGATTTGCTAAAATATACGCGTGAGAATGGTATGCCGTGTAGAGACGGTTTTGACAGTTCTTGCACACATTACCACAATATTTGACGCGACAGCAGGTCAGATATATGTTAAAATGGTAATAATTTACAATCGGGGTAATATTGGGGTTAATCCGATGTAGATTAAGGATGTGTTTTTTGAGGAGGTTATGTATCATGAGAGGAAAGGTGAGTGCATTCAAAAAGGCTTTGGCCGTGGTGATGTCTGTTCTGCTCATCGTGACAGGAACAGCTATCACCGGTACATCTTTTTATGCAAATTACGCTTCAGTTAACGGGGATCAGATTGCAACGATCGTAGGGTCTTACGACAACTACAGCAATGGGTATAATATCCTTGGCGTTGCAGGTGATTTCCATCTTTTTGCCCAAAATCGGGTAGATACTCTGGTTCATACGAACGGTAACATTGCTGCCGATATCGTTTCAACGGGAACGAATTTCGGTACCAATCAGGCCGTAAGCCATAATATCGCAGAGTATTCTTACGCCAGATATTTATTCCCGATCGCTTCGCAGATCTCTTCTTCCAGTATGATCCTCGGAAGACAGAACTACGTTGAGAAGGTCGGCGGACAGACGAAGATCAACGGTACAGTAACGGACTGTGATCTTAAGAAGGATCCTTATAAAGTCCTTTACGAAGATGAGAATACATACTTCATCGATCTGGACCAGGCTTTCCTGTATCTGGAAGCTTTATCACGGGCTCTTTCCGCGATGGACGCAACGATTACTAAGCTTTCCGGCGGTGATAAGAACGACATCGGCGTGATCAAACTTGCTCCGAATACAGCGAACGTGATCAATATGAGCGGAGCGGATTACTATAACCTCAGCAACAAACTCAGCATCGAAGGCGTTCAGGCTGAAAACGTTAATTACGGTGGCCTTTCGATGAAGCGTGCATCCTCTACGCAATCCTTGATCATCAACTTGGACCTTAAGGGCGTTTCGGATTATACCATTCGCCAGCAGATGTCTTATAAATTCGAAGATGGTACCGTAGTTCGCAACAGCGAGGATACCTTCTTCTATGGAACAAACATCCTTTACAACGTATACGACTCTTCCGCAGCAGACGGCATCTATCGCGGTAACCTTTCGAATGCTGCCGACATGACGGCCTGCATTCTGGCACCCGGTGCGAATGTAACTGCAAACGCGGTCAATGGTACGATCGCTGCGAAAAACATCGTTACCCGTAACGGTGAGACCCACAACAGCCGTTTTACGGTCGTTACCATTCCGAACATCAAAGTCGTTCCTACACCTGAGAACCTCGTTAAGATCGCTATTAAGAAGGTGTCTACCGATGGTAAGGCTCTGGATGGTGCTACATTCCAGATCCGCGATATGGAAGGAAAGATCGTTTCCTTCAAGACCAGCAGTAGGGGCGCTGATACGACAGCCGTTACGGTTGCTGCAGCCGGCACCACCATTTGGATCAAGCCCGGTAACTACTATTTGGTAGAAACCGCTGCTCCGGCAGGTTATGTGCTTGACTCCGAGCGTATTCCTTTCCAGGTAACTGCGAAGGGCGGCATCAACTCGAGCTTCAATGTTCAGGTCATCAATCAGAAAGAGATCCAGAGAGTTATCGCTCCGCTGTCTACAGCGGGAGACGGCTATAAGGTAGTTGCTGGCGGCGCATACGCACAGCTTCCGAGCGAGCCCTACAACAGCGTTATCATTAACAGCATCGACATCCAGGTTTCCTTCGCAGAAGATATTCCTGCAGGCGTTAAAGTAGGTGCCGAAATCCTCGATGCACACACCTCACAGGTGCTGGCTTGCTCCAGAAAATCCAACAAATTCCTGAACCCGAGTAAGGACGGTTATAAGGTTGACTCACTTCCGTTCTCGAGCCAGATGCAGGGTGACCACGAGTTCATGCTTCATTTCTTTACTCTGGATGGCCAGGGCAATGTAACCTATATTCCTTTTACGGGAATCACTTCGACACTTTACGGATATCGTCCTGTACAGTCTGCGACTCACGTATTGAGCATGCCTGCTTTTGCAAGTGCTAACGGAAATACGATCATGGTTCAGAATGTTCCGGATCATGTGGAAGAGCCGACGACCGAGCCGGAGACTACTCTGGAAGAGACCACTCAGGAAGAGACGCCCGAGGATACTACAGCAGAAGACACCACTCCGGAAGAGACAGAGACACAGGGACCGACCTACGCTGACGTTGTGATCAGTAAGAAGGTTCTGGGCCTGGGCGAGGAACTCTCCGGTGCGACTCTGCAGTTGTACGGAACCAGCGCTGATGGAAAGACTGCAGTTGTAATTGCAAAGTCTGACGTAGAAGTAAACGGCGGCGCTCAGATCCTGACACAGGCGGATGCTTCCACTGTTATGGAGATCCGTTCCGGTTCACAGCCCACTGTGATCCATAATCTTCCGGATGGATCTTATACGCTTCATGAGGAAGCGGCTCCGAAGGGATATAATGTTTCTACAGATATCACATTCGACATCAAAGATAATAAAGTCATCAATGTAAAGAGTAATTCTTACTGCGAGAACAGCGATAACATGATCGTTATGTTCGACGATATCCAGCCGGTACTGACCGACGTGGAGATCAGCAAGCAGGATGTTTACGGTGTGGAGATCTCCGGCGCATTGCTTTATGTGAGCGGTGTTGACGCGAAGAATAATCCGATCGTACTTACAAAGGAGAATTTCAAGCCTGCAGATGATGCTGAGTTTATCGGCATCGAGAACAACACGATCCAGTTCAAGTCCGGTGCCGCTTCCTCGAAGATCGTAAATCTTCCGGATGGTACCTATACGCTTCACGAAAAAACAGCTCCTAAGGGATACCTTACTGCGACGGACATCACGTTTACAGTTGCAAAGGGCGTTCTCCAGAAGGTCGATAATGTAGCGGTTTCCGCTTCTTCGAATTTGATCGTTATGTATGATGCGGCTGAGCCGGTCTACACGACCGTTGAGCTTTCTAAGAAGGTGACCGGCGGTGAGGAACTGGAAGGTGCAGATATGTACCTGACCGGTAAGGATGAGAAGGGTAATGCAGTTGTATTTACCGATACCCAGATTGCCGAAGCGGAAAACAGCCCGAAGATCGTTGACAACGGAAAGGCCATCAATTGGACTTCCGGTAAGAAAGAAACCAAGATCAAGGATCTGGTAAACGGTGTTTATGTTCTTCACGAAGAAACCGCTCCGAGCGGATACTTCGTTGCTACCGATATTACATTTGCCGTATACGAAGGCGAAGTTATTTCCTGCAGTTCCAAGTCCTGGTCGAACGGCGAAGCAACCATCGTTATGTACGATGATGCAATCCCTGCTAAGTCTGACATTAAGATCAGCAAGAGAGATACTTACGGCGCAGAACTTGAAGGAGCACTTCTCGTTCTCACTGGCGTTGACGCTAAGGGAGATGCTGTGACCTTTGATGCTTCTCAGTTTGAGCAGGGTAAGGACGCAGAGCTTAAGGACTCCACAAGCGATAAACTTGCATACATTTCCGGTTCCGAACCTTCCTACGTTAAGAACCTGAATGACGGTAAGTATACATTGACTGAGCTCGTTGCTCCTAAGGGATACAAGCTCGCTACCGCGATCACGTTTGAGATCAATAACGGCAAGGTCATCAACAGCACCTCTACCGTAAAGGTTGACGGCAATGTGATCGTAATGGTCGATGATGTTAAGGAAGAGCCGAAGAAGGCAACCGTTAAGATCAGCAAGCGGGATGTTTACGGTGATGAGCTTAAGGGCGCAGAACTCAGAGTCTACGGAAAAGATAAAGATAAGACTCCGATCGAGTTCACATCCGATAATGTTTCACTGGCAAGTGATGCAAAGCCGGGCCTGTCTTCCGGAACCTTTATTACATTCACCAGCGGATCGTATCCTTCAACATTTAAGAATCTTCCGGATGGCGATTACACCTTGGAAGAGACAAATGCTCCTGAAGGATATGTAGTTGCTACTTCCATCAACTTTGTTATCAAGAACGGTGCGCTTTACAGCATCGACAAGGTTACCGTATCTACCGGTTCCGACCTGATCGTTATGTACGATGCAGCGAAGAAAGCCGATGTTTACATCAGCAAGCAGGATGTTTACACATTTGAACTTCCCGGCGCGACTCTCATCCTTACGGGTGTTGATGAGAAGGGTAACAAAGTAAGTTTCA
The DNA here is from genome assembly GCA_002309675.1 of Lachnospiraceae bacterium UBA1201. Lineage (GTDB taxonomy): Bacteria > Bacillota > Clostridia > Lachnospirales > Lachnospiraceae > UBA1201. The sequence goes on from DBXX01000093.1 coordinate 17,540, forward strand.
AAAATACCGAAGTTAAAGCCGGAAACAAAGCAGAAGTGACCATCAAGAACGGCGACATGCTTGAGTTCATTTCCGGTACAACACCTACCTTGGTAAAGGGTCTTGTAAACGGTACCTATCGTTTGCATGAGTATGCTGCACCTAAGGGTTATGTATGTGCATCGGATATCGTATTCGTTATCAAGAAGGGCGTTCTTTACTCGATCGATAACGTGACCGTATCTGCCGGCAGTGATCTCATCGTTATGGTAGACGGTGCTGAGCCTGTTCCTACAACGGAAGCTACCACTGAAGAGCCTACGACTGCAGAGCCTACAACAGAAGAGCCTACGACCGCAGAGCCCACAACTGCAGAGCCTACGACGGAAGCTCCTACAGAAGAGCCCACGACCGCAGAGCCCACAACCGCAGAACCTACAACAGCTGAGCCTACGACGGAAGCTCCCACAGAAGAGCCCACAACTGCAGAACCTACCACAGAGTATGTGATCCCGACCGAAGCACCTACGGAAGAGTCCACGGGTGTTGAGGAGACTACGACCGAGTATGTGATCCCGACTGAGGCACCTACCGAAGAGTCTACAGGCGCTGAGGAGCCTACGACCGAGGCACCGACCGAAGCACCTACAAAGCCTGAGCCTACGACTGAGGCACCGACCGAGGCACCTACAAAGCCTGAGCCCACAACTGAGGCACCGACCGAAGCACCTACAGAAGCTCCGACCGAGGCACCTACCCAGGCTCCTACAGAGGCACCTACAGAGGCGCCCACCCAGGCACCTACGCAGGCACCTACAGAGGCTCCTACTGAAGGACCTACAATGGTCGACAACTACAACGAGACGAAGGCACCTACGCAGGCTCCGGAGACCACAGAGTACGTGATCCCGACCGAAGCACCTACTGAGGAGTCCACCGGCGAAGAAGAGACCGAGTCAGTTCCTGAGACCGTTGCGGAAACCGAACCGGAGACACTTCCTCCGGAAACGAAGCCGGTTGAGACGACTGCAGATAATATCGCAGAAACGAAGCCGGTTGAGACATCGGTCGTTGTAACGGAGGCAGAGACAGAGGCATCTTCCGAGACAGCTCTTCTGGACGGCGGAAATGAGTCTAAGAAGCCTTCACAGTCTGAAGCATTTGCAAATGAGACACAGGCTGAGACCGAACCGGTCATCAAGCCTCCGGTAATCATCGGCGGCAGCAGCCAGACCTATGTTCTCGGCATTTCCGATTACGCGAAAGCGATCGGTATTACCATGATGATCCTGGGCTTCATCTGCCTCGGCACATGTGTAGTAATTCTTAAGAAAAAAGAAGAAGAATAAATAAAGGAGTCCCGGCATGAAAATGTCGGGACTTTTTTATGAATCCGAATAGTAAAAACGCAAATGAATAACTTGACGAAATGCCATTCATTCGATATACTTAGATACAGCAATGCGACAGGATTTTCTGTTGCATAAGTTTCAAGGAGACAGTTATGGGAAAGATTATTTTAACCGGCGATCGTCCTACCGGAAAACTGCATGTCGGTCACTATGTCGGCTCACTTCGCCGTCGTGTCGAGCTTCAGAATTCCGGAGAGTATGATCGTATTTTTATTATGATAGCGGATGCGCAGGCCCTCACGGACAATGCTGATAATCCGGAAAAGATCCGTCAGAACGTGATCGAAGTAGCACTCGACTACCTCTCTGTAGGACTCGATCCTGCGAAGTCGAACCTCTTCGTTCAGTCTTATGTTTCCGAACTTACGGAGATGACGTTTTACTACATGAACCTGGTCACGGTAGCCCGACTTCAGCGTAATCCTACCGTGAAGAACGAGATCCTGATGCGCGGCTTCCAGAATACATTGCCCGTAGGATTTTTCACTTATCCTGTCAGCCAGACAGCGGATATTACCGCGTTTAAGGCGACGACCGTTCCGGTAGGCGAGGACCAGCTGCCCATGATCGAGCAGGCGCGCGAGATCGTGCGTAAGTTCAACCAGATCTACGGCGACGTGCTGGTTGAGCCGGATGCGATGCTTTCGGACAACAAAGCCTGCCTGCGTCTGCCCGGCATCGACGGTAAGGCGAAGATGAGTAAGTCCCTCGGAAACTGCATCTACCTTTCGGATCCTGCGGATGAAGTGCAGAAGAAGATCATGAGCATGTTCACCGACCCGAATCACCTGAAGGTCAGCGATCCCGGTCAGGTAGAAGGCAACCCGGTATTTACCTACCTCGATGCATTCTGTAAGGATGAGCATTTCGAACGTTATTTCCCAGATTATGCGAATCTCGACGAGATGAAAGCGCATTATACGCGTGGCGGTCTGGGCGATGTGAAGATCAAGCGTTTCCTGAACTCCGTTATGCAGGAAGAACTTGAGCCGATCCGTAAGCGCAGAAAAGAATACGAGAAGGATATCCCCGAGGTTTACAATATCCTAAAAAAGGGTAGCGATATCGCACGCGAGGCAGCTGCAGAAACATTGGCAGAGATGAAGGCTGCCATGAAGATCAATTATTTCGATGATGCTGAACTGATCGCCGAACAGGCTAGAAAGTTTCGTGAGGAATAAAGAATGAACCTGATCATTAAGAACGGAAGAGTACTGGATCCGGCAAATGCCATCGACGGCGTACGGGATCTCTATGTGA
>DBXX01000093.1:20330-23488 GCA_002309675.1 Lachnospiraceae bacterium UBA1201
AAAGGCGGCTTCACAGGTGTATGCCCCATGCCGAACACCAAGCCGGTCATCGACTCTGCGGAGATGGTGAGGTTTGAGGTCGAGAAGGCGCAGGCAGTATCCCCGATCCACATTTACCCGGTCGGCGCCGTGACTATGGGGCAGAACGGAGTGGAGCCTACGGATGTCGCTGCCATGAAGGAAGCCGGCATCTATGCGATCAGCGAAGACGGTAAGTCCGTTATGAACTCGCTCGTATATCGTGAAGGCATGATGCGTGCGAAGGAGAATGATATCGTTGTCATGGCGCACTGTGAAGATAAAAACTTAGTCGGTAAGGGCGCGATCAACGCAGGCCCGGTAGCCAAAAAGATCGGCGTAGAGGGTATTCCGAACGCTGTAGAAGATATCATCGTAGCAAGAGATATCCTTTTGGCGAAGGAGACCGGCGCGCGTCTGCACCTGTGTCACTGCTCGACGGCAGACAGTGTCGAGATGGTCCGCAAAGCTAAGGCGGACGGTGTGAACGTGACCGCTGAGGTCTGCCCGCACCACTTCAGTATGACTTGCGATGAGATCACATCCGATGATGCGAATTTCAAGATGAATCCGCCACTTCGTACGAAGCAGGATGTGCAGGCCCTGATCAAAGGCCTGGCAGACGGAACCATCGACACGATCTCCACGGACCATGCACCCCACAGCGCGGAAGAAAAAGAACGCGGTATCGCGGCAGCGCCGTTTGGTATCGTCGGTTCCGAGACGGCGGTTTGTCTGACCATTACAAATCTGGTGCGTCCGGGTCACCTTACCCCGATGCAGATGGCAGAGCGCATGAGCATGACACCCGCAAAGGTCATCAAGGTCGACCGCGGAACGCTCGGCGTCGGCAAGGCTGCGGATATCACGATCATTGACCCTGAAGCACATTATACGATCGATGCGGACACCTTTGTATCGAAAGGACACAATACGCCGTTTAACGGTAAGGAAGTCTACGGAAAGGTTATGTATACCATCGTAGACGGAAATGTCGTATATAAGGCTTAAAACGCGAAATTGAGGCATATTAGGAGAGCAGATATGATTGATACACTGATCGAGAAGATCATTGCTAAAAAGGCACCCGTTGTTGTCGGACTGGATCCGATGTTGGCCTACGTTCCCGAACATATTAAGGAGAAGGCATTTGCCGAGCATGGCGTGACGGCCGAAGGCGCCGCCGAGGCGATCTGGCAGTTCAATAAGCAGATCGTGGACGCGGTCTATGACCTGATCCCGGCGGTGAAGCCGCAGATCGCGATGTACGAGCAGTTCGGCCTGCCGGGCGTGGAAGCGTTCGTTAAGACCGTTAACTATTGTAAAGAAAAGGAACTCGTTGTCATCGGTGACATCAAGCGCGGTGACATCGGTTCGACATCGACCGCTTATGCGATCGGTCATCTGGGTCATGCGCCCCTGGCCGGCGAGGCATTCGCGCCTGGCTTCCGTGAGGATTTCGCAACGGTGAATCCTTACCTCGGTTCGGATGGAGTGCTTCCGTTCGTAAAGGTCTGCAAGGAAGAAAATAAAGGTATCTTCGTGCTGGTAAAGACTTCGAACCCTTCGAGCGGCGAGTTCCAGGACCGCATCGTAGAGGGCGGACGTCCGCTGTATGAGATCGTCGGCGAGATGGTCGATAAGTGGGGCGCCGAATACATCGGCCGCCATGGTTACAGCGCGGTCGGCGCAGTGGTCGGCGCTACCTATCCTGAGATGGGCGCGGTGCTGCGTAAGATCATGAAGCGTGCATATATTCTGGTGCCGGGCTACGGCGCGCAGGGCGGCACGGCTGCTGATCTGGCTCCGTATTTTAACGAAGACGGACTGGGTGCGATCGTCAATTCTTCCCGTGGCATCATTGCTGCTTATAAGGCCGATAGATACAAAGAATTCGGTCCCGAAAACTTCGCGCAGGCATCGAGAAAGGCGACCGAAGATATGATCGCGGATATCGCTGCGCATGTTGACATTGCGTAGTAATTGTGTTACCATGAATTTGGTACTTGCGTTTCCCGTAACTTTGTTCGGGACTTGACCATAAGGAGGCTAATGTAGAATGAAAAGAGCCGAGTATTGCCCTTATTGCGGTGAGAAATTCATCATGGAGAATCCGGACGGCACCTACCAGTGCTATAAGTGTAATTCCCTTTTCACTGTGATCGAAGGGGTTGCGGAGGATACCCGCAGCGACGAAGAAAAGATAAAAGATATGTTTGATCTATAAGCAGCCGGTCGTGGCTGCGAGCCAGGGGAACCGAGAATCATAAAACGGTTCCCTTTTTTACAGAGGTGAACATGAGCAATTACGGTATATTATTTGACCTGGACGGAACGCTTTGGGATTCCGCTGAGCATGTGGCTACGGCCTGGAACGAGGTGTTCGAAACACACCCCGGCCTTTCTCTTAAACTGACCGCGGATGATATCCACGGCGTTATGGGCATGCTGCTTCCGGATATCGCGAAGAAGCTTCTGCCCGATATGCCCGATGAGGAGAGGACCGAGCTTTTTCAGCGCGCGATGGACAATGAGATCGCTACGCTGGAGCGCCTGGGAGGCGAACTCTATCCGAACCTGGTCGAGACTTTGATGAAGCTCAGAAAGAACTACAAACTGTACATCGTAAGCAACTGCCAGTGCGGTTACATCGAGTCTTTTTTGAACCATCATAAAATGTGGCAGTTTTTTGACGGAAAGCTCTCTGCGGGCGATACCGGTCTGCCGAAATGGGATAATATCAAAAAGGTAGTCGAAGACGAGCACCTGACGCGCGCAGTTTATGTCGGCGATATCTACGCGGACTATATGGCTGCATCGCGTGCGGGCATCCGCTTCATCCATGCATCCTACGGCTTCGGCACGGTACCTGAGGGAACCATGAACATCCCGGCGATCGATGCATTGCCCGGGGTAGCCGACGCATTCTTCTTCGGCGAGGAGGAAAAAGTGAAACAAAAGATAACCGCAAAAGTGGTTTCCCAGGAAAAACTGAGTGACGGCATCTACAGTATGGTGATCGAAGCCTTCGGCATCGCCGCCTTCGCTAAGGCCGGCCAGTTCATTTCCGTATATACGAACGACGGCGCGCATCTGTTGCCGCGTCCCATAAGCCTCTGTGAGGTTGATAAATTCGCCGG
>DBXX01000094.1 GCA_002309675.1 Lachnospiraceae bacterium UBA1201
GGTCCGGCGATGAAGCTGCCCCGGACATCTCCTATGGGAGAAGCGGTTTGGGGGAAGTGGATGCTTCCTACAAGATGGCCTACGAGAAAGCGGACAGGGCTTATGATGCGCCTCTTAGTGTACCCCGTGCGGGAAGCGAGGGTGGTCCGGATACGTTGAAGCCTGTTCCTGCGGATGGAGGGGAAGACGTGAAGGTTCCCAACGACCAGATCGGCGTTCTGACTGCGGGCCGTTGGAACGACAACGCTAACTGGGGCTTCTTCAAGAACCTCGTAACGACCGGAAAGATTTCATTTCCCGCGTATGACCTGGATCCCGTGTCCAGATCTGCGGTCACGGTAAAAAACGAGAGCGGAGCCGCAGTGGAAGGCATCAAGGTAGAAGCGGTCTACAGTGACGACAACAGCGTCATCTGGTCGGGCATTTCCAACAAAGAGGGTACTGCCTACCTGTTCCTTCCGACATCCGCAGACCGCACATGGAAGGTGCGCGTGTACGATGCAGAGGGCAATGTAGTATATACCGGGACAGAAGATTACGCCCTGCCCGGACAGAAGGAAGACGGTGTTCCGGATAATCAGTCGCGGACGACCGGCCATCCCGAAGAGGTCGCTCTGACCATTGACAGCGCATCGAAGAAGTATACCGACACACAGGTCATGTTCATTCTGGATACGACCGGTTCCATGGGCGATGAGCTCACCTATCTGCAGGCGGATTTCGGAAAGATCATGGAGAGAGTCACCGCGCCCGCCGTCAGCTATTCCTGGAATTTCTACCGCGATGAGGGCGATGATTATGTGACTCGCACCAATGGCTTTGAGACCGACGTTGCCGTGCTTAAGAAGCTCTTGTATAACGAATCGGCCGATGGCGGCGGAGATACGCCCGAGGCAGTCGCAGAGATCCTGACTGAGACCATGAACAGTAAGGATTGGAAAGCGGATAGTAAGAAGATCGCATTCCTCATCTTTGATGCGCCGCCGCACAGCGAAAAATCCGCAGTCGTTGCTGCAGCAGTAGCAAAGGCAGCCGAGCAGGGCATCCATGTAGTTCCCATCGTCGCTTCGAATGCCGATCGTACTACCGAACTTTTCGGCCGGGCGCTGGCCATCATGACCGACGGCGAATACGTATTCCTGACGGATCACTCCGGCGTCGGTGACTCCCATCTGGAGCCCATCATCGGCGACTACGAAGTTCAGAAGCTGGGCGACATTATCGTAGACATCATCAATGAATTTGCAGTAAAGGCAGAATAAATCAAAACAAAAGACGAAAAGGGGCGGCCCGAAAGGGCAGCCCCTTTTTGTGGTGGCGAAACCGCCGAAAGTATGATAAAATAGCAAGTGATATCAGTTTAGCGGCGGAGGTCGCGTAAGGGGGTTACGATGAAGAAGAATGATGTGAGCCTGGGCTTCGGTTGCTTCTTTCCGGGGACGGAGCGGGAGCAGGTGACGGAGATCTTGCTGCAGGCGCTGGAGGCGGGCTATCGGTATTTCGACACTGCGTCGTTTTATTTCACCGAGGAGCAGCTGGGCGAGGCGCTTCGGCAGACGAAGATCGCGCGCGAGGACGTATATATCGCGACGAAGCTTTGGATCAACGAGCGGGGATATGACGCGGCAAATGAAGCGCTGGAGCGTTCACTTTCGCGTCTCGGCCTCGAATATGTCGATGCCTACCTGATCCATTGGCCGAAGGGGCCGGATCCTGCGGAGGATTGGACCGCGCTGGATCTGGAGACCTGGCGCGCCATGGAGGAGCAGAAGGCGAAGGGGCGCGTGCGCGAGCTCGGCCTGAGTAACTTCCTGCCGCATCACATGCAGCCGCTTTTGGATGCGGGATATAAGCCGGCTATCAACCAGCTGGAACTGCATCCGGGTTACGGACAGGAATATGCGGTCGCAAAGAGCTTGGAGCAGGGCATGCAGGTACAGGCGTGGAGTCCGCTCGGACGCGGTGCCGTGCTTACGCATCCGTTGCTTACGGAACTGGCCGGAAAATACGACGCCTCCGTTTCGCAACTTTGCCTGGCGTATCTTACGAAGCGCGGGATATTCCCGATCGTGAAGGCATCAAGCATGGGGCGCATGAAAGAAAACCTCGCATTTTCCGAGGTGAAACTGACTGCGGAGGACGTTTCGAGGATCGCCTGCCTGCCGCAGGTCGGCTTCTCGGGCGAGCATCCCGACAGCACCATGCCTGGGCATCGATAAGCATTGCCCGTATAAGAAATAATCAGAATTATCAGGAGAGAATTAACATGTCACAGAAACAAACTACGAAGATCACATGTCCGAAGTGCAGTAAGGAGCATGATTTCCAAATCTGGTCCAGCATCAACGTAACGCTGGAGCCGAATATGAAGGAAGAGGTCCTGAGCCGGAAAGCATTTACGTTTGAATGCCCGGACTGCAAGGAGAGGACTTTATATACCTACGATTTCCTGTACCACGATATGGAGCAGAAGATCATGATCTATCACGTAACGTCAAACGAGGCGTTGGTGCAGGCCATGGAGGGTTTCGCGCAGATGAAGAACGTCGAGGGCGGTGACGGTATCCTGGACGGCCCGGAGGTGGAAGGCTACCGAAAGCGCATCGTTCGCTCGCTCAATGAACTGCGTGAGAAGATCTTCATCTTCGATGCCGGCCTGGACGACCGCGTGGTGGAGATCTTCAAGGTGTTCTGTATCATCCAGTTGAAGCATGAAGACCCGGATTTCCAGGCGGATGAAGCGTATTTCTATAGCAGAGAAGGCGAGATCGGTTTCCAGTTCCTGCGCGAAGGCAAGGCGTTCGGCGAGGTAGCGATCGATCCCGCGGATTACGAAGATCTCGCGAAGAACGCGGCGGACATCCTGGCGAAGGACGATCAGGCTTCGAACTTTATGATCGATACCGAGTGGGCATATAAGATGGTTTCGGGTGAAGAGTAAAAGAAATTGTTACAACAAAGGAATGCGGAGGAATAGCTAAGTGAGAACTGCAAATAAGATCAGGTTCAGATCTTTACTCTTGATGGTGATCAATATCATCTTCACTATTGCGGGTGGGATCGCGCTTCTGGACACCTACGGCGTGCCGCCATTTTTTGCGATCCTGACCTGGATCGGCGGGCTCTTTTTGTCGCTGCTTCTAAATGCCGTGCTGCATGGATTTGCCGATCATATCGACAATACATATGCGTATACCTGTAAAGCCTACGGGATACCGATCATTCCGGTTCCGAAAGAAGGAACTTCGGAATTGAGTTTTCGTCTTCCGAACCCGGAAAATGAAGAAGAGTGGGAGAAATATACGAAGGCGCTGCTTGATAACGGGTGGATCAGTGAAGAAGAATATAAGAATATGATTTGGAACTCGCAGGAAGACTGAAGATCTTGCGAAGAATGCGGCGGACTTCCCGGCGCAGAAAGATCGGCAAAACAATTACGTGATCGACACTGAGTGGGCTTACAAAAACATTACGGAAGATGATTAAACAGGAGTTTTCGTATAATAATCGTAAGATTTTTCAGATTGTCCGTGGCGGACTTTCCTGCTATACTTGAGGTGTAGCGAGGATCACAGGATCCGGAAAGATCCGTTTTTAAAACAGAAAGGACATGAGAAGATGAATTCAGCAGAAAAGATTCGTTTTTTTTCTAAGATCATACTGGTTGTAAGCCTCATTTCGGTATTGATCATGGGTTTAGAGGCGATCTCAGGAAGTAGCAGTGATATGTTTTTCGAGAAAAGAAGTGCAGTTGCGAATACCGTGGATGCCCTTATTATCTGGGGCGTCGGTATAACGGGATCCCTCCTGATCTACTGGGTATTGCAGGGCTTTGCCGATATCATCGACAATACGTACATTACCGCGCAAAATTCCGGAAAAAAGAAGGAAGATCAATCCTACGGATCTGCCGAGTGGCTTATAAAGGCATCTCCGGAAGACAAGAAGACCTATGCCGACAATCTGCTTAAACGCGGCCTGATATCCCGAAATGAATACGACGATATGTTCAAATAGGGATAATGCTCCGGAATGTCCTGTATACATCGGAAGGAGAATAAAAAGCGTTTTACGCTTGTCTGCAAAAGAACCGCGCGAAGCTTATAAAAGAAAATCTTTCAACAAATAACTACTTAAAAAATCATTGCCAATTCATGCCGCACCTTGTATAATAAATAGGGTGCGGCATGTTGCTTTAAATCCGGTTTCCGGTATGAGCAGCGCCAGGCCGGCATCGTAAGACCCGGGCGGACGTCCGGATCGATATAGAAAGTGGAGGCATTTATGGGTGGCTTTTTCGGTGTAGCATCACATGAAGACTGTGTTTTTGATTTGTTTTTCGGAACGGACTATCATTCGCATCTGGGTACACGTCGCGCCGGTATGGCGGTCTGTGGCGACGGACGGTTTGATAAGGCGATCCACAACATTGAGAATTCGCCGTTTCGTACGAAGTTCGACAGTGAATTCCACAGTTTGAAAGGCAACTACGGCATCGGGTGTATCTCGGACTATGAGGCACAACCGATCCTGATGCGGTCACATCACGGGACATTTGCCGTGACCACCGTAGGTAAAATCAACAATATAAAAGAGATCGAGAAGGAACTACTGGCGAAGGACGTGCATTTCAATGTTATGAGTAACGGCGAGATCAATCCGACGGAGCTGGTAGCCATCCTGATCAACCAAAAAGAGAATATGATCGACGGCATACGGTATGCGCAGGAACTGATCGACGGTTCCATGACGCTGCTGGTGCTGACGGAGCGCGGCATTTTCGCGGCGCGTGACCGCCTGGGCCGTACGCCGGTCGTGATCGGACATAAGCAGGGATCGACCTGTGCATGCTTCGAGAGTTTTGCATTTACGAATTTAGGATATACCGAGGAGCGGGAACTGGGTCCCGGAGAGATCGTTATCCTCACACCGTCCGGCGCTAAGACACTGGTGCAGCCCGGTGAGAAGATGAAGATCTGTACCTTCCTGTGGATCTACTACGGATACCCGTCTTCTTCGTATGAAGGCATCAGCGTTGAGCGGATGCGTTATAACTGCGGTAAGATGTTAGCCCGCAGAGACCATGTGAAACCGGATGTAGTAGCCGGCGTTCCGGATTCCGGTACGGCTCATGCTATCGGCTATGCAAATGAATCCGGCATTCCTTTTTCCCGTCCGTTCATCAAGTACACGCCGACCTGGCCGCGTTCTTTTATGCCGACGCTGCAGTCGAAGCGTAACCTGATCGCAAAGATGAAACTGATCCCGGTGAAGGATCTCATCGAGGGAAAGAGCCTTCTTTTGATCGACGATTCGATCGTCCGCGGAACACAGCTTCGCGAGACGACCCAGTTCTTATATGAGAGCGGCGCTAAGGAAGTACATATTCGTCCTGCGTGCCCTCCGCTGGTTTACGGTTGTAAATATCTGAATTTCTCACGTTCCACATCGGAGATGGAACTCATTACCCGCCGCGTCATCCGCGAGTTCGAGGGAGACGAGGTTTCGGATGAGGTACTTAAGCAGTACACCGATCCGGACAGCGAGAAGTATCAGAAGATGATCGACCGCATCTGTGAGCTTTTGCATTTCACATCGCTTCGTTACCACAGACTCGACGATATGATCGAGTCCGTCGGGATCGATCCCGAGAAACTTTGTACCTATTGCTGGGACGGAAGAGAGTAGGAAACATCGTCAAAGCGGTACATGTAAGTAAGGGCGGCAGGCTATGATCTATGGCCTGCCGTAACGAGAGGATCTTAGGAAAATGGGCGAGCAGTGGGATATCGAGAAGAGACGCCAACTGTATATCTGGGTTTTCCAGGCTGTCGCATTGACAGCCTTGTTTGCTTTCGTCTGGTTTATTGCCCATGAGAAAAAATATAAAGAGGTGGATGTGCCGCAACTGGTTGCGGATATGTCCACGATCACGCAGGATGAGTGGCACGAGGAGGATATTCTGTCCCTGAAGCGCCGCTTCGGTCTGGCGGCCAATGACTTCGCGGCAGTGGGCTATTTCGGCCCGAATTCCAACATGGATGCTGCGGAGCTTCTTTTAGTGCGTGTAAAAGAGAAATCACAGATCGATGCGGTGGTGGAAGCGATGAAGAACCGCGTGGCTTACCAGTGCACCTGCTTCGACGGTTACGGCGAGGATCAGATGGCGCTCCTTAAGGACGCGCGCTACCTGACCCGCGGTTACTATGTTTTCCTGATCATTTCCTCCGATGCTACATCGGTGGAGCGGGAATTCCTAAAACAAATCGAACCATAAGGGGGACGCGAAATGGTCTTTTCCAGTATGACTTACCTGTTCGTGTTCCTGCCGATGGTGCTGCTGGCCTACTTTATCGCACCGCCGCGAGCACGAAACATGGTTCTTTTGGCATTTAGCCTGATCTTTTATGCATGGGGCGAACCGGTCTATATCTTCCTCATGCTCATGTCCATTACGGTCAATTACGTCTTCGGGCGTATCATTTCCAACAACCGGGCGAACCACTCACGGTACGCGAAGCTGAACCTCGGCATCGCCGTGGGCTGGAATTTGCTGGCGCTGGGTATCTTTAAGTATTATCCGTTCGTATCGTCGCAGTTACGCGGCATGGGACTCAAATTCATCCCGGCCATGAAACTCATCCTGCCCATCGGTATCTCGTTCTATACCTTCCAGGCGATCTCGTATCTGGTCGATGTATATCGAAACAAGATCCGTGTGCAGCGCGGTTTCTTTAAGTTCGCCCTGTATATCTCGATGTTTCCGCAGCTCATCGCCGGCCCCATCGTCCGTTACGAAGATGTGGAGAAGCAGTTGACGAAGCGGAAGGTAACGCTCGCCATGTTCGGAAACGGCGGCGAATACTTCCTGCGCGGCCTCATTAAGAAGGTCCTGCTGGCGAACCAACTCGGCGCGCTTTACGTGCAGATCGAGAGCCTCGGAGCGGCGCATGCGTCGGTACTCACTGCCTGGCTCGGCGCATTTGCCTATACGTTCCAGATCTATTTTGACTTCAGCGGTTACTCCGACATGGCCATCGGCCTGGGTAAGATGTTCGGTTTCCGCTTCCCGAAGAACTTTGACTATCCGTACACGGCGTCTAGCATCACATCGTTCTGGCGTCGCTGGCATATATCCCTTAGTTCGTGGTTCCGCGAATATGTATATATCCCGCTTGGCGGTAAACGCGTTTCGCCGCGTAAGCACGTGCGCAACATACTGATCGTATGGATGCTGACCGGTTTCTGGCACGGCGCCGGTTGGAACTTCGTGCTTTGGGGCCTGTATTACGGCATTCTGCTCCTGCTGGAGAAATATGTCGTCCATGACCGCATCAGCCGTCACCCGTGGCCGGGACGTATCCTTACGTTCCTGCTCGTTACCATCGGCTGGATGTTCTTCGTACACACCGATTTCTCCGAGATGCTGACCTATGTGGGTCACATGTTCGGCGTCGGCTGTACATTTGCCAATGCGACCACAGGATACTTCCTGCGTACCGGACTTCTGGTCCTGCTTTTGGGAATGTTCTTCTCAACGCCGATATTCCACCGACTCAACGAGCAGTTCGCAGTGAAGTATTACACCACGTCGATCGCGATCCGTATCGTGATGTTCATGCTTTGTATAGCAGCATTGGTTTACCAGAGTTACAATCCGTTCTTGTATTTCAGATTTTAAATACAGAGTTTTTTAAATTCACAGTTTCTTTACAGAAGCTGTTACCAGGAGGTGAGGCAAATGACAGATCGAGAAGCCAGAGAGCGCGCACGAAAACTGCGTTTCTTCCGTCTGCTCGGAATCGTATTTCTGATGTTGATTTTCCTGCTGTCATTTCTGCGCCTCATATGGCCGCGAAAGGCCTACTCCGCTCAGGAGCGCCGGACGCTGGCCCAGTTCCCGGAGATGACGACGGAGAACCTGAAAAACGGCACGTTCACCAACGCGATGGAGGACTATCTGGCCGACCAGTTCCCTGCCCGAAACGTCTGGGTCTACCTGGACGATTTGCGCGGACGCATCATGGGAGAGAAGTATTCCCAGGGCGTGTACCGCAGCGGAAGCAATTATCTGATCGAAGAATTCAAACGCACGGATGACAATCGTGCCGCAAAGACAACGAAGGCGGTGATGGATTATCTCCGTGAGTATCCCGATGTATCGGCCTACTTCATGCTGGTGCCGAACGCCTGCTGGATCCTGAAAGATAAGTTGCCGGGCGGAGCGCCAATCGACTCGGAAGAGGATTGGTATACGTCCTGGTCACAGGAAGTGAAGAACGCGTCCCTTTCGAACCTTAAGGTGATCTCGCTCGCCCCGACATTTGCCGAGGAAGCAGCACAGGGAAAGCAGATATACTATCGCACGGACCATCACTGGACGACTTACGGAGCGTATGTCGGAGCGAAGGAGCTGGCTGCTCAGATGGGACTTCAATTTGAGACCCGGAACTGGAAGAAGGTGGAAGTCCACAAGCGCTTCCAGGGCACCTTGATGAGTAAGAGCGGTTTCTACAGCCGCACTGCGGATACGATCGAACTGTATCTGCCGGATCCGGATGTGCCCAGCGTGACGGCTTATAAGGAGCAGCAGAAGACACTGCCAGGCCTGTATTCGTCGGAAGGACTCACCGGCGATGACCCGTATGAGGTATTCTTCGGGGGCAATTATCCCTGGCTGAACATCTCGACGAAGGCACAGACAAACCGGAAGCTCCTGATCTTTAAGGACTCCTATGCAAATGCTATGATCGGATTTTTGTGTCCGTTCTTTTCGGAGATCCATGTTGTGGATCCGAGATACTATACCGGAGATATCCGGACATTGACCGCATCCGCGGGCATCACGGATATCTGTTTCCTGTATAATGTCAAAACGTATTATGAGGACGCGTCCCTTTCGTTGATCCTGGAAGGAGGCGAAGCGGATGAATAATCACTATAAGAAACTCATGCGTAAGGCCTTCCACCTGATCTTAGGATCGATCGGTTTCTTCCTCTTCGTTACGCTTATGTATGTGATCGCCGTGAGTGGGAAGAAGCCCGTGAAGGCAGGCGTGGATATCGTGAAGGATATCGAAGGACAGAACGTTCCGGCTCTGTTGCAGGCCATCCGCCAGAAGGATGTGACCCAGATCGATGTGACCGTTCCTTACACGGAGGAACCCTTATATCCGGTACCGGAGAAGACTACGGAAGAGATCACTACGCAGGCGCCGTTACCTGTGATAACAGAGGAAGATGTCACGGAGCCGGCGGACGAACCCGCGACGAAAGAGACGGGAGAACTGCCGACCGAGTCTCCTACACAGGCACCGACGGTTCCGATCCCGACCGAGCCGTCGCTTACCGTAAAGCAGATTAAGATCATGGATTTCCAGAAAGAGTGGAATGAAAAACTCGATCTGAATGATGTCCGGAACCTTTCTAATGAAGAGCAACAGCAGATTCATGCGATGTTCATGAATACGATCTTCTTCGGTGACTCGATGACACAGGCCATCGGTGACTATGGTTTCATCGATATGTCACAGGTGATCTATAAGAGAAGCGCGTCCGTGGATGCATTGATCGAGAAGATCCCTGAGGTAGCCGCTGTCTACCCCGAACGGGTAGTTATCTTCGTCGGTCTGAATAACTGTAATTTCTATAAGACGCCGGAGGATTTTGCGACCGCATTTACCGCGCTCGTACAGAAGCTTCGGGAGCAGATCCCGGGCGTGACGCTGTACGTGTCGTCCCTGTTGCCGCCGTCCGACGTGCTCGGAAGCACGCGTGCAGATCTCGTTCGGGCGCCGATGTACGACGCGCTTCTGAACCACACGGCAAATATCTTAGGTGTGAATTACATCGATTCGAAATGGATCGTCCGCCAGCAGAACTATCTGAAGGACGGCATTCACATGAACCGGACATTCTACCGTGTATGGTTCCGCTATCTGCAGCTGCTGATGGGCCCGAACCTGTAAACGATGTCCTGCGACAGGAATTCCCCGACGGCGATTTTTCGCTTTACATTGACCGGGGTATCCGATATAATCATAAACATGTGATAAATCATCTTCGGACTGACGAGCGACGGCGCTGCGATACGACAGCCACCGAGCCCGAAAGCCCGAGCATCCCGGCAAATGCCGATAATAAAGGAGACATAAATACGATGCAGAAGATTCAAATGACGACGCCTATCGTAGAGATGGACGGCGACGAAATGACCAGGATCCTGTGGAAGATGATAAAGGATGACCTCATCCTTCCGTTCGTAGACCTGAAGAGTGAGTACTACGATCTGGGCCTGGAAAACCGCGATAAAACCGATGATCAGGTAACGGTCGATTCGGCAAAGGCAGCGCTGAAATACGGTGTAGCCGTTAAGTGCGCGACCATCACGCCGAACGCAGCCCGTGTGAAGGAATATAACTTAAAAGAGATGTGGAAGAGCCCGAATGCCACCATCCGCGCCATCATGGACGGTACGGTATTCCGTGCGCCCATCATCGTAAAGGGTGTCGAGCCGTATGTTCGTACGTGGAAGAAGCCCATCACGATCGCCCGTCATGCTTATGGCGACCTCTATAAGGCCAGTGAGATGAAGATTCCGGGACCCGGAAAATGTGAGCTCGTTTACACCGCGGCAGATGGCAGCGAGACGCGTGAACTGGTGCACGAGTTTAAGAGCGCAGGCATTGCCCAGGGTATGCACAACCTGATCCCTTCCATCGAGAGCTTCGCACGCAGCTGCTTCTCCTATGCACTGGATACCCATCAGGATCTGTGGTTTGCAACGAAGGACACCATCTCCAAGAAGTATGATCATACCTTTAAGGATATCTTCCAGGAGATCTATGATAATGAATACAAAGAGCAGTTCGAGAAGGCCGGCATCGAGTATTTCTATACCTTGATCGATGACGCTGTAGCTCGTGTCGTTAAGAGCGAGGGTGGCTACATCTGGGCTTGCAAGAACTACGACGGTGACGTTATGAGCGACATGGTCGCTACCGCATTCGGTTCTCTGGCCATGATGACCAGCGTTCTGGTATCCCCGGACGGCAAGTACGAGTATGAGGCTGCGCACGGAACCGTACAGCGTCACTACTATAAGTATCTGAAGGGTGAGGAGACCTCTACGAACTCCGTTGCGACGATCTTCGCATGGAGCGGGGCACTGCGTCGCCGCGGCCAGATGGATAACCTTCCCGAACTGATGCGCTACGCAGACTGCCTGGAGAAGGCGACGATCGACACCATCGAAGAAGGCTACATGACGAAGGATCTGGCGCTGGTTTCTTCCCTGCCGGATATCCACGCATTGTCCAGCGAGGGCTTTATCAAAGCGATCGCAGAGCGTTTGGCGAAACTGCTGGCATAAAATCTATCAGAGAATTTTACAACCGGGAAATGTTATATTTCCCGGTTATTTCTTTCAAAAAACTTACAATCTTTCGTTTTTAATTGACGTGATCGTGCATTTCCGCTATAATACGTGTGTCGCAGGGGCGTATTCTGTGTTTCACAGGGAGGAGTTAGGACGCGCCTGCAACAAGAGTAACTCAAGGGGTGTGCTTTCTTTTGAGCCACACATACTAACTTAAAAAGTGAGGATGGATTATGAGAAGAACAAAGAAATTTGCTGCTGTATCCATGAGTGCTATGCTCGCACTTTCTTCTATGGCCGGATGTACCAAGAAGGATGCAGGAGATGAGACCACACAGGCAACGGTTGCAAGTCAGCCGGAAACCACAGCTGAAGTTAAGACTACAGAAGCTCCTGCTGATACTACAAAAGCAGTTGCAGAGGAAAATCCTACTGTTTCTAACGGCGACGACAAATCAAACGCAACCGAAGCTGAAAAGACAACTGAGGCAGAGACCGAAGCCGAAAAGACAACCGAGGCAGAGACCGAAGTTGAAAAGACAACTGAGGCAGAGACCGAAGAGGCTACCAAGCCTGTCGGCGGTGAAGCTTTCGAAATCAAGACGACCGACGCTCTGGCTAAGCTTCTGGATGTTGTAAAGGAGTCCGAGAAGACTTCTAATAAGACAGAGATTACAGTAGATCTCGGCGATATGCTTGCAAGCACAGTCAGCCTTACCGATGTAAAGGTTAAGCTGGATGTAGACAGCTTCATGGATATTGCTAAGAAGCAGGGTTCCGGCACGATCGGCGTTGATCTTGCCGCTAAAGAATTGAAGATTTCCGGTGATCTGGTTCGCTTTGCAGTAGATAAGGATCACAGCGCATTCAGCATTGATGCACTTAAGCTGGCCGCCGGCGTTTTCGGCAGCGAGGATGCAGTTTCCTCACTCCTTCAGGGATTTGGTGTTCCGCTCACGACTGCTGATATCAAGAAGATCACCAGCGTTCAGCTTCCGGTAGGTACCGATCTTATCGATCTCGCAGCTATCGACAGCGATGCCATCGCATTTGCAAAGGATTATGCGAAGCGTATCCTCAGCGGACTGGATGAGCGTTCCGTTAAGGGAAGCGGTAATAAGGTTGAGATCACTCCGGACGGAGCTTTGCTTGCATCTCTGGCTCGTTCCGTGATCTTGAACACGACCGAAGAGGATATCGACAAATTCATCGAGATCGCTCCGAAGCTTATGCCTACGATCAATGAAGATAAGATCGACGTAGCTGTAAAGGCGATCATTTCAGAAGTTGAAAAAGGCTTCAAGAACGCAGGTATGAGCACCGAAGATCTGGGCCTCGATGGTATCGAAGATAAGATCGAAGAGCTTAAGAAGCAGCTCAAAGAACAGAGCGGCGGTATCCTTGAAGGACTGGTTGATTCGAAGGATGACATCAAGAAGAAACTGGCTGAACTGAAGAAGCAGTTCGTTGATGAAGTTAAGACGGAAGAAGATTATCAGGAAGCTATTGATACAGTAAATGAATCTCTGGAAGAGATCTTCAAGAACGGCCTTCCTAAGATCGTTATCGAGGCAAATGCTGACTCTATTAAGATCAGCTGTGATGGCGAGATCACCATTCCTTCTACCCTTAAGACAAAACTTCCGATCGAAGATCCTTCTATCGATGGAGTAATGGAGCAGGTTAAAGAATTGGAAGGTTCCGTGATCAAGTTCTCCGTGAAGTCTGTTTCTGAAGCAAATAAGGGTTCCTTTAAGGATGTTGAGGGTGCGTCTCAGCTTTCCGATGTTATTACCACAGTTCTGAACTTGGTTAAGACCATTCAGTCCCAGCAGGGACAGGGCGGCGGATCTATGTCCGGTCTGCTCTCAGGTCTGTAATTAAATAATTTAACGATAGACCGCAGGTCCGGGCATATGCCCGGACCTGTTTTATTGCCGAGGCACCGAAATTTCTTTCGTTTTTCTTACAATATGGCATAGGAAATTGACCCGCTGATATCCGTACTCTATAATGTTACAGTCGGAACATATGTCCGATAGGGCGCGTCTGCGCTCAGTCTGTTATCGTAAGTCGGATATGTTTATGTGTTTTTGTAAAGAGGAGTTTGAATGAGAAAATCGAAAAAGCTAATGGCGATCGCTTGCGGCCTGACATTGACCCTGACATCCGTGTTCGGGTGCTCGAATAAGAGCAACCCTGCTCCGACCGAAGGTTCGTCTGCCGAGATGAATGATATGTTATCCTCGACGGATGCTCCCAAAATCGAAGAGCAGAGTAAGAGGGATGATAGTTCGAACCGGGATGAAACGGTCGTGTCTACGAAGGGGAATACAGAAGAAGCGACCTCGTATTATGCCGAGAGTAAACCACAAGGTGCCTCCGGCTCGGCGGGCAATGAAACGAAGGAGCCCATCGAATATGTGGATATCGATACCAACGGATCGCTCGCGGGTTTCCTGAATATGATGGAAGGTGTAGATGCAGTCCGGATGACGATGGATCTGAACATGAACATCAGCAATGCATATCCCGGCGAGTTCAGCCTGGGAGGAACGGGCGGAACGGTGAAGATCCGCTCGGTAGACCAGTGGGATATCGATAAGATGATCATGGACGGCACGGTGTTTTTCGAGTTGAACACCGACACGATGAAGTTTTCCGATGAGTTGCTTTCGTTTGCAATAGATAAAGATGAAATACAGATGTCAACGACGCTTCCGGACCTGCTGGCAGGACTTCTCGGCGGAACGGATCAGATCGATATGATGTTGAAACAGTTCGGCGGCGAGATCACGTTTGAAGATATAAAGGGAGTTTCCGCCTTTTCGGTTCCGGTGGGTACCGGCATTCTGAACCCGTTGAAAGTCGATGAATTGGGTCGTCGTTTCGTGTTGGATTATATGACCCGCATTCTGGAAGAGGTGGATGCGCGGAGCATCACGGGGAGCGGAAACGATATCACGATCGAGATGAATGGAGCATTTGTGGCTTCGATCATGCGTTCGGTCGTGAAGAATACAAAGGATTCCGATTATGCATACTTATTCAAGTATCTGCAGGAGAACGGAGCCCCTTCCTACAATGAAGCGGAGTTATATGAGGCTGCCGGCCGCCTCGCGAAGCAGATCAATAAGGGATGTATGGAAGCCGGACGCGGCCTGAATCTGACCGCTGACGATTTGGTTGCTACATTTCACCGATACTATATCGAGTTCACGGACGACGCGGGCGCGCAGTTGTTTACCAGCGAGGAAGAGATGGAAAGATCGATCCGAGCTATTTTCGGGGCGACCGATTACAGATTTGCCACGAAGGAAGAATACGAAACGGCCGTTGAGGAATGTGAAGCAGACCTGCGGGAGATCTTTAAGGATGGTTTTCCGAAGATCCGCATACGGTATGACGATAAGGCGAAAACCGCTGATATCTCGGCGGATTTCACCCTGACGGATCCGGCGACCGGAGAAAAGATCGCGTTGAACTTCGCGCTTCACATGGAGAAGGCAGTCGTATCGATCCAGAAGATTCCGGACACAGTTGAGTTTTCCGAAGTGGTGCGTGTAGGCTATAAGCTGTTCAGTACATTTGAAGCATTGCTCGGCCCGATCCTTTCGATGTCGGATGTAGATATCTCATTTATGGATTAAATCGAGAATAGAGTTGATAAACCGGGGTGCCGATCGGTGCTCCGGTTTTTCTATGGGCGATTTTGTGAGCTTGTCAGCGTAGTGGTAGGAGATGAGAAGATCTGGCGGCCACC
>DBXX01000032.1:0-707 GCA_002309675.1 Lachnospiraceae bacterium UBA1201
ATGATCACTGGTGCTGCTCAGATGGATGGTGCAATCCTCGTTGTTGCAGCTACCGATGGTGTTATGGCTCAGACTAAGGAGCACATCCTTCTGTCCCGTCAGGTAGGCGTTCCTTACATCGTAGTATTCATGAACAAGTGCGATATGGTTGATGACGAAGAACTCCTTGAGCTCGTTGAGATGGAGATCACCGAGCAGCTCGAAGAGTACGAGTTCACAGGTTGCCCGATCGTTAAGGGTTCCGCTCTGAAGGCTCTGGAAGATCCGAGCAGCGAGTGGGGCGACAAGATCATGGAGCTGATGGACACTGTTGACAGCTACATTCCGGATCCGGTTCGTGAGACAGATAAGCCTTTCCTTATGCCTGTCGAGGACGTATTCTCTATCACAGGTCGTGGTACCGTTGCTACTGGTAGAGTAGAGCGTGGTACTCTTCACGTATCTGAGGAAGTTGAGATCGTTGGTATTCACGAAGAGACCCGTAAGGTTGTTGTAACCGGTATCGAGATGTTCCGTAAGCTTCTTGATGAGGCTCAGGCTGGTGATAACATCGGTGCACTCCTTCGTGGTGTTCAGAGAAACGAGATCGAGCGTGGTCAGGTTCTCTGTAAGCCCGGCTCTGTAAAGTGCCACACCAAGTTCACCGCTCAGGTTTACGTACTGACGAAGGATGAAGGTGGTCGTCATACTCCTTTCTTCAACAACTA
>DBXX01000032.1:749-1083 GCA_002309675.1 Lachnospiraceae bacterium UBA1201
GAGATGTGCATGCCTGGTGATAACGTAGAGATGACCGTAGAGCTCATCCACCCGGTAGCTATGGAGCAGGGTCTTCGTTTCGCTATCCGTGAGGGTGGTAGAACCGTTGGTTCCGGCCGTGTTGTTACTATCGTTGAATAATCTGACGAAAAGTAAATATACGAATTCAGGCAGGGCCCTTCGCAAGAAGGGCCCTGTTTTTTGATTCCGCAAACTGTGCGGGGGTAGGGGGATGCAAGTGGCGCTCGCTAATGGCAGTGTGACAGAAGGCTTGCGTGGGAAGAAACACTGCCTATACTGGCGATATCTGCTGGCGGCAGTGAAACGGAAGCAA
>DBXX01000032.1:1238-14396 GCA_002309675.1 Lachnospiraceae bacterium UBA1201
GCAGAAAGACTGCCGATGCCGGTGAAGTTTGCTGGCGGCAGTGAAACGAAAGCAAGATCAGGCTGAAAGACTGCCGATGCCGGTGAAACATTGCCAGCGGCAGTGAAACGAAAGCAAGATCAGGCAGAAAGACTGCCGATGCCGGTGAAACATTGCCAGCGGCAGTGAAATGAAAGCAAGATCAGGCAGAAAAACTGCCGATGCCGGTGAAACATTGCCAGCGGCAGTGAAATGAAAGCAAGAGAAAATAGAAACGATGATAATTGGCTGCTAAGGTGTAATGAAGTATCAGATTATCGTACAAAGAATAAGGAGAGATTATCATGAAAAAGAGGGTTAGCTTGGAAATACTAAAATTGGAAACAATAAGACTAAACATCTTGAAAGAAGAAAAAAGAATGAACAGGCTCACAGAGCATGAAAAGCTCAGATGTAAAAAACAGAAGAATTCATTTCAATACTATATAGGGGGAAAGTTTGTAGGGAAGAGAGCGAAGATGGAGCATATTCGGGCTCTGGCAGTAGCAGAATATCATGACAAATTATTACGTGCATTAAATATAGAGATCCGGGCTTTACAAAGAGCTATGCAAACAGATCAGAAGTTGTCGGATGTTTATCGGTGCATGCATAAAGGAAAACAGGTTCTTTTTCAGCCGGAATATTCTCCAGTGGAAATGATCATTCAAAAGTTTGAAAAAGAAGAATATGTCGGCCTCGGTTTTTCGGAGAGTGACCCTGCCGGGTATATTACCAATAGAGGGGAGAGAGTGAGATCGAAATCTGAAAAGATCATTGCTGATGAACTGGATCGACAAGGTATACCATACAAGTATGAAAAGCCGTTGAAATTGAATGTTGACGGGATGGTAAAAGATTTTTACCCGGATTTCACAGCATTGAATATTTCTACGGGAGAGGTTAAATATTTAGAGCATTTGGGAATGATGGACAACCCACATTACTATAAGAATACGCTTGCCAAGTTGGACGCATATGAGAAGAATGGCCTATTGATCGGTCGAGATATAATACTGTTGCATGAAAGCTTCTCGCGGCCTTTGAATACAAGGTCAGTAGTGAACTACATAAAAGAATTTCTGACTTGATCAGGGCAGGAACTCTGCCGATGTAGAGTGGACAGACTAATGGCAGTAAAGCAAGATCTAGTTCGAGTGGAAACCCTGCCGATGGTGAATGAGTAGCTTATAGGCAGTGAAGCAAGAAAAAACTCGGCGGAAAACACTGCTGATGGTGAATGAGTAGCTTATAGGCAGTGAAGCAAGAAAAAACTCGGCGGAAAACACTGCTGATGGTGAATAGGCAACCTATAGGCAGTGAAGCTTGGATGTCCGCTCATATAGAATAAGCAGGTACTGCCGGAGGTATTCTTGCACTTGCGATTTGGATGTGCTTGCCTTATAATAGAAACATGATTTCGGGATGGCAGAACCCGGAAAATGGATGTGAGATCCGAGGGTAAAGTGATCCCTCGGATCGGATATCGGATGAACCGGAATAGCCGTTCTGAAGGCACGATCGAGGGTTTCGTGCACGGCATATTAATAGGCTCAATCATAAGCTCAAATATATTGAAGGAGTTAACATGAGAGATTTTCGATTAGCGGGCGCGGGCAATGGCGCCGTGATCTATTATGAAGAGGGTACGAAGGACAGCGCGGGCTTGAAGAGGATCGCGAAGGTGGTCGCAGGCGATGTGTTTGTGATTTCGCGCGGGCGTCTGGGGGTTCGCGGCATCCGTCGGAACCGGCAGAGTTTGATCGCTGAGATGCTGTACATGGCGCCGAAGGACACGGATCTGGTGTGCGTGTGCACGGCGGATCAGGACTTGTATAAAGAGTGGGAGGCCGCAGGTGTTGACTTCGGATTTGCGCCGGCGGGGCAGCCTTTGGGACGCGAGCGGTTTTCCATGCAGGTGGTTTCCGTCAGGAAGGACGATCGTGGAGTTGAAGTGATCTCTTCCTCGCGGACCGACCTTGCGATTTCGTCGGGCAATGTAACCGGTACTGCGGCAGCCTCAAACGTAGCTTCTGTATCAAGCACAGCTGACGCCGAAGTAGCAGGTTCAAGCGCATCCGGCTCCACCGCAGTTGATTCGAGCGTTACCTCCGCGGCCGCCTCAAGTGTTGATGCTGACGCCACCACCGTCCTGCTGATCGCGGGCACGGATCGTCTGGGTGCGATCTACGGTTTGTTGGAGATCTCGAAGATCTGCGGTATGCCAACGTGGTGTTACTGGGGCGATGCGCTGCCGAAGCGGCAGCCGGAGCTACATTTGCCGGCGGAGGCACTGACGAAGGTGTCGAAGGAGCCGTCGGTGCGGCTACGCGGATTTTTCATGAATGACGAGTGGCCGTCGCTCGGAAACTGGGTTTCCAACACGTTCGGCGACTTTAATGTAGATTTTTATGAGCAGGTGTTCGTGCTCCTGCTTCGGATGCACGGCAACTTCCTGTGGCCGGCCATGTGGTCGGCGTCCTTCCCCTGCGACGGCGCGGGCGGGAATACGCAGGAGACCGACCCGCTGGCGAACGCCATTCTGGCAGATGAGCTGGGCATCACCATGAGCACGTCACACCACGAGCCCCTCATGCGCGCGAGCGAGGAGTGGGACCACGTGAAGTCCGGGGACAATGCGGTCGGCTACGGCCATGACTGGAACTACCGCTCGAACGCGCGCGGTCTGCATGAATATTGGGATGACTCCGTGAAGCGCATGGGTGCGTTCCGCAATCTGTACACGCTGGGTATGCGCGGTGAGCGCGACTCGAAGATCATGGGCGAGGACGCGACCATGCTGGACAATGTTAACCTTCTGAAGGACACCATCCGCGACCAGAAGGGGATCCTGGCGGCGCATGGACTGAAGGACGCGCCGAAGGTACTCGCATTGTATAAGGAAGTTGAGGATTATTTCTACGGCGACGAGACGACGCCGGGTTTGGCTGAATGGGAGGAGCTCGACGACGTGATGCTCCTGCTGTCGGACGATAATTTTGCAAACTGCCGCACACTCCCGACCGCGAAGACGAAAGATCGTCCGGCGGGCTGGGGCCTGTACTACCACTTCGACTACCACGGCGGCCCGATCTCCTACGAGTGGGTGAACAGCACCGCTCTGCAGAAGGTTTGGGACCAGATGACGCTCGCGTACGAGTATGGCATCCGCGATCTGTGGGTGGTCAATGTCGGCGATCTGCGGCCGCAGGAACTGCCGCTGTCGTACTTCCTGGATCTGGCCTATGACTTCGAGAGCATGGGTTCCTCCGCACCGAATGGTTGCGAGGCTTATATAAGAAAATGGGTAAATGAGCAGTTTGCAGCGCTGGATGAAACCGCCGACAACCAGTCCGCCCAGGCTGAAAAGTTCGGAGGAACTGCCCAGTCGGCAGTAACCGACGGCAACCATCCTGCACAGGCTGACAGGCTAGGAGAAGTCGCCCAGCCGTCTGCGACCGCTGGCAACCTGCTCTCCCCGGCTGACGACATCCGCGAGAAGATCGCGCAGATCCTTTCCTTATATACGCATATGAACCAGAACCGCCGGCCGGAGGTCGTGTACGAGGATACATTTTCCGTGCACTACTTGCAGGAGGCATCCCGCGAGCTTAAGAAGGCCGAGCAGATCGAGAAGCTCTGCTTCGAGGTCTTCGATAAAATAGACGAGCGCCTGGCGCCCGCGTTCTACGGACTGGCGGCCTTCCCGGCGCTGGCGTCCGCGAACGTCCGCAAGATGATGATCTATGCGGGATACTACAATCTGTACGCGTCGGCCGGAGACGGTCTGGCCAATGTTTGCCACGCCCTCGTGACCGAGTGCATTGCCCGTGATAAAGAACTGTGCCGCTGCTACAATGAGGAGATGGCCGGCGGCAAATGGAATGGCATGATGCTGAGTAACCATGTCGGCTTCCATCGCTGGAACGACGAGGGCTGGTCGTACCCGCAGACGGCGGTGATCGCCGAGAAGGACGGCCTGTTCGTGTGGAGCGAGGACGACGGTTCGTCCTGCTTCGCGGGCTTCGACGCCGAGCCGTGCGTGTTGACGCTGCCGACGCTGATGGAGGGTCGCGGCGAGGAGCTGCTGCTGACGGTGTCCGCTTCCGGCACTTACGATGCTGATGCGGAAAATGTCGAGATCGGCCTGCAGGGCATCCCTGAGTGGCTGAATGTCGTGGTCGCTCCGAAGTTCGAGAAGGAGCTGGAGAGCCCGGCGCTGGAGGACGAACTTCTGGACATGATGGCGGATTTCCGTGCATGCCCGACGGCCTACGAGGTGCGCATTTCCCTGTCCGAACGCGCGGACCTGCTGCCGCAGGAGAGCGTGTCGGACGGTTTCAAGATCACGCTGGGCACGGCCTGCGTCTATGTCGAGACGCGTTTTGAGTCGCTTGCGGACGAAGCAGTCGGCGAGGACATGCGTAAAGTCGAAAACAACGGATACCTGGCGCTCGAGGTGAACCAGGCACGCCTGACGCCCGGCAAAAACGGCCGCGAGTTCCTGCTGCTCACCGAGTACGGCAAGACTGCGGACACCCTGCGCATGGAGCCGGTGTTCGGCGGCGTGAAGGATGCGGCCGACGCGCCGAAGGCGGAACTTGGTTTCCGCATCGTTCATGAAGGAACGTATCAGATCCGCCTGTGCTTCGGACCGAGTAACCCTGTCGAAAAGGGCTTCGGCCAATGCTTCGGCCTGCTGCTGGACGGCGAGGCCCTGCCGGGAACGAACGGCGAGGCAGTGCGGGATTCATTGCCCGCAGGCTTCATAGCAGGCGATTACAACAGCCCTGCCTGGTGCCGCGGCGTTTTGGACAATATCCGCGTGGTGACTTACACGGCGAAGCTTTCTGCCGGGACACACAGCCTGCTCTACATCGGGGCCGATGCCGGCGTGCTGCTGCAGCGAGTGGAGCTTCTGCGCGACCCGGAGTGAAATGAAAGCCCCCCCGGAATAAAGCTTCAGATATATTAGGTGTAGAACGAAACCCTGGTGGGGGAACGAATAAACAACATAATGAAGGAGGGGCAGTTTTCTGCCGCAAACTATGTTAATAGCCGATCAATGGAAGGAATATACCGTGCTCGATACGTCGGGCGGGGAGAAACTGGAGCGCTGGGGCGACTATGTGCTGGTGCGCCCGGATCCGCAGGTCATCTGGAATACGAAGAAAACGAACGCGGGGTGGAAGAAGCCGAACGCGCACTACCACCGGAGCGACCGGGGAGGCGGCGAGTGGGAGTTTTTCGATCTGCCGCAGCAGTGGAGCATCCGATATGACCCGCTGGATCTGACGTTCCTGCTGAAACCGTTCAGTTTCAAGCACACCGGTCTGTTTCCGGAGCAGGCGGTGAACTGGTCCTGGTTCGCGAAGATCATCCGCGACGCAAAGGATCGGGAGCCGGAGCGCACGATCAAGGTGCTGAACCTGTTTGCCTACACCGGCGGCGCGACATTGGCCGCGGCCCGCGCAGGCGCGGCGGTCACGCATGTGGATGCATCGAAGGGCATGACGCAGTGGGCTAAGGAAAACGCGGCGGCCTCCGGGCTGTCGGGCGCGCCGATCCGCTGGCTGGTCGATGACTGCCAGAAGTTTGTCGAGCGCGAGATCCGCCGGGGAAACCATTACGACGCCATCATCATGGATCCGCCGTCTTATGGACGCGGACCGGGCGGCGAAGTCTGGAAGATCGAGGATGCGGTGCATCCGCTGGTCGCAACCTGCAAACAGCTTCTGAGCGATAAACCGCTGTTCTTCCTTATAAACTCGTACACGACAGGCCTGCAGCCTGCGGTGCTGACCTATATGCTGCAGCTGGAGATCGTATCTGCCTTTGGCGGGACCGTATGCTCGGATGAGATCGGCCTGCCCGTAAAGGAAGGTCCGGTGCCGAACCTGGTGCTCCCGTGCGGAGCTTCCGGTCGTTGGATGGCCTGAAAAACACGAAAAATGTTGAAAAACCCTTGATTTTACATGGGAAAAGCTCGCGCGAGAGCCCGAGTTTTCCCCAAAATGATGAAAATCAGAAAAAAATTTAAAAAAACGCTTGCAATTTCAGCAGGGATGCGGTAATATATTCCTTGCTGTGACATTGATAGCGTTGAAGTGTGAGGTTGCTGCCCACCGTGGCAGGTTTTCCGCGGAGCGAATGTCAAGTTAGGAAACTGGCGACAAGTCACTGTACCAAATCATCCGCTTCGGGCGGAAATGACGTGCGGACGGGGCAGCAAGCCTCATATTTTTATGAGTCATGTTGCGACACGCACGGGCAAGTGTACAGTCACCACTTGTCGTACTGTTAAAAGTACGAATAGGAGGCGACTTTTTTTATGGCAAGTCAAGTAATGAGAATCACGTTGAAGGCATACGAGCACCAGTTGGTGGATCAGTCTGCCGCAAAGATCATCGATACCGCTAAGAAGAGCGGTGCACAGGTAAGCGGACCTGTTCCTCTTCCTACTAAGAAGGAAGTTGTAACGATCCTGAGAGCCGTACACAAGTACAAGGACTCCAGAGAGCAGTTCGAGCAGAGAACGCACAAGAGATTGATCGATATCATCGCGCCGAATCAGAAGACCGTGGATGCACTTTCCCGTCTTGAGATGCCGGCAGGTGTTTACATCGATATCAAGATGAAGACAAAGTAATTTGCCGTTCATTGACCGAGACTTAAAACGTCTCACCCAAACAAGTTTATCCGGAACATGATATAGAAGCGTTTTCAAACCCACTTATATCTGACTGTTCTAGGATGATTGCCGTGAAAACGGTAATCCGCTGTAGATAAAACAGGAGGTAAAACACATGAAGAAAGCGATTTTAGCTACAAAAGTCGGAATGACTCAGGTCTTCGATGCAGAAGCAGGCGTTCTCATTCCGGTAACGGTTCTTCAGGCTGGCCCTTGCGTAGTTACGCAGGTTAAGACAGTTGATAAGGACGGTTACGCAGCAGTTCAGGTCGGATTTGTTGACAAGAGAGAAAAGCTCGTCACAAAGCCGCTTAAGGGTCACTTTGACAAGGCAGGAGTATCCTATAAGAGATACATCCGCGAGCTGAAGCTCGACAACGCTGCCGATTATTCCGTAAAGGATGAGATCAAGGCTGACATGTTTGCAGAAGGCGACAAGATCGACGCTACTGCAATTTCAAAGGGTAAAGGATACCAGGGTGCCATCAAGCGCCACGGCCAGTCCAGAGGACCTATGGGCCATGGTTCCAAGTATCATCGTCATGCGGGTTCCAACGGTCCTGCCACTACGCCCGGTAGAGTATTCAAGGGTAAGAAGATGGCCGGCCACATGGGAAGCAAGAAGGTTACGATCCAGAATCTCGTAGTTGTACGCGTAGATGCTGAGAAGAACCTGCTTCTGGTTAAGGGTGCAGTACCCGGCGCCAAGAACGCGCTTGTAACACTGAAGAACACCGTTAAGACGGACAAATAGTTATATTTGTTGAAAGGAGGCTAACAGATGGCTAAGGTATCTGTTTACAATATGGAAGGCGCTCAGGTAGGCGAGATCGAATTAAACGACTCCGTATTTGGCGTTGAAGTAAACGAGCATTTGGTAAAGATGGCTGTTACAAACCAACTGGCCAATTTGCGTCAGGGCACACAGAAGGCTAAGACCCGTTCGGAAGTTTCCGGCGGCGGAAAGAAGCCTTGGAGACAGAAGGGAACCGGTCACGCTCGTCAGGGTTCCATCCGCGCACCTCAGTGGAAGGGCGGCGGCATGGTATTCGCACCCGTACCGAGAGAATATTCCTTCAAGTTGAATAAGAAAGAGAAGAGAGCGGCTCTTAAGTCTGCACTTTCTTCTAAGGTTGCGGATCAGAAGTTCATCGTTCTTGATCAGCTCGTAATGGATGAGATCAAGACGAAGAAGTTCGCTCAGATCATGGCTAACCTGAAGCTGGATAAGGCTCTGGTAGTTCTTGCAGACAACGATGCAAACGTTGTTAAGTCCGCTAAGAACATCCCGACCGTTAAGACAGCTCTTACAAACACGATCAATGTATTTGATATCCTTAAGTATGACACCGTTGTTGCCACAAAGGCTGCAGTTGAGAAGATCGAGGAGGTATATGCGTAATGGCTGACATTAAATATTATGACGTGATCCTCAAGCCTGTTGTAACCGAGAAGAGCATGAATGCTATGGCGGAGAAGAAGTACACCTTCCTCGTTCATCCGGATGCAAATAAGGTTATGATCGCCGAGGCTGTTGAGAAGATGTTCCCCGGCACAAAGGTTGCAAGCGTGAATACCATGAACCTGGACGGTAAGACCCGTCGTCGTTCATCCATCCGCGGTGTGATCTTCGGCAAGACCGCTAAGATGAAGAAAGCGATCGTTAAGCTGACCGAAGACAGCGCTGAGATCGAGGTATTCCAGGGTCTGTAATACATTGCCCGTAAGGACATAGGACCCAAGGTATTCGCAATAAAGCGAGATAATAAATGAACCCGGATGAAGAAAAGCCGGGGGTTTTGAAAGGAGTAACAACCATGGGAATTAAGAAATATACCCCATATACACCTTCCAGACGTAACATGACAGGCTCCGATTTCGCGGAGATCACAAAGACCGTTCCCGAGAAGTCACTGCTCGTTTCTCTTAAGAAGAACGCAGGCCGTAACGCTCAGGGTAAGATCACTGTCAGACATCGCGGTGGTGGAAATAGAAGAAAGTACAGAATCATTGATTTCAAGAGAAACAAAGACGGTATCCCCGCAAAGGTAGTTGCGATTGAGTACGATCCGAACCGTACAGCTAACATCGCCCTGATCTGCTACGCAGACGGCGCTAAGGCTTACATCCTGGCTCCTCAGGGCCTGGAAGTCGGCATGACCGTTAACAGCGGTGCTCAGGCCGAGGCTAGAATCGGTAACGCTCTTCCTTTGAGCGAGATCCCGGTAGGTACCAACGTACACAACATCGAGCTTTATCCCGGTGCAGGCGCTCAGCTGGTTCGTTCCGCAGGCGTTTCCGCACAGCTCATGGCAAAGGAAGGTAAGTACGCTACACTGCGTCTGCCGTCCGGCGAGATGAGAATGGTTTCCGGCCTTTGCAAGGCTACGATCGGTACCGTAGGTAATGCAGACCACAGCCTCATCAATATCGGTAAGGCAGGTCGTAAGAGACATATGGGTATCCGTCCTACCGTTCGTGGTTCCGTAATGAACCCTAACGATCACCCGCACGGCGGTGGTGAAGGTAAGTGTGGTATCGGTCGTCCCGGTCCCAGCACTCCTTGGGGCAAGCCTGCTCTTGGTCTTAAGACCAGAAAGAAGAACAAGCAGTCCAACAAGCTGATCGTAAGAAGACGCGACGGCAAGGCACTCAAGTAATTCGAGATAGGAGGATAAAAATCATATGGCTCGTTCACTTAAAAAAGGACCGTTCGCAGATGCACACCTTCTGAAGAAGGTCGATGCTATGAACGCTGCCGGCGACAAGTCTGTTATCAAGACCTGGTCCCGCCGTTCGACCATCTTCCCGCAGATGCTTGGTCATACAATCGCAGTTCATGATGGTAGAAAGCATATTCCGGTATATGTTACCGAGGATATGGTTGGTCACAAGTTGGGAGAATTCGTTGCTACCAGAACCTACAGAGGTCACGGCAAGGACGAAAAGAAATCACGTAAGTAATTGAAAGGAGGTTACTTCCAATGGCGAAAGGACATAGATCCAAAATCAAGAGAGAAAGAAACGCACAGAAGGATAATAGACCTTCAGCTAAGTTATCTTACGCCAGAATATCCGCACAGAAGGCTTGCTTCGTGCTGGATGCCATCAGAGGCAAAGATGTAAAGTCAGCGATCGGTATCCTGACTTACAATCCCAGATATGCTTCTTCTGTTATTTTAAAGCTTCTGAATTCTGCTATTGCTAACGCAGAGAACAACAATGGCATGAATCCGGAGAAACTGTTTATAGAGGAGTGCTTTGCTAACCAGGGCCCGACTATGAAGAGAATGCATCCCAGAGCGCAGGGTAGAGCTTACGGTATCTTAAAGAGAGTAAGCCACATCACCATCGTGCTCAATGAAAGATAGGAGGAGAATATGGGACAGAAAGTTAATCCTCACGGCCTGAGAGTCGGTATCATCAAGGATTGGGAGTCTAAGTGGTATGCTGATGCAAACTTCGCAGACTGCCTGGTTGAAGATTATAACATCCGTAAGTGCCTGAAAGAGAAGCTTTTCGGCGCAGGCATTTCCAAGATCGAGATCGAGAGATCTACAGACCGCGTTAAGGTTATCATCTATACTGCAAAGCCCGGTATCGTTATCGGTAAGGGCGGCGCTGATATTGAGAAGTTGAAGAATGAAGTTCAGAAGCTGACAAAGAATAAGCTCTTTGTTGACATCAAGGAAGTTAAGAGACCTGACCGCGAAGCTCAGCTTGTAGCAGAGAACATCGCAGCACAGCTCGAGAACCGTATCTCATTCCGTCGTGCTATGAAGTCTAGCATGAGCCGTGCAATGAAGTCCGGTATCCTTGGTATCAAGACTGCCTGCTCCGGTCGTCTGGGCGGCGCAGATATTGCTCGTACAGAATTCTACAGCGAGGGAACCATCCCGCTTCAGACACTTCGTGCCGATATCGATTACGGTTTCGCTGAGGCAGACACCACCTACGGTAAGGTAGGCGTTAAGGTCTGGATCTATAAGGGCGAAGTCCTTCCGGTTAAGGCTTCTAAGGAAGGAGGAGCAAAATAATATGTTAATGCCTAAAAGAGTTAAGCACCGTAAGCAGTTCCGTGGAACTATGGCTGGTAAGGCGCTTAGAGGAAATAAGATCAGTAACGGTGAGTACGGTTTGGTATCTCTTGATCCCTGCTGGATCAAGTCCAACCAGATCGAGGCAGCCCGTGTCGCTATGACACGTTATATCAAGCGTGGTGGTAAGGTTTGGATCAAGATCTTCCCCGATAAGCCCGTAACGGCAAAGCCTGCCGAGACTCGAATGGGTTCCGGTAAAGGTGCGCTTGAGTACTGGGTAGCTGTAGTTAAGCCCGGCCGTGTGATGTTCGAGATCGCAGGTGTTCCGGAAGATGTTGCAAAGGAAGCGCTTCGTCTTGCAATGCACAAGTTGCCTTGCAGATGTAAGATCGTATCCCGCGCAGACTTAGAAGGCGGTGATAACAGTGAAGAATAATATCGTAAACGACTTGAGAGCTAAATCGATCGCAGATCTGCAGGATGAACTCGTATCTGCGAAGAAAGAACTGTTCAACTTGAGATTCCAGAACGCTACTAATCAGTTGGATAACACGAGCCGGATCAAGGAAGTTCGTAAGAACATCGCTAAGATTCAAACCGTTATCACTGAGAAGGCTAAGATCGCTGAATAATCCCGGGAAGGAGGAACTTTAATATGGAAAGAAATTTAAGAAAGACCCGTACTGGGAAGGTTGTCAGCAACAAGATGGATAAGACCATCGTTGTAGCCGTAGAAGACAATGTAAAGCATCCTCTTTACAAGAAGATCGTTAAGAGAACATATAAGTTAAAGGCTCATGACGAGGAGAATGCATGCGGTATCGGTGACACAGTTAAGGTAATGGAAACAAGACCTCTGTCCAAGGATAAGAGATGGAGACTGGTTGAGATTATCGAGAAGGCGAAATAATCGAGACACCCGGCTTTATGTCGGGATGAAAGGAGATTCAAGATGATTCAGCAGGAAACCCGATTGAAGGTCGCTGACAACACCGGTGCCAAGGAACTCCTTTGCATCAGAGTTTTGGGCGGTTCTACAAGAAGATATGCAGCTATCGGCGACGTGATCGTTGCGTCCGTTAAAGATGCAACACCCGGCGGCGTTGTTAAAAAGGGCGATGTTGTTAAGGCTGTCGTAGTTCGTACAGTTAAAGGCGCACATCGTAAGGATGGTTCTTACATCCGTTTCGATGATAACGCAGCAGTTATCATTAAGGAAGATAAGAACCCCAGAGGTACCCGTATTTTCGGACCGGTTGCCAGAGAGCTTCGTGAGAAGCAGTTCATGAAGATCGTATCTTTGGCACCCGAAGTATTATAAGGAGGTGGCGATTTGGCTGCAAAGATTAAAAAAGGTGATACCGTACGCGTGATCGCCGGAGCAGAAAAAGATAAAGAAGGCAAAGTCCTGGAAGTTAAGGACGGAGCCGTTAAGGTTGAAGGTATCAACATGGTCACCAAGCATATGAAGCAGAACCCCGGCAATCCGAACGGCGGTATCGTGACCAAAGAGGCCTTTATCGATGCCTCCAATGTTATGTTGGTTGTTGGTAAGGACGCAGTTCGCGTCGGCTTCAAGGTTGAGAACGGTCTTAAGTATCGTATCAACAAGAAGAACGGTGAAGTGATCGACATCGTTTCGACCGCTAAGAAGAACTAAGCATTTTGGAGAGGAGGTCCGAACTTTGAGTAGTAGATTAAAAGATTTTTATGCTAGCGAGGTCGTTCCCGCTATGATTAAAGAGTTCGGCTACAAGAACATTATGGAAGTTCCGAAGCTCGACAAGATCGTGATCAATCGCGGTGTTGGTGAAGCAAGAGAGAATGCTAAGGTTCTGGATGTAGCTGTTAAAGAATTGGAGACGATCGCAGGACAGAAGGCCGTTGTTACAAAGGCTAAGAAGTCCGTTGCGAACTTCAAAGTCAGAGAAGGCATGCAGATCGGTTGCAAGGTAACCCTTCGCGGCGACAGAATGTATGAATTCCTGGATCGTTTGGTAAACCTGTCATTGCCTCGTGTGCGTGACTTCAGAGGTGTTAACCCGAACTCCTTCGACGGAAGAGGTAACTACGCTCTCGGTATCCGCGAGCAGCTCATTTTCCCTGAGATCGAGTATGATAAGGTTGACAAGACCCGTGGTATGGACATTATCGTTGTAACGACTGCTAAGACTGACGCTGAAGCGCGTAAGCTGTTAGAGCTGTTCAACATGCCCTTTCAGAAGTGATCAGGAGGTAGATTTTCATGGCAAAAACTTCAATGAAGATTAAGCAGGCGCGTGAGCAGAAGTTCTCCACCAGAGAGTACAATCGCTGCAGAATCTGCGGCAGACCGCACGCATATTTGAGAAAGTACGGCATTTGCAGAATCTGCTTCCGTGAGTTGGCTTACAAGGGCCAGATCCCCGG
>DBXX01000032.1:14442-28440 GCA_002309675.1 Lachnospiraceae bacterium UBA1201
TGCTTACAAGAATTCGTAATGCTAACACTGCAAAGCATGACACAGTAGATATTCCTTCATCTAAGATGAAGATCGCGATCGCAGACATCCTCGTAAATGAGGGCTATATCGCTAAATACGAACTGGTTGACAACGGTAACTTCAAGGATATCCGCATTACCCTTAAGTATAACAAGGATAAGTCCGAGAAGGCTCTTACAAACCTTAAGAGAATCTCTAAGCCCGGTCTTCGTGTTTACGTAAGCTGCGAAAATATGCCGAAGGTACTCGGCGGACTCGGCACCGCGATCATTTCCACCAATAAGGGTGTGATCACGGACAAGGAAGCCAGAAATCAGAACATCGGCGGCGAAGTGCTGGCGTTTGTTTGGTAAGAAACGACATATTCAATTATTTAGGAGGAATGGCAAATGTCACGAATTGGAAGAATGCCCATCGCGATCCCCGCAGGTGTTACTGTGAGCATCGCAGAAAATAATAAAGTGACGGTCAAGGGACCGAAGGGTACCCTTGAAAGAGTTCTCCCTGCTGAGATGCAGATCAAGCAGGAGGGCGCTGAAGTAGTAGTTTCCAGACCGAACGATCTGAAGAAGATGCGTTCCCTTCATGGTCTGACGAGAACCCTTATCGCGAACATGGTCACCGGTGTTACCGCTGGCTATGAGAAGGCGCTTGAGGTAAACGGTGTCGGCTACAGAGCCGCAAAGCAGGGCAAGAAGCTCGTTCTCTCTCTCGGATATTCTCATCCGGTAGAGATGATCGATCCCGAAGGCCTTGAGTCTACCGTTGACGGCAACAAGATCGTTGTTAAGGGTATCGACAAAGAGAAGGTCGGACAGTACGCTGCCGAGATCAGAACAAAGAGACCCCCGGAACCCTATAAGGGCAAGGGTATCAAGTACGTGGATGAGACGATCCGTCGTAAAGTTGGTAAGACCGGTAAGAAGTAATAAAGGAGGAGTAAGATCATGATTAACAAGAAATCAAAAATTGAGATCCGCAAGGAAAAGCACAGAAGACTCCGCAGACATCTTTCCGGCACAGCCGAGAGACCCCGTCTCGCCGTTTTCAGAAGCAATGAGCACATCTATGCACAGGTCATCGATGACGTTCAGGGCAAGACCATTGTTTCCGCCTCTACTCTTTCCAAGGATATTAAGGCTGAGTTAGAGCACACCAATACCGTTGATGCAGCTGCAGCAGTAGGCAAGAGCATTGCCGAGAAAGCGATCGCAGCAGGTATCAAGGAAGTGGTATTCGATCGCGGTGGTTTTATATATCAGGGCAAAGTTAAGGCATTAGCAGAAGCGGCAAGAGAAGCCGGTCTGGAATTCTAGTCGAGGAGGAGAAAACATGAAGCGTACAATCATTGATGCTAGTCAGTACGAGTTGGAAGAGACCGTGGTAGCTATCAAGCGTGTAACCAAGGTTGTTAAGGGCGGTCGTAATTTCCGCTTCGCAGCACTCGTAGTGGTAGGCGATAAGAACGGTCATGTCGGAGCCGGTATCGGCAAGGCGACTGAGGTTCCGGAAGCTATCCGTAAGGGTAAAGAAGATGCTATGAAGCACCTCGTAGAGGTTCCCATGGATGAGAACAACTCGATCCCGCATGACAATGTCGGCAAGTTCGGAAGCGCTAACGTACTTCTGAAGAGAGCTCCCGAAGGTACCGGTATCATCGCCGGTGGTCCTGCACGTAACGTGCTCGAGCTCGCAGGTATTCGTAACGTTCGTACAAAGTCTCTTGGCTCTAACAACAAGCAGAACGTTGTTCTTGCAACCCTGCAGGGCCTGACGAGCTTGGTAACTCCCGAAACCGTTGCGAAGCGTCGCGGCAAGTCCGTAGAAGAGATCGTTGGCTAAGGAGGAAATAATAATGGCTGGAAAGTTAAAGATTACATTAGTAAAATCCACCATCGGCGCGGTTCCGAAGAATAAGGCTACGGCAGAGGCTCTGGGCCTCACAAAGCTTCATAAGACGGTAGAATTACCGGACAATGCAGCAGTCCGCGGTATGATCGCTAAGGTTAGACACTTAGTAGAAGTAGAAGAAATCTGATAAGGAGGTGCCAAGATGGATTTGTCGAATTTAACACCTGCAGAAGGTTCTGTACATAGCAGCAACTTCCGTAGAGGCCGTGGTCACGGCTCAGGCAACGGCAAGACTGCCGGTAAGGGACACAAGGGTCAGAAGGCTCGTTCCGGCGGCAGCGTACGTCTCGGTTTCGAAGGCGGCCAGATGCCTTTATACAGACGTCTTCCTAAGAGAGGTTTCAAGAACCGCAACTCTAAGGAGATCGTCGCAATCAATATTGATGCACTTGAGAGATTTGAGGACGGCACCGAAGTAACGGTTGCTACTCTTCTCGAGAATGGTGTCATTTCACATGCTAGAGATGGAGTAAAGATACTCGGAAACGGAGATTTAACCAAGAAGCTTACGGTTAAAGTCGATGCTGTCAGCGAGAGCG
The DNA here is from genome assembly GCA_002309675.1 of Lachnospiraceae bacterium UBA1201. Taxonomy (GTDB): domain Bacteria; phylum Bacillota; class Clostridia; order Lachnospirales; family Lachnospiraceae; genus UBA1201. Next base: position 16,914 of record DBXX01000032.1, read on the forward strand.
CTAAGGCAAAGATCGAAGCGGTTGGTGGAAAAGTTGAGGTGATCTGATGTTCAAAACACTGCGAAATGCCTTTAAAGTAAAAGACGTTCGTAAGAAGTTATGGTTCACACTCATGATGCTTTTTGTAGTGCGCTTAGGCAGCCAGATTCCGATCCCCGGGACGGACTCATCGGTCATTCGAGGCATTGTAGGACAGAATGATACGGTTGCCGGCATCCTTGGTATGATGTCCGGCGGTTCGTTCGAAAACTTCGCGATCTTCGCGCTCGGTATCGGACCATACATTACAGCGTCGATCATTATTCAGCTCTTAACAGCTGCATTCCCCGCTTTGGAAGAAATGCAGAAGGAAGGCGAAGAGGGCCGTAAGAAATTACAGTCTCTTACTCGTTACGTGACGATCGCTCTTTCCGTTCTGCAAGGTGCTTTCCTTTCCTACTCACTGGGACAGCAAAAGCTGTTCGGTGATGCATGGAAGCCCGGAAATAAGTTCTGGTTGGTATTTTCCGCGACTGTAATTCTTACAGCCGGCGGTGCATGCCTGATGTGGATCGGTGAGCGTATCACCGAGAGAGGCGTGGGCAATGGTATCTCCATCGTCCTGACCATCAACATCCTGGCGCGTATCCCTTCGGATTTCGCGGCTTTGGGAGAGAAGTTCGTTGCGAATAAGAAACCGCTTCCTGCCATGCTTGCGATCCTTATCATCGCGGCGATCATCATCGCGATGGTAGTATTTGTTATCTACCTTCAGGACGGTGTTCGGAAGATACCGGTACAGTATTCCAAGAAGGTTCAAGGTAATAAACTGGTTGGCGGCCAGAAATCTCATATTCCGCTTAAGGTTAACACTGCAGGCGTTATCCCGGTCATCTTCGCATCGACGATCCTGTCGTTGCCTTCGATCATCAATTCCTATGCTACCATCAACAATGGAGTATGGAGAGGAATTGTGGAAACGCTTTCGCAGGGCAACTGGTTCCGCTTCGGCGAGTCCTATAAGTGGTATTTTGCGTTCGGCCCGATCATTTACGTTTTGATGGTATTCGGTTTCTCGTATTTCTATACGTCCTTTACCTTCAATCCGACCGAGGTCGCTACCAACATCAAGAAGAACGGCGGTTTGATCCCGAGCGTCCGCGCCGGATCCTACACAGAGGAGTACCTCAAGAATATCCTGAAGTACCTCATCTTTATCGGAGCGATCGGTCTTTCGATCGTAGCTCTGGCACCGATCGTTGCTTCCGGTTTGTTCGGTATCGCACAGGTATCCTTCGGCGGCACTTCGATCATCATTATCGTCAGCGTTGTGCTTGAGACGATAAAAGCGGTCGAGTCGCAGATGATGAACAGAAACTACAAGGGTTTCTTAAATAAATAAGCAGATGGGTTCCATGGGGGATTTTTTCCTCCATGGGATTTGTCGGCGTTATAGGAGAGCTTATGAAGATTATCATGTTAGGCGCCCCCGGCGCGGGAAAAGGCACACAGGCTAAGCTGATCGCCGATCAGTATCAGATCCCGCACATCTCTACCGGTGATATTTTCCGTGCGAACATCAAGAACGGAACCGAACTCGGTAAGAAAGCAAAATCATACATGGATCAGGGACTCCTGGTTCCGGATGAGCTCGTTGTCGACCTCGTTGTCGACCGTGTAGCACAGGATGACTGTGTAAACGGCTACGTTCTGGACGGTTTCCCCCGGACCATTCCGCAGGCTACGGCACTCGATGAGGCCCTGATCAAAAAGGGAACCGGTATCGACTACGCACTGAACGTTGACGTTCCGGATGAGAACATCATCCGCCGCATGTCCGGCCGCCGTGCTTGTGTAAATTGTGGTGCTACGTATCACATTGTCCACATCCCGACAAAAGTTGAGGGCATCTGCGATCGTTGCGGCAGCGAACTGATCCTCCGCGACGACGATAAGCCCGAGACGGTTCAGAAGCGTTTGAACGTTTACCACGAGCAGACGCAGCCGCTGATCGACTATTATTCGAAGGCAGGTATCCTCGTTTCCGTAGACGGAACGAAGGACATGATGGAAGTTTTCGCCGACATCGAGAAGATCCTGGGCGAATGATCCTCGCGGCATTTAGGAGTTTTTAAATATGGCAATTTCAATCAAATCGGCACAGGAGATCGAGTACATGCGCGAGGCAGGACGCCTGCTGGCGCTGGTACATCAGACGATGGCACAGGAACTGAAGCCCGGAATGTCGACCTATCAGATCGACAAGATCGGTGAAGAAGCGATCCGCAGTTTCGGCTGCATTCCTTCCTTCCTGAATTACAATGGCTTCCCCGCTTCCATCTGCATTTCGGTCAATGATGTCATTATCCATGGCATCCCGAGTAAGAAGCAGCATGTCAAGGAGGGCGATATCGTCAGCCTGGACGCAGGCCTCATCTACCACGGCTACCATGCAGATGCAGCGCGTACCCTGGCGGTCGGCGAGATCTCTGAGGAAGCGAAGAAGTTGATCGAAGTGACTGAGAGAAGCTTCTTCGAAGGAATCAAGTTCGCGAAAGCGGGTGGTTTCCTTCATGACATTTCCGCAGGTGTTGAGAACTATGTAAAACCGTTTGGCTACGGCATTGTCCGTGAGTACACGGGCCACGGCGTCGGATCGCATTTGCATGAGGACCCCGCGGTGCCGAATTACAAGCCGATCGGACGCGGACCGAAGCTTCGCGAAGGCATGACGCTGGCCGTTGAGCCGATGATCAATATCGGAACACACCGCATCAAGCAGCTGGATGACGGCTGGACGGTGAAGACGGCGGACGGTTCGCTTTCCGCACACTATGAGAATACGATCCTCATCACGGATGGGGAGCCTGAAATTCTCACGCTGTTAAAGGCGTAAAGGGTGTCATTTATGACGACGTTTTCTATGGGCGACCTGGTAATATCCCTACGTGGGCGCGACACCCGTACGATCTACATGGTTTTAGGACAGGATGCAAAAGGGCGCATATGTGTCAGCGATGGCAGGTATCACCCGCTGCAGAAACCGAAAAACAAAAATCCGAAGCATCTTCGAAAGGTGCGGACGGAGGTCTTACACGCGGGTGAAGCGCCGGCGCAGAACGAGATCATCAAGGCAGCCATAAAACAGTTTCGGAAAACCGAAACGTTTACACTCATTTCAGGAGGTAAGAATGTCGAAAGCGGACATTATTGAAATTGAAGGAACGGTAATCGAAAAACTTCCCAACGCAACCTTCCAGGTTGAATTGGCAAACGGTCATCAGGTACTTGCGTACATCAGCGGAAAGCTTCGTATGAATTATATTCGTATCCTTCCGGGCGATACCGTGACCATCGAACTGTCACCCTACGATTTGTCTAAGGGCAGGATCATCTGGAGAGAGAAGTAAGTCTTCAAAATCCTTTAAAGTTTTGCTTGACAAAGCAATTTTGTATGTGGTATGATAGATAACGCTGTTCGAGTCTGAGAGGGGATAGTGTCCCCTTTTGGCCGGAAATTCCGCGTGGCGGGGTTAGCAGCGTGACGCAAATCGATCAAGTTTTCCGGCCATGCCGGAGAACGGGTTATCGTCTCGTTAGAGACGGATCAGGACGAAAGGAGGATGTGGCTATGAAAGTAAGAGCATCTGTAAAGCCTATTTGCGAAAAGTGCAAAGTTATTAAGAGAAAAGGCAGCATTCGTATTATTTGCGAGAACCCTAAGCATAAGCAGAGACAGGGTTGATCTAAGTTTCATGAAGATTCCGGCGGAGTGATCCGCGGTATCGCGGGCGGACTTAACAGTCGGCTCGAATTATATGCGCTGTAAAAAGCGCAGAACATTGTCCGCAGAAGCGGAAACATTGCCCTGTATAAGGGAGCAAGAACACTAAATTTGAAAGATGGAGGTACACACATGGCTCGTATTTCAGGTGTAGATTTACCCAGAGAGAAGCGTGTAGAGATCGGTCTGACTTACATCTACGGTATCGGAAGAGTAAGCTCTAATCGTATCCTCGCGCAGGCGAATGTAAATCCTGATACCCGCGTGAAGGATCTGACGGACGACGAAGTTGCCCGCATCCGTGACGTCATCGATGCTACACAGGTTGTAGAAGGTGATCTCAGACGTGAGGTAGCACTGAACATCAAGAGATTGCAAGAGATCGGATGTTACAGAGGAATTCGCCATAGGAAGGGCTTGCCGGTTCGTGGTCAGAAGACAAAGACCAACGCGAGAACCAGAAAAGGTCCTAAGAAGACAGTGGCTAACAAGAAGAAATAATTTAAGAAAGGACCCATAAGGGAGGTTAGTTTGTAATATGGCTAAGAATGTGTCAGCAAAAAAGGTGACAAAAAAGCGTGTTAAGAAAAACGTTGAACGAGGACAAGCGCACATCCAGGCATCTTTCAACAACACCATCGTAACGTTGACGGATACAATGGGCAATGCCATTTCATGGGCGAGTGCCGGTGGGCTTGGCTTTAGAGGTTCAAGGAAATCTACTCCTTATGCAGCTCAGATGGCAGCTGAAACTGCTGCAAAAGCAGCAATTCCGCATGGATTAAAGTCGGTAGATGTTATGGTTAAAGGACCTGGCTCAGGTAGAGAGGCAGCGATCCGCGCGCTTGCAGCGTGTGGTATCGAAGTAACAAGCATTCGTGATGTGACTCCGGTTCCTCACAATGGTTGTCGTCCACCCAAACGTAGAAGAGTTTAATTAGGAGGTGCTACAGTGGCAGTCGATAGAGTTCCCGTATTAAAGAGATGCAGATCGTTAGATCTTGACCCTGTTTTCCTGGGTATTGACAAGAAGTCAAAAAGAACCCTGAAGAGAGCCAACAGAAAGATGAGCGAGTACGGCCAGCAGCTTCGTGAGAAGCAGAAGGCAAAGTTCATCTACGGTGTGTTGGAAAAACCTTTTAGAAATTACTATACAAAGGCCAGCAAGATGAGAGGTATGGTCGGTGAAAACCTGATGATCCTCCTTGAGCGTAGAATTGATAATGTCATTTTCAGAATGGGCCTTGCAAGAACCAGAATGGAAGCAAGACAGATCGTTGACCACAAGCATGTTGCGATCAACGGTAAGGTAGTTAACATTCCTTCTATTTTGGTAAATGCCGGCGATACGATCGAGATCGTAGAGAAGGCAAAGGATTCTCAGAGATATAAGAGCATCCTTGAGACTACCGGTTCCAGAATGGTTCCGGAGTGGCTTGAGGTAAATCAAGAGGCTTTGAGCGGCGTAGTTAAGTCATTACCGTCGAGAGAGATGATCGACGTTCCCGTCGATGAGATGCTTATAGTCGAGTTGTACTCCAAGTAATAATTTATTCGGAGCGACATTCAGTATGGTATTCCCGCTAAAGGAGGGCTTAATCATATGTTAGATTTTCAAAAGCCAAAGATTGAAATCGTTGAGTTATCCGAAGATAAGAAATACGGCAAGTTTGTAGTTGAGCCTCTGGAGAGAGGTTACGGAACTACACTCGGCAATTCACTCAGAAGAATTATGCTGTCTTCCCTTCCGGGCGCTGCAGTAAGCTCCGTGAAGATCGACGGCGTAAAGCATGAATTCAGTTCCATCCCCGGCGTTAAAGAGGATGTGACCGAGATCATTTTGAACATCAAGAGTCTCGCTATTCGCGCAAACAGTGATTTCACGGATCCGATCGTCGGATACGTTGAGGCTGAGGGCGAGTGCGTTGTTACAGCGGCTGATATCCAGTTCGGTTCCGAGATCGAGATCGTTAATAAGGATGCAGTCATCGCTCACCTGAGCGGCGGTAAGGATACACGTTTGTTCATGGAACTTACCGTAACGAAGGGCAGAGGCTATGTCAGCGCAGAGAAGAATAAGCAGAACTCCGGCATCGGTGTGATCGCCGTAGATTCCATCTACACCCCGATCGAGCGCGTGAACATGTCCGTTGAGGATACACGTGTAGGTCAGGTTACGGATTATGACAAGCTTACATTGGACGTTTATACCAACGGTACGCTTGCTCCCGAAGATGCGATCAGCCTTGCGGCAAAGGTGCTCAGCGAACATCTGAATTTGTTTATCGACCTCTCAGAGAACACCAAGTCCATGGATATCATGGTAGAGCCTGAGAGCAATGAAAAAGTTAAAGTTCTGGAAATGAACATTGACGAGTTGGAGTTATCCGTTCGTGCTTACAACTGCTTGAAGAGAGCGGGCATCAACACGGTGGAAGAACTTACGAACCGCACACCCGAGGATATGATGAAGGTCCGCAACCTGGGCCGCAAGTCTCTCGAGGAAGTTCTTGCAAAGTTGGAAGAACTCGGTTTGAAGCTCAATTCCGGTGAGGACTAAAGCACGTAAAGACATACGCTTGTGTACAAAGTACATGTGCGATACGCGCTGTGACAGCGCATATGACATGGAGGTAAAATTACAATGGCAGGTTATAGAAAACTTAGCAGAACCAGCAGCCAGAGAAAGGCGCTGCTTAGAAATCAGGTAACCAACCTTTTGTATCGCGGTAAGATCGTGACCACCGAAGCTAAGGCTAAGGAAGTTCAGAAGATCGCTGAAGGAATTATTGCTCTGGCCGTAAAGGAAAGAGATAATTACGATACCGTGACCGTTACTACCAAAGTTCCGCGTAAGGATAAGGACGGCAAGAACGTTAAAGAGGTAGTTGACGGCAAGAAGGTTACCGTATTCGACGACGTAACAAAAGAGATCAAAAAGGATAAGGCTTCCAGACTGCATGCCAGAAGACAGATGCTGAAGGTATTTACCAAGGTTACATCTACTCCGGCAGAAGCTGCAGGTAAGAAGAAGGGCACGAAGGTTATCGATATGCCCGCGAAGATGTTCGACGACATCGCTCCTAAGTACGCAAACCGCAACGGCGGTTACACCCGTATCGTAAAGATCGGTCAGCGTAAGGGTGATGCTGCGATGGAAGTTCTTCTTGAGCTCGTTTAATTACTGATCTGACGGACCCGCAAGCGGGTTTTCTCAGCAGAAAGCTCCGCCTGTTGTTGTGTGAACAGCACAATGACGGGCGGTTTGCATTTTAATATTTTTGATATCGAACTTTGCAAAATGTTGTTGACATCTTGACAAATATATGATATGATGGTCGGTGCATTATCATGGATGCATAGGCACTATTATGCGCTTTTTTAGGAAAAACGCGTGCCTTACATCCCGAAATGCACCTATTTTTATTGAAAAGCAGGGGTAAAGACGTCCATGGAGAAAAACAGATTTCGACCCATACAGTCGGGTAAGAACGTAAGAATGAGTTACTCGAGACAGAAGGATGTTCTTGATATGCCGAACTTCATAGAGATCCAGAAGGATTCCTATAACTGGTTTATCAAGGAAGGCCTGGCAGAAGTATTCCGTGACATTTCGCCGATCGAGGATCATGGCGGAAAGTTAAAGCTGATCTTCGGTGATTTTCGGCTTTGCTATGAGGATATAAAGTATACCATCGACGAGTGTAAAGAGCGCGATGCTACTTATTCCGTTCCGCTGCGTGTTGATGTAAGCCTTGAGCATATCGACGAAGACGGAAACAAGCCTCTCGTAACGGTTAACTCCGTATACATGGGAGATCTCCCTTTGATGAACGATACCGGTTCTTTCGTGATCAACGGTGCTGAGCGTGTTATCGTAAGCCAGTTGGTTCGTTCCCCGGGTATCTACTACGATATAACAAAAGATAAGGCAGGAAAGCCGTTATTCACATCCCAGGTCATCCCGAACCGTGGTGCATGGCTGGAGTATGAGACGGATTCCAACGACGTATTCTATGTACGTGTAGACCGTACCCGTAAGGTTCCCGTTACGGTATTTTTGCGTGCGCTCGGCGTAGGCACGAACGAGGAGATCCTCGAGATGTTCGGACCGGAGCCGAAGCTCCTCGCTACCTTCGAGAAGGACCCGTCCGATTCCCGTGAGCGTGGTCTTCTGGAACTGTATAAGAAGATCCGTCCGGGTGAGCCGCTCAGCGTCGACAGTGCAGATTCACTGCTTCGCGGCATGCTCTTCGATGTACGTCGTTACGATCTCGCTAAGGTCGGCCGTTATAAGTTCAATAAGAAGCTGAATTTCCGCTTCCGTTTGGCAGAGCAGGTTCTGGCTGAAGATGTCATTGACCAGACCACAGGTGAAGTTCTGGCAGAGGCAGGCACTGTCCTGACCCGTAACAGCGCAGAAGCTCTGCAGGATGCCGGTGTTCCTTATGTATATGTAAAGACCGACGAGCACGGTGAGGAGAAGAAGGTTAAGATCCTCTCCAACATGATGGTAGATCCGAATAAGCATCTGCCGTTCGATGCTGCTGAGGTTGGCATCACCGAGAAGGTATACTACCCGGTACTTCAGGAGATCCTGGCTATGGGTCTCGAGGGCGATGAGCTCAAAGAAGCCGTTAAGCAGAACCTGTCCCGTCTGGTTCCGAAGCATGTAACACCGGAAGATATCTTTGCTTCCATCAACTACTGCATGCATCTGGAGTACGGCATCGGTAAGAAGGACGATATCGACCATTTGGGTAATCGTCGTATCCGTGCTGTCGGCGAGCTGCTGCAGAACCAGTACCGCATCGGTTTCTCCCGTATGGAGCGTGTCGTACGTGAGCGTATGGCTACCCAGTCCAACGACGAGCTGACCGCGCAGTCCTTGATCAACATCAAGCCCGTGACCGCGGCAGTGAAGGAATTCTTCGGAAGTTCCCAGCTGTCCCAGTTCATGGATCAGAATAACCCTCTGGCAGAGCTTACGCATAAGCGTCGTCTGTCAGCCCTCGGTCCCGGCGGTCTGTCCCGTGACCGTGCAGGTTTCGAGGTCCGCGACGTACACTACACACACTACGGTCGTATGTGCCCCATTGAGACCCCTGAAGGCCCGAACATCGGTCTGATCAACTCTCTGGCATCATACGCACGTATCAATGAGTACGGCTTCGTAGAGGCTCCGTACCGTATCGTAGATAAGTCCGATCCGGAGAACCCTGTCGTAACCGATCAGATCGAGTATCTGACCGCGGACGAAGAGGACGATTACTTCGTAGCACAGGCGAATGAGCCCCTCGATGAGGAAGGCCACTTCATCAATAAAAACGTATCCGGCCGTTGGCGTGAGGATACCATTCAGATCAGCCGTAAGAACGTAGACCGTATGGACGTTTCCCCGAAGATGCTTTTCTCCGTTGCAACATCCATGATCCCGTTCCTGCAGAACGACGATGCGAACCGTGCCCTCATGGGTTCGAACATGCAGCGTCAGGCCGTACCGCTTATGGTGACCGAATCTCCGGCCATCGGTACAGGTATGGAGCATAAGGCAGCCGTTGACTCCGGTGTTTGCGTAGTTTCTAAGAGCGCCGGCGTGATCGAGCGTTCCTCTTCCGAGATGATCACTCTCCGCAGAGATTCGGACGGTGAGATCGAGAAGTACATGCTTCAGAAGTTTAAGAGAAGCAACCAGAGCAACTGCTACAACCAGCGCCCCATCGTATTTGCAGGCGACCATGTTGAGGCCGGCGACGTTCTCGCTGACGGTCCTTCTACCTGCAACGGTGAGATCGCCCTCGGTAAGAACCCTCTCATCGGTTTCATGACCTGGGAAGGTTACAACTACGAGGATGCCGTTCTGCTTAGTGAGAAGCTGGTTCAGGATGATGTTTACACATCCATTCATATTGAGGAATACGAGACCGAAGCACGTGAGACGAAGCTCGGTAGCGAAGAGATCACCCGCGACGTTCCCGGTGTCGGCGATGAAGCCCTGAAAGACCTGGACGACAACGGTATCATCCGCATCGGTGCAGAGGTACGTGCCGGAGACATCCTGGTAGGTAAGGTTACCCCTAAGGGTGAGACCGAGCTTACCGCAGAGGAAAGACTCCTTCGCGCCATCTTCGGTGAGAAGGCGCGTGAGGTTCGTGATACCTCCCTTAAGGTTCCGCACGGAGCATATGGTACCGTCGTTGACGCGAAGGTATTCACCCGTGAGAACTGCGACGACCTGTCACCGGGCGTAACGAAGACGGTCCGCATCTACATTGCCCAGAAGAGAAAGATCTCCGTNNCACGGAAACAAGGGTGTCGTTTCCCGTGTACTTCCTGTTGAAGACATGCCTTTCCTTCCGAACGGTCGTCCGCTCGATATCGTGCTGAACCCGCTCGGCGTTCCTTCCCGAATGAACGTAGGACAGGTACTTGAGATCCATCTGTCGCTTGCGGCGAAGGCTCTCGGCTTCGACATTTCCACACCGGTATTCGACGGTGCAAACGAAATCGACATTATGGACACTCTAGAGCTGGCAAATGACTATGTTAACTCCGAGTGGGAAGACTTCCAGAAGAAATATAAGGACACACTGAATAAAGAGGTTATGGATTATCTTGGTTCGCATCTGGAGCACAGAGAGCTTTGGAAGGGCGTTCCGATCTCCCGTGACGGTAAGGTTCAGCTTCGTGACGGTCGTACCGGCGAGATGTTCGACAGCCCGGTAACCATCGGACACATGAACTATCTGAAACTGCACCACCTGGTAGACGATAAGATCCATGCACGTTCGACAGGTCCTTACTCACTCGTTACCCAGCAGCCGCTCGGTGGTAAAGCACAGTTCGGCGGCCAGCGTTTCGGTGAAATGGAGGTTTGGGCGCTCGAGGCTTATGGCGCCGCTTATACCTTGCAGGAGATCCTGACCGTTAAGTCCGATGATATCATCGGCCGTGTTAAGACCTACGAGGCGATCATCAAAGGCCTCAACATTCCTTCGGCCGGCATTCCCGAGTCGTTTAAGGTTCTGATCAAGGAACTCCAGTCTCTGGGTCTGGACGTACGTGTTCTCCGCGATGATAACACCGAAGTTAAGATCATGGACACCAGTGAGTTCAATCAGGACTTCCGTTCGGTTATGGAAGGCGATACGAAGTACCGCGAGAGCAGCCGCGATTTCGCAGCTGGCGGCTTCCAGACACAGCGGTTCAATCTTCAGGGAGACCTGGAGGATGCGTCGGATGAAGATGAATACGATGACGACGAATTCGAAGACGAAGGTTTTGATGATTCAGAAGACGATTTTGAGTAGGGAGGACAGCCACCATGCCTGAAATGGAAAACGAGACATATCAGACGATGACATTTGATGCGATCCGCATCGGACTTGCTTCGCCGGAGAAGATCAGAGAGTGGTCCAAAGGCCAGGTAACGAAGCCGGAGACCATTAACTACAGAACGCTGAAGCCGGAAGTGGACGGCCTGTTCTGTGAGAGAATTTTCGGACCGAATAAGGACTGGGAATGTCATTGCGGTAAATACAAGAAGATCCGCTATAAGGGCGTGATCTGCGATCGTTGTGGTGTTGAGGTTACGAAGTCCAACGTACGTCGTGAGCGTATGGGACACATCGAGCTGGCAGCGCCGGTATCGCACATTTGGTACTTCAAGGGTATCCCGAGCCGCATGGGCTTGCTTCTGGATGTTTCCCCGAAGAACCTCGATAAAATTTTATACTTTGCATCTTACATTGTCCTCGATCCCGG
>DBXX01000014.1 GCA_002309675.1 Lachnospiraceae bacterium UBA1201
GCCGCGATCTTTACGATACCGTTCAGGATCGCCGCGTTGTAGTCCTCGATCGCGGTGTGGTAATCCTTATCCAAGATGCCCAGGTCGATCATCTCGGCGATGCATTCGTGCGCCAGATACGGGTGGATGGCCCGTGCGCCGAAGCCCAGCAGAACTGCCATCTGATGTACGTCACGCGGCTCCGCGCTCTCGAGGATGATCGACACCGCCGTGCGCTTCTTCGTGAGCACCAGATGCTGCTCCACACTGGAAACAGCCAACAGCGAAGGGATCGCCATGTGGTTCTCATCCACGCCGCGGTCGGACAGGATGATGATATTCTTTCCGGAAGCGACCTCTTTATCCACGCGGATATTGAGCTGCTCCACGGCCTTCTTCAGGGAAGTATTCTTATAAAACAGCAGGGATACCGTCGTGCTCTTCAGGCTCTCCGTATCCAGGCTCTTGATCTTCATAACGTCCACGCCGGTCAGAATCGGGTGGTTGATCTCCAGCATGCGGCAGTTCTCGCTCTTCTCGGTCAGCAGGTCTCCGTCCGAACCGATATAAACGGTCGTATCGGTGACGATCTTCTCACGCAGCGAGTCGATCGGCGGGTTCGTGACCTGCGCGAACAACTGCTTGAAATAGTTGAACAGCGACTGATGTCTTCGGCTTAAAACCGCCAGCGGAACGTCGTGTCCCATGGAAACCGTCGGCTCGATACCGTTTTTCGCCATGGGCAGGATCAGATCCTTCACGTCCTCGTAGGTGTAGCCGAACGCCTTATACAGGCGGTCGCGCATCTCCTGCGTGTGGGTCGGGATCTTCTTATTCGGGATCTTCAGATCCGCGAGATGCCTGAGGTTCTGGTCCAGCCATTCGCCGTAAGGCTCCTTATTCGCATAGATCGATTTACACTCTTCGTCGGAGATGATCCGCTTACTCTTCGTGTCAACGAGCAGCATGCGGCCGGGCTCCAGGCGTGACTTCTTCACGATATGCGCGGGGTCAATGTCCAGCACACCGACCTCGGATGCGAGGATCAGACGGTTGTCGTCCGTTACATAGTAGCGGGAAGGACGCAGACCGTTGCGGTCCAGCGTCGCGCCGAGCAGCTCGCCGTCCGAAAACAGCATGGCCGCCGGGCCGTCCCACGGCTCCATCATGGTCGCGTAATAGTGGTAGAAATCCTTCTTATTCCGCTCCATGTATTCGTTGTGCTTCCAGGGCTCCGGCACCGTGATCATCATGGCTAACGGCAACGGCATCCCGTTCATATATAAGAATTCAATGGTGTTATCGAACATCGCGGAGTCCGAGCCCGACAGACTTACGACAGGGTAAACCTTGTCCAGGTCTTCGGCAAATACCCGGCTCTTCATGGTCTCCTCACGGGCCAGCATACGGTCAATGTTGCCGCGGATCGTGTTGATCTCGCCGTTGTGCGCGATCATGCGGTACGGGTGCGCGCGATCCCACGAAGGGTTCGTATTCGTCGAGAAACGCGAGTGCACGATGGCGATCGCCGTCTTATAATCGGTGCTGCGCAGATCATCGTAGAACGCGCGCAGCTGCTTCACCAGAAACATGCCCTTATAGACGATCGTACGGGACGAAAGCGAGCAAACATAAGCATCTTCGGCACTCTGCTCATATTCGCGGCGAACCACATAAAGACGACGGTCGAAATCCAGACCTCGCTCCACGTGCTCGGGGCGTCCCAAGAAGCACTGGTAGATGGCCGGCATGGAGTCAAGCGCCACCTGACCTAAGATCTCCGGGTGCGTCGGCACCTTACGCCATCCCAGGAAAGGCAGGCCCTCCTTCGCCGCGATCATCTGAAGCATCCGCATGGAGAACGTGCGCTTCATCTCGTCGGCCGGTAAGAAAAACATACCGACACCGTAGTCTCCGGCGCCGCCCAGGCAGATATCCTGCTCTGCTGCCGCCTTTGCAAAGAAGTCATGGCTCACCTGCAGCAGGATGCCCACGCCGTCTCCGACGCTTCCGCTGGCGTCCTTGCCCGCGCGGTGTTCGAGTTTTTCCACGATGGACAATGCGTCGGACATCGTCTCATAGCTTGCCTTGCCGTCGATATTAGCCACGGCGCCGATACCGCAGGCATCATGTTCGATCGGATGATATTCGTACTTTTCCATCTTAACTGCTCCTTTTGGATACTACGGAAAGTTACTTCCCGGAAATACAAAAAGACGCTTTGAAGGGCTGTTACACCCATCAAAGCGCCTTTGCTTTCTAAGAAAGCATTTTAGCACCTGTACATATATGTGTCAATGCTTTTTTACCGGTTTTTCGCACGTTTTTGCCTCTTTTAAAAGAAAAACGTATATTCGGTAATAGGTGGTATAAGCACCGCTTATTCTACATCTTGCAATGCAGCGAAATCTTCCTCACCGGTGCGGACCTTAACGACCTGCTCCACGCCGTATACGAAGATCTTACCATCGCCGATATGGCCGGTGTACAGTGCTTTCTTCGAAGCCTCGATGACATCGGCCACCGGAATCTTGCTGACTACGACTTCGACCTTTACCTTCGGAAGCAGGGTGGCATCCATTTCAATACCACGGTACTTCTCACCGGCACCCTTCTGGATACCGCAGCCCATGACCTGTGTGACCGTCATACCGGTAACACCGAGATCGTTGAGCGCCTTCTTCAGCTGCTCGTAGCGAGCCAGTTTAGCGATGATAACGACTTTGTGCATCGTAGCCGTACTCATAACAGGCGCCGCATTTACCTTTACAGCTGCATCGACCATAGCCTGCGATGCCTCGCCGTACTCGCTGACACCGAGGTCAGTGTTTTCATTGACCGACATCTCCATGCCGGTAACATCCATGATGGAGAAACCTGAGTAAGCGGATGCAAGACCATGCTCAGTGATATCAAGACCTGTAAGTTCCTCTTCTTCGGTAACACGAAGACCGAAGATCTTCTTAATGATGGCAAATGTGATCGTGATGGTGATCGCTGTCCAAGCTGCCGTTGCCAGCATACCCAGAGTCTGGATGCCGAGGAGTTTGAAACCGCCGCCGTAGAACAGTCCGAGCATCGGGTTGCCTGAAGAGTCGGCCAATGAATAGGTGGGTGCTGTGTCAGTTGCGAAAAGACCTACAGCCAGGGTACCGAAGATACCGTTGAACATGTGAACGCCTACAGCGCCGACAGGGTCGTCAACGTGAAGTTTGTGATCCAGAAGCCAGATACCAAAGATAACTACGAGACCGGAGATCGCACCGATGATGGAAGCGCCGGCTGCGTCAACTACGTCACAGGGAGCGGTGATCGCTACCAGACCTGCGAGAGAAGCGTTGAGACACATGGATACATCGGGCTTGCCGTAATGGATCCAGGTGAAGATCATACATACTACGGTTGCGACCGCGGGAGCGATCGTGGTCGTTACGAAGATAGCGCCCATCTGCTCAACACTTGTAGCAGCAGCGCCGTTGAAACCATACCAGCCGAGCCACAGGATGAATACACCCAGGGCGCCGAGCGTGATGTTGTGGCCGGGGAAAGCATTGACCTTAGTAACCTTTCCGGCTTTGTCTTTTACGAACTTACCGATACGGGGACCTACCATGATCGCACCGATCAGGGCGCAGATACCGCCGACCATGTGAATGCAGTTGGAACCTGCGAAATCGTGGAAACCGAGCTTAGCGAGCCAGCCGCCGCCCCATGTCCAGTGAGCTTCGATCGGGTAGATCACTGCGGAAATGATCGCCGAGTAAACACAGTAAGAAAGGAAACGGGTACGCTCTGCCATGGCGCCGGAAACGATCGTCGCGGTCGTCGCACAGAATACCAGGTTGAATACGAAGTTGCTCCAGTCAAAATGCGCGTAATCCGTAAAGATATCGAAGTTCGGCATTCCCAGGAAACCTGCGAGTGCGTCCTCACCCAGGAACAGACCGAAACCGATCAGGATGAACGTCACGGTACCAATACAGAAGTCCATCAGGTTCTTCATCAAAATGTTACCTGCGTTCTTCGCACGGGCGAAACCGGTCTCGACCATGGCGAAACCAGCCTGCATCCAGAACACGAGTGCCGCGCCGATCAAAAACCAGACGCCGAACACTTTTTCGTCGATCAAACTCATAATGCTACCAGTATCCATAATAACCTCCTCGTTGCGTTCCTCCCAAAGTAAGCACCGCAACCTTTGTTTTTTTGATTTAAAGTCCTGCTTTGGCCAGACTCGCAAGATCAAAAAACGAAGGTGCAACGGTTCCTTTCGTGCCCCGTTGCACCTTCGTTAATGAAATTGCTTCGGCACCGCCGGGCGGCGCCATGTATTATGAGAGATTGGTTAAGAAAAACGTCAAATTATACCGGCTGATACCGTACGCTGTACAGGATCTCTGCGTAGGTCGGATACGGCCACAGATCGCTCGGGATCATCGGCTCGAGTTCGTCGACTACCTCACGCAGCGCCGCCATATCGGCCAGGATCACTTCCTGATGATATTTCGCCAGAGCGACAACATCCGTCAGTTCCTTCTCTTTCGCTACGTCCTCTTCCAGCTTAGCCAGCTTGCACTGCAGGCTACATGCCAGGCGGGAAATATGCTTCAGCAAGCCTTCCTCTGCGATACATGCGTCCTTCGACAGTACCTGGCTCTTCTTCAGGATCACATCGGCCAGAACCGCCTCGTATTTCGCAACGGCTGCGGTGATGTTGTTTTTCACCATGGAGATCATGGTCAATGCTTCGATGTTGATGGTCTTGTAGTAGTTCTCGTGCAGGATCTCGTAACGAGCCTTGATTTCGGACTCGGAATATACGCCCTGATCCTCGAAGATCTTCATGTTCTTCGGCTCAATGAACGATCCAAGTGCATCCGGAGTCGTCTTCAGGTTCAGCAGACCGCGCTTCTCGGCTTCCTGTACCCACTCCTCGGAGTAACCGTTGCCGTTGAAGATAACTCTCTTGTGCTTAACGATCTCATCACGGATCAGCTTGTTGAGTGCTGCATCGAAGTCATCTGCCTGCTCCAGGATTGCTGCGTACTCGCTCAGGGTCTGTGCCACGATCGTGTTCAGGACGATGTTCAGGCCGGAGATCGATGCGGAAGAACCGAGCGAACGGAACTCGAATTTATTACCGGTAAATGCGACCGGTGAAGTACGGTTACGGTCAGTCGTATCGCAAGGAATGTGCGGCAGGACCGTCGCGCCGATGCTCATCAGCTTCTTCTCGGGATCGTGGTAGTCCGTACCGTCCTCGATGGACTTAAGGACTGCATCCAGCTCATCGCCGATGAATACGCTCATGATCGCGGGCGGTGCCTCGTTCGCGCCCAGACGGTGGTCATTGGCCGCGGAAGCAACCGACATACGGAGCAGACCCTGATATTCATCGACCGCCTTGATGACAGCCATCAAAAACAGCAGGAACTGCGCGTTCTGGGACGGCGTATCACCGGGCTCCAGAAGGTTCTTACCGGTATCGGTCGACATGGACCAGTTGTTGTGCTTACCGGAACCGTTTACACCTGCGAACGGCTTCTCATGCAGCAGGCAGACCATGTGGTGTTTGCCTGCAACGATCTTCATCAGTTCCATCGTCAGCTGGTTGTGATCCGTTGCGATGTTGGTCGTTGAGAAGATCGGGGCCAGCTCATGCTGAGCCGGAGCCACTTCGTTATGCTCGGTCTTCGACAGGATGCCGAGCTTCCAAAGTTCCTCATCCAGTTCCTTCATATAAGCCTTAACTCTGGGCTTGATCATACCGAAGTAGTGATCTTCCATCTCCTGGCCCTTCGGCGGCTTCGCGCCGAACAGTGTACGTCCGGTGTAGATCAGGTCGGGGCGGCGCTTATAAACGCTGCAGTCGATCAGGAAGTACTCCTGCTCGGGTCCGACCGTCGTCATAACACGCTTTGCGGTGGTATCACCGAACAGACGTAAGATACGAATGGCCTGCTTATCCAGCGCCTGCATGGAACGCAGGAGCGGTGTCTTTTTATCCAGTGCCTCGCCGCTGTAGGAACAGAAAGCGGTCGGGATGCACAGGGTGTCATCTTTGATAAATGCATAGCTGGTCGGGTCCCAGGCTGTGTAACCGCGTGCCTCAAACGTCGCGCGCAAGCCGCCGGACGGGAAGGAGGATGCATCGGGCTCGCCCTTAACGAGTTCCTTACCGGAGAACTCCATCAAAACACGTCCGTTGCCTTCCGGAGCGATAAAGCCGTCATGCTTCTCTGCGGTGATTCCGGTCATCGGCTGGAACCAATGCGTAAAGTGCGTCGCACCTTTTTCAATGGCCCAATTCTTCATGGCCTCCGCAACTACGTTCGCGATGTCCAACTGCAAATGCACGCCGTCATCGATGGTCTTGTGAAGAACACGGTATACATCCTTGGGAAGACGTTCCTTCATCACATCGTCGTTAAATACCATACTTCCGAAAATCTTGGTAACATCCATTTTGATATCCTCCTTTTTTATTAACAACCGCTCTGTCCGTAGTTCTTAAGTACTCGGGCGGAGGGATCGTTGACATCACAGTTCTCCCAGTTTTTGTTCGGCATCCAGAAATCCTTTATCATCTCTGCCTGACCGGGATAGTACTCTTCAAAGAGCTCGCGATAGAGCAGCGACTCTTTCGTGAACGGCGGCACGTAATCGTAAGCCGCGCATTTCTCTTTGAAAACTTCATCGCTGTAGACTTCCTCGGCGTAGGCCTTTAAGTAGTCTACCATCGAATGTCCGACCGCATCGGAAAATGCTGCCTTCTCCCGCATCAGTATGTTCTGCGGCAGGTAACCCAAGCCCTCAAACGCATGACGCAGCAGGTATTTTCCTTTGTTGTAGACATTCATCTTCTTTTCCGGCGGGATCGACATTACGTACGAAACGAAATCCAGATCGCCGAACGGCACGCGCGCTTCCATCGAGTGGACCGAAATGCAACGGTCGGCGCGGAGCACATCGTACATGTACAGTTCGCGAAGTCTCTTCTCGGCTTCCAGCTGGAATTCCTCCGCGTTCGGTGCGAAGTCCGTGTACTTGTAACCGAAGATCTCATCGGAGATCTCGCCGGTCAGGAGCACCCGAATGTCGGTCGTCTCACGAATCCCTTTACAGATCAGGTACATGCCCATGCTGGCCCGGATCGTCGTGATATCGAAGGTTCCCAGCGCCGCGATGACTTCCCTCAGCGCTCCCAGCACGATGTCCTTATTGATGATGATCTCGTGATGGTTACTTCCGATGTAGTCAGCCACTTCCTTCGCGTACTTCAGGTCGATCGCGTCCTCGTTCATACCGATGGCAAATGTCTCGATCGGGTGTCCCAGGATCTTCGTTGCGATCGCACATACCAGGGAACTGTCCAGGCCTCCCGAAAGGAGGAAGCCGATCTTCGCATCCGCGTCCAGACGTTTTTCCACGCCTGCAATCAGTTTCTCGCGGATGTTCTTGCAAACGGTCTCGAGGTCGTCGTCCACGTACGGCTTTCTCGCTGCCAGATCGTTGTAACAAACGAACTCGCCCTTGTAGTAGTAGTGGCCCGGCGGGAACGGCATGATCTTCTCGGTCAGGCCGACCAAGTTCTTCGCTTCACTGGCAAAGCAAATGTCGCCGCTCTCATCATATCCGTAGAACAAAGGACGAATACCGATCGGGTCGCGTGCCGCGATGAGTTCCTTTTCCTTTGCATCGTACAGGATCATGGCGTATTCCGCATCCAGCATGGAAAACATTTTCCGTCCGTACAGTTCGTACAGCGGAAGAATGATCTCGCAATCACTGTCACTCTGGAATGTGTATCCGGCTTCGATCAGTTTTGCCTTCTGGTTTCGGAAGCCGTACAGCTCGCCGTTACAAACGACGATATTGCCGTTTCGTTCAAACGGCTGCATACCGGCCTCGGTCAGTCCCATGATGGACAATCTCTGAAAACCGAGGAAACCATCGCCCGCCTGCATGACCCGCATCCCATCCGGTCCGCGGGAAGTAGTGACCTTCATGTGGTTCTCAAATGCGGCGCGGGAGATATTTCTCTTTTTCATTCCCATTACAACGCACATCTTCTCTGCCTCTTTCTTCAAAAGTGATCATTTCTTTAAATGACGTTTTCGGCAATTGCTACTCCCTTTCGCGCTCAGACTGCTTGATTCTGAGCATCTTTGAGGTGTGTACAAAAAAAGCGCCACGGATATCCTCCGTGGCGCCTTTGCCATACATCATTCAAATTAAGCACATCTTAATACAACTGTTTGGGTTTGTCAACAGGTTTTTTAAAATTTTTTTAATTTTCTTCCGAACCTTCTTCCGGCACGGGGTTCGGCCGGCGCACAGGCGTCAGTATGAGCGGAAGTTTGTAGCTGGCGGTATAACCGTTTGCCTTCAGATCCTCGAGGATCTCTCCGCCTAACCGGTTCGCCAGGAGCAGAAGCGATTTCAGATCCTCCGGATCGATCGTCTTTATACCTGCTACGATATGTTCGCGGGCAATGCCTGCGACCTTCTTACGAAGGACCGCATGGTCCGTGTCATCCAGATCATCCTGTTTGAAATAAACGGCGCCGCTGACCCGTAAGATCAGATCCTTGCCGTTCTCATCGGTTCCGTAGACGATCGGCTCCATATTCCTCTCGTCGAGAAACGCCATGATCACGCCTTCCGGAAGGTTTCCTTTACGCGGTGCATGTGCAGCCTGCGCCGGCTGCGCGCTCTGCGGAGCTGCCTGCGGTTGCGCACCTGTGTTTTTACGGTTCGCATTTTCCGAAGCCTGCTTCATTGCATCCTTTAATTTGTCAAAAAATCCCATAACATCCTTTCCTCCGTTTACGAGTATTTGAATGGAATCACACATTCCGTTTGTATATTATCATGAATTCAAAATCAAATCAATGTGCTCAGTCTGAAAACAAAAACCGCGACGAACGTAGGTTTCATCGCGGTTTCTGCTTGAAAGGTTAGAAAGTGGCGATCTGTTTTCACAGATCGGGGATGTCCGAATAGATCGGTGTAGAAATATTCGGGCACTAGGTCCTGCCGAAGGCAGAGACCTTAAAATGGGGGTTATTATGAATCGAGTAACATAGGTAAAAACCAATTACTCCTCGTCGGCATCTTCATCTGCTGCTTCGCACTCGCACTCACCGTTGCAACCGCAAGCCTTCTCCTTAAGCTTAACGATCTTATCCTTGTTGGTAACTGCATATGCTGCTGCAGCAACAGCTGCAAGTAATACTAATTTCTTCATCGTAGTTTCCTCCTGTGAAAGTAATGTAGGGTATTGCGGGCATCGCCCGCGGTAATTATGTCGTTTTCGATTCCCGCCGCGATCCTGGTTGCGAGCGTTCCTTCGAAAACCTTGATTAAGTTATACCACAGGTTTGTGTCCAAGTCTTGAACAGAGTCTTACCAAATTCTTACGAAAACCTTACGTCTTAGATCGACCGTTTCGCGATCCTGTCCCATTAAATATACTCGACACCCAGAGCCTGCAACTCCTCCCGCATTTTCTTCACACGTTCCTCCGGAAACCTCCGGCCGATGCAGTCTGTAAGCATGTACGTCTTAAGGCCTGCTTTCACGGCGCCCTTCGCCGTCGCACCGACGCAGCCGCACTCATCCAGACCGCACAGCACCATTTCTCCGTAACCTCGCTCTTTCACATGCTTTCGGAATTCCCGCGAGGTAAATGTATCCGGGCGGCTCTTCTCAAAGAACCAGGCGGACATCAGTTTCACCCCTGGATACATTTTCGCGCCCTGCGTTCCCCGAATCGAAAAACCGACGCCCCACAGAAGCTTCGGTAAAATATGTTTGATATAGATGATGTCATAGCCATCCTCACGATACGCTTCAATAGCCTGGTTGACATTTGCCACCAGTTCCTCGGTATCGTATGTAAACTTTTTCTTCCGTTTTTCCCAAAGGTAATCGTTTTGCATGTCGATCACCACCAACGCCTTTTTCACTATAGAGCACACATCCTTCCTGTTTTTGGTATAATTTCCCGTCCATTATACCCTATTTCGCCGTGTTTTTCCACCCTGACATCACATATGCCCCGAAAACAGACGTCCGCTCTTCAGGCTCCGTGCTCTCCCTCCGGTCGAGCGTCGGTGAAAAGTCTGCTTTCATACAGTTCCTGAAGGCGCTCACAAGTCTCATTACCGATCGCATGTTCGATCCTGCATGCTTCTGAAGCCGCAGTCCTCTCATTTACACCGATACTGATCAGGAAGTTTTTGATCAGCGTATGTTTTTTCACCACTTCCTCCGCCAGTTTTTTTCCTGCTTTTGTGAGGTGTATCGTGCCGGAGGCGTCGTCACGGATCAGTTTCTTCTCGCGCAGTTTTTTCATGGCTGTACATACACTGGGTCTCGTGACCCCAAGTTCTTTTGCCACATCCACCGAGCGGACCGATCCCTGTTTGACCTGCAGTACCAGAATACTTTTCAGATAATCTTCCGTAGAATTCCCTATAGTCATCTTCATCCTATCCTTACCACGCCGATGCGCCTATACCGTCTTGTTTTTCGCCTCAGCCCGCACTTTGTGGCAGGCTGCGCACATCTTGCAATGTGCGCAGTTTCCGCCGCAGATCGATTTTCCTTGCTTTTTATCCCGGATCAGTGACCGCACGACGGCGGCCACTGTCAGGATCAGGAACAGTGTGATCAGGATGGTTCCGATATTCGCTAAGAGCCATTCCATCATCGAACTACCATCCTCTCTTTATTTGATCTGAGTCAGTTTATCTGCCTCTTTATACTTCTTGATAAACAACATGTAAACGATGCCCGCGAATGCTGCGATCGAGGCGATCAGGCCTACGACATTCAGGTCGCCGGTAAATGCGCCGCCGATCTGGGTGATCATCAGGGCAATGATGTACGCAAAGCCGCACTGGTAGCCGATGGCGAACCAGGTCCACTTGTGGTTGTTCATTTCCCGTTTGATCGCACCGATCGCTGCGAAACAAGGTGCACAGAGCAGGTTGAATACGAGGAAGGAGAAACCGGTCACGGTCGTGAACGCCGCGGCCAATGTCTGCCATACCGTCAGTTCGCCGCCGCCATACAGGATACCCATGGTACCGACGATGTTCTCCTTAGCAACGAGTCCGGTGATCGAAGCCACGGTCGCCTGCCAGTTGCCCCAGCCCAAAGGTGCGAAGATCCATGCGATCGCATTACCGATATTAGCTAAGATAGACTGATCCAACTCTTCCTCTTCCAGCATACGGAAGCCGTCCGATGTGTTGCCGAAGCGGCTCAGGAACCAGATCACGATGGTGGACAGGAAGATAATGGTTCCGGCCTTCTTGATGAAGGACCAGCCACGCTCCCACATGGAACGAAGGACATTGCCCACGGTCGGCATGTGGTACGCCGGGAGCTCCATAACGAAGGGAGCCGGATCGCCGGCGAACATCTTCGTCTTNNTTCAGCATGATACCGGAGATGATGATGGCTGCCATACCGATGAAGTAAGCGGAGGTCGATACCCAGGCGGAACCGTCGAAGATCGCACCTGCGATCATCGCGATGAACGGGATCTTTGCGCTACAAGGGATGAATGTCGTGGTCATGATCGTCATACGACGGTCTCTTTCGTTTTCGATGGTACGGCTCGCCATGATACCGGGCACGCCGCAGCNNCCGATCAGCATCGGGATGAAGGACTTACCGGACAGGCCGAACTTACGGAATACTCGGTCCAGAACGAACGCGATACGCGCCATGTAACCGCAAGCCTCCAGGAAGGCCAGCATCAGGAACAAAACGAGCATCTGCGGAACGAAACCTAAGACGGCGCCGACACCGGCGATGATGCCGTCCAGGATCAGGCTCTTCAGCCAGTCCGCCGCATTTGCCTTATCCAAAGCATTTTCCACGAGGACAGGAATACCCGGAATCCAAGTTCCGTAGTCGGCCGGATCCGGCTCGTCGCCGATCTCTTCCAGCTTCTTCACAGCCGCCTCGTAATCTTTAAGAGTCGCGGTCTCCTCCGTGATCTCCAACGTCTCCTCGTCTTCCACGGTATAGATGAAGTCACCGGTCGGAGCGCTTCCGTTCTCCTCTACGTATGCATCGTAGCCGTCAACGATCGCTGATGCTTCAGCGTATTCCTCGGAGATCTCGCCGTATCCACCGTCCATGCCGAACAGATGGAAACCGTCACCGAAGATATTATCATTTGTGAAATCCGTTGCGGATGCGCCGATGCCCTTCATGGCGATCCAGTAAACCAGGAACATAAC
>DBXX01000033.1 GCA_002309675.1 Lachnospiraceae bacterium UBA1201
CCGATCACATTCCAGCCGCCGTTCGAATTCAGCGACCTTTTGTGATAGCCGCGCGACGTCTTGTAATAATCATAATAATCCTTCACGAAGAAGGGTGCGTCTGCCGGAAGCGGATCCACCACACCGCCGCCGAGCTTATACTCGCCTCGCCGCAGGTCCTCCGTTCTCTGCGCGCACATGGCCTTTTTCTTCTCATAGCGCGCTTCCTCCGAGTCCTCGCTGTCGAAGTATCCCTTTGCATTCACACGGGTCATGTCGTACATCGTGGACGCTACCGTGGCCCGGATCCGCGTATCCAGCGCCGCCGCATTCAGCGCCATTCCGCCCCAGCCGCAGATTCCGAGGATGCCGATCCGCTCCGGATCTACCCTCTCGGACATCACCAGGAAATCCACTGCCGCCATGAAATCCTCTGTATTGATATCCGGCGACGCCATGTACCTCACTGCTCCTCCGCTCTCACCGGTAAACGAAGGGTCGAATGCCATCGTCAGAAATCCACGCTCGGCCAATGTCTGTGCATACAGGCCAGAGCACTGTTCCTTCACGGCGCCAAACGGTCCCGAAACCGCGATGGCCGGCAGCCGTCCCTGCGCGCCCTTCGGCACGTACAGATCCGCGGCCAATGTGATCCCATAGCGGTTCACAAATGTCGCCTTGGAGTGCTCCACCTTCTCGCTCTTTGGAAACGTCTTGTCCCATTCCTCTACCAAATTCAATTTTTCTTTGCTTATCATTGTAATACCTCCGAATTCTTAAAATGCCTGATTTCGGTTGTTTTCTCGTTTCGCCGGCTTTGCATATAATTCTCTATGCGCTTCACCATCAGGGCGTCCCCACAAGTATCTCGATCGTCACGTCGTGATCCCCCAGCAAATCCTTCATTTCCCGTGCGCTCTTATCGATCTTTCCGAGTTTGGTGTACGCCCAGGAATTGCTCCCGTAAAACACAACAAGCTTATCGCCGGCGTACAGGACCACATCCCCGGCCTGTGTGGTGATCTGCGAATCCGTAGCCGGAAGCTTCTTTCCGATGGGTCCGACCTGCTCAAATCCGCCGTACATGGACATCTGTATGGTCAGCCCATCCGCAGCCAGTTCCTTAAGTTTCGCTACTGCTGCATTGTCCTCCCAGGTCACCTCGACCGTCTGCCCATCGATCTTCATCACCATCGAATCTGCCTCCGTCTCTGTTTGCTCCGCACCATCCGTCGACCGTCCCGGCTCTGTGCCTTCCGGCCGCGTTGTATTTTCGGGCAATGTTTCCCTTCCCGCAGCCTCTGTCGTCCCTGCCTCTGTATCCATGGTCGACGCCGGCTCCGTACTTTCAGCCGGCATGTCCTCCGTCCCGGACGCCTTACACGCCCAGGCACCGATCCAAATAAGCAAAAGTACTCCGATCCATCTGATTCTTCTGATTCTTCTCATTCATACACTTCCTAACCAAAAAGTCGAAACGTCCTTCTCACTTGTTACGTACGTAAGCTCCTTAAAACAGTATACTCCCTTTTTTCCTTCCTGTAAACGACCAACCAAACATAAAAACCATCTCCGATCGAACAAAAGTCCGCCAGCTCCAAGTTAATCGCCATTCTACTTAATGATGCAGCCAGAAGTACCATAGCGTTATTATTGCCAATGTGTCAGTGCTATGATATAATAGCTGAAACGATACGTCGGTATATAGGAGTGAACGAAAATGAGAAATGAATTAGATAGTATCATCAAAAAATACGATCTGATCAACCATTCGTTTGAAGTTTTTTGGACGAATTATGATACATACATTACCGATGAAGACACAAAGGATGAGGCGAAAGAAAACGGATTTATAAGCAGAGACTCCGTTACCGCAAAGCTACACGGATATTCGTACTGCGTCTCGGAGGATCTGGATTTTGATTATATTAAAGTTTGCATCGATTGTTTTCGTAAGAGGGAAACACTGCGCTCTATAAGATTTTGGTGCATCTATGATCTTAATGGTGATCTGTTCGATGATTTTTTTGTTTTGGAATAATACCCGGCAAGTGAATAAATGAAATGCCCCTGAGTGCTTTTATAACACTCAGGGGCTAGTCTTTTATCTTGCAAGCCACTTGCTTACATTAAACTCATACTCATCGATATCCTTCTTCATGGCCAGGGCTTCGTTGATATCGTAGTCAACGAGCTTTCCGCCCTTCATACCGACTACGCGGTTGCTGGCGCCCTCGATCAGAAGGTCTACGGCACGCGCGCCCATGATGGAAGCATACATACGGTCGATCGCTGTCGGTGAACCACCGCGCTGCATGTGACCCAGAACGGTCGCACGCGTCTCCACGCCGGTCGCAGCCTCGATACGCTTCGCCATGGAAGTGGAATGACCCACGCCCTCGGCATTGATGATGATGTGATGCTTCATACCGTTCTTACGGTTCTCGATGATGCGGTTGATGAGCGCCTGCTCATCGCCATCGTAACGCTCCGGAAGCAGGATATCCTCCGCTCCGTTCGCAATACCGCACCAAAGCGCGATGTAACCTGCGTGACGTCCCATGACCTCGATGATGCTGCAACGCTCATGAGATGTGGAAGTATCACGAACTTTATCGATGGCCTGCATAGCGGTATTGACCGCGGTATCGAAACCGATGGTGTAATCGGTGCATGCGATATCCAGGTCAATGGTGCCCGGAAGGCCGATCGTATTGATGCCGAGATTTGCGAGCTTGCAGGCTCCGGTAAAGGAACCGTCGCCGCCGATCACAACCAGACCGTCGATGCCATGCTTACGGCAGATATCGGCTGCCTTCTGCTGGTACTCGGGCTTCTTAAACTCCTCACAGCGAGCCGTGTACAAAATGGTACCACCGCGCTGGATGATATCGGATACCGAGTGAACATCCATGTCACTGATCTCTTCCTGCAGAAGTCCGGCATATCCGCGGTAAATGCCCTTAACACTAAGGCCCTTCTTAATACCGGTACGAACTACGGCGCGAATGGCTGCATTCATGCCCGGCGCGTCGCCGCCGCTGGTCAAAACGCCGATTGTTTTCACTTCTTTGCTCATATATCTCCTCCATGTCAGTCGAGTGTATTACGAAAAAAGTTTCGGTCTATATGACCTCACTTTCGAAATACATTTTATTATTTTAGTTCATTTTTCTGCGGTTTTCAAGCATTTTATACGTAACTTTTACATTTTCTGCTCCGAAAACTTCAGAAAGCTGGCGCAAAAGCTCGGGAGACGCATCCACGGACTCACTGTCCGGAAGCGGTTTCTTCGCCCTTTGCGGCCCGCCGATATAGATAGTAACACAATGTTTGCCCTTAAATAAATGTAGAATCTGATACAATTGTGTTTCTTTTTCATGATATTCATCGATCGACTTAAACTGGACCCAGACGATCCTGGCGATATCGGCAAATGCAACGATATCGTTTGCGATGATCTTTCCTGTCGCTTCGTCATTCAGGTTCGCGCGTCCGGTCACGATGATCTTACCGCCTTCGACCAGCAGCGAATGGCACTGCTCGAACACGCGGGAGAAAACGACCACCTCTACTGCGCCGCGCTGATCCTCTAAGGTAACGAACGCCATGCGCTGGTTATTCTTCGTAAGTTTCACCGAAACCGCAGATATCATGCCGCCGATCGTAACGATCTGCTCGTCCGACACCTTCGTCACATGGTTTTCATCCGCGATAAAATCGGAAGACGAAGCCGTTGTGACACTCTCTAAGAGTGAGAGGTCCTCCTCCAACGGATGCCCGCTGACGTAGATGCCCATCATCTCCTTCTCGAATGCCAGGCACTCCTGCTTCGTATATTCGCCCAGTTTCGGCAGACGGATGCGATGCACTTCCTCCTGTGGGTTCTGCTGCTCCATGAAACCGAACAGATCCATCTGCCCGTCCACCTGCGTCTTTTTGCGCCGTGTCACCTCGTCGAGGATCGACTCGATGCTGACCACCTTCTCCTTACGCGTGCCCGGAAGCGAGTCCATGGCGCCGGCCTTGATCAGGTTCTCGATGCAGCGTCGGTTGATATCGCGTCCGCTCACGCGCTCCGCGAAATCCAGCAGGTCCTTATATTTTCCGTTTTTATTCCGCTCTTCCACGATGGAGCTGACCACGCCGTGTCCCACGTTTTTGATCGCGGACAATGCATAGACGATGCAGCCGTCGTATACGGTAAATGAATCCTCTCCGGTATTGATATCCGGAGGCAGGATGCGGATGCCCATCTTTCGGCAGACCATCATGTAGTCGGCTACCTTCGTCAGGTTATCGATGACCGAAGTCATCAGTGCCGCCATGAACTCCTGCGGATAGTAATATTTCAGATATGCGGTCTGGTATGAGACCACGGCATACGCCGCCGCGTGCGATTTATTAAACGCGTACTTCGCGAAACCGGTCATCTCATCGAAGATCTCGGAAGCGACCTTCTCGGAAACGCCGTTTTTGATGCAGCCCGGCACGCTCTTCGCGGGATCCTTTTCATTGACCTCGCCGTTGATGAAGACGTTGCGCTCGTGTGCCATCACGTCCGCCTTCTTTTTGGACATGGCACGGCGCACCAGGTCGCTGCGGCCGTAGGAATAGCCCGCGAGATCGCGCACGATCTGCATGACCTGCTCCTGGTACACGATACAGCCATGCGTCGGCTTCAGGATCGGCTCCAGTTTCGGCGTCGAATACGATACATTTTCCGGATGGTTTTTACCCTCGAGGTACTTCGGAATGAAGTCCATGGGTCCCGGACGGTACAGGGAAATGCCCGCGATAACATCCTCGATGTTCTCCGGCGACAGTTCCTTCATGAAGGACTTCATGCCGCTGCTTTCGAGCTGGAACACGCCCTCGTCCTTGCCGGTTCCGATGAACGCGAAGACCTTCGGGTCGTTGTAGTCGATGCTGTGCATATCCAGGTCGATCCCGTGTGTCTTCTTCACCAGGTCGACCGCCTTCTGGATCACGGTCAATGTCCGCAGTCCCAAAAAGTCCATCTTAAGCAGCCCCAGTTCCTCGAGCTGCACCATATTATACTGTGTCGTCACCGCACCGTCAGAGCCCTTCGACAGCGGTACGATCTCGTCGATGTCCTGCTTACTGATGACGACGCCGGCCGCATGCATGGAAGTGTGGCGTGGCAGGCCCTCGAGTTTCCGGGACATGTCGATCAGGAATTTTATCTGCTCGTCGCCGTCGTATGCCCTCTTAAGATCCGGGTTCACTTCCAGCGCGCGGTCTATAGTAATATTCAGTTCCTGCGGGATCATCTTCGCGACAGTGTCGCAGGTCGCGTACGGCAGATCGAGCGCCCGTCCGACGTCACGGATCGCGTTGCGTGCAGCCATCGTTCCGAAAGTAACGATCTGCACCACGCGCTCCTTACCATATTTGCTCACGACATAGTCGATCACTTCCTGACGACGCTCGTAGCAGAAATCGATGTCGATATCAGGCATCGTGACACGCTCTGGGTTCAGGAAACGCTCGAAGAGCAACTGGTAGCGGATCGGGTCAATGTCCGTGATCTCGAGCGCATAGGCCACGATACTGCCCGCTGCGCTGCCTCGGCCGGGTCCGACCGCGATGCCATGGCTCTTCGCATAATTGATGAAGTCCCAAACGATCAGGAAGTAATCCACGAAACCCATGGACGAAATAACGCTAAGCTCATATTCCATACGCTGCCGATGCGTTTCGGCCTCGTCTTTATATCTCTTCTTCAGTCCCTTATCGCACAGCATGTGCAGATAATCATAGGCTGTATAGCCCTCCGGGACATCGTATTTCGGCAGTTTCGACACGCCGAACTCGATCTCGACGTTGCACCGCTCGGCGATCTTCTGCGTATTCTCCAGCGCCTCCGGCACGTACGCAAACAGTTTGCGCATCTCCTCTTCCGATTTCAGGTAGAATTGACCGCCCTCGTAACGCATCCGGTCGGTGTCCGTGACCTTCTTACCGGTCTGGACGCAGAGCAGGATGTCGTGCGCCTGCGCATCGTCCGCGTGAATGTAATGCACGTCGTTCGTGCACACCAGGTCGATCCCGAGTTCCTCATGCAGGCGCATGAGCTGCTGGTTCACCAGACGCTGCTCCGGGATGCCGTGGTCCTGAAGTTCTAGGTAATAATGTTCCGGTCCGAACAGGTCGGCATACCACTGTGCCTCTTTGCGGGCCTCATCATACATCCCTTTCACCAGCAGACGCGGCAGGGAGCCGGCCAGGCAGGCCGACAGGCAGATGAGTCCCTCGTGGTACTCTTTCAGTAATTCTTTATCGATACGTGGACGGTAATAATATCCATCCGTAAAACCTTTGGAGACGAGTTTCACCAGATTGCGGTAACCGGTGTTGTTTTCCGCCAGCAGGATCAGATGGTGGTAACGTTCGTCATTTTCCCCGGGCTCCCGGTCGAAACGCGAATCCGGCGCAACATAGACCTCGCAACCGATGATGGGATGGATGCCCTCGGCGAGCGCAGTCTTGTAGAACTCGATGACGCCGTACATAACGCCGTGATCGGTGATCGCAAGATGCTGCATGCCCATGCTTTTTGCCGTTTTAATGAGTTCCTTGATCTTACAGGAACCATCGAGCAGACTGTATTCCGTATGCACGTGCAAATGTGTAAACGCCATCGTAACCTCCATTCCATTCGGGTATTGCGACCCTGGTATGATTTCACAATGCCCCGGTCTGCATGCTTCCATGCAAATCGGGGCAATCCAAAAAACTCTTGCGGCTGTTTAGCAGGCCAAATATCCTTCCAGCTTCTCAACAGCGGCGGCTTCGTCGCTGCCATCGGCAATGACCGTGATCACCTTACCCGGTGTCAGTCCCAGCGTCATCATGCCCATGATGCTCTTCGCGTTGATGTGGCGGTCGTCCTGCTCCATGTAGATGCTGGACTTGTACTGGCTGGCGATCTGCACCAGCATTGCGACCGGACGCTGTTCCTTGCTTGCCTTGATCTGTACCGTGATATCTTTCTTCAACATTGACCGTAACTCCTTTTCTAGTTCGACGTTTCTCGTAATGCATCTGCGAGTTGTTTGATCTTCCGCAGACGATGATTGACTCCGGACTTACCGACCGGCGGGTCGAGCATCTCCCCCAACTCTTTCAGAGAAGTCTCCCGATATGTCAGTCTCAGCTGAGCCAACTCCCGTAATCCCTCCGGGAGGTTCTCCAGGCCTACCTTCTCCTGCAGAAACAGGATATCCTCCGCCTGGGAAGACGATGCGGTAATGGTCTTCTTGATGTTCGCGGTCTCACAGTTCACCTGTCGGTTCACGGAGTTTGCGATGTCCTTTCGAATGCGGGCATCTTCAAACGCCATCAGCGCTACGTGCGCTTTCATCATGTTCAACAGGTCGCTGATCCCGTCCCCTTCCTTAATGTAGACCACATAAGCCAGTCTTCCGGAAGCCTTCTTTCTCTCGACGAAATGCGCCTCGATCCCAAACGCGGCGATCACTTCGACGAGCTGCCTAGCCTGCCCGCTTGTATTGCACACAAATTCCAGGTGGTAAGCTTTCTGCGGATCGGACAATGATCCCGCCGCGAGAAATGCGCCTCGAATGAATGCCCGCTTACAGCATTCACTTCGGATCAGCACCTCATCCGCGATACCCGCATGACCGTTTTGCAGTTTGAATGCCTCCGAGATTCGGACGACATCCTCCGGCCGGTCCACGCTTACAAAGCAGTTTTGATTTTCGGCTCCGCTCTCTATACTAAATGCTTTCTTGAATAAAGTAAAGCACTTTTTTGCAACGAAACTGTTTTCGGTCTCGATTTTTATGATTTTTTTACCGTTCTTGTCCGTACGGACCGCGCCGATCAGTCCGAAGATCGCGGCCAATTCTGCGATCTGGCAGTGCAGTGCATGTGGGACATGCTCTGCCGCTTCATCCTTCACCATGCGTGAAAAAGACACGCCCATGTCGCACACCTCCTTATTCTGCGCTGATCGCCGTGTGCTCCTTTCGTATTCCGAAATCCCCGCCCGAAAGCGCGTCATAAAGTGCATTTGCGATCGTTACCGAACGATGTCGTCCGCCCGTGCATCCGATGGCGATGACCAGCTGCGTCCGTCCCTCTGCCTGATACAGCGGGATCAGAAAGCGGACCATCTCCGTCAGTTTCTTAAAGAACTCCTGCGATACTTCATGTCCCATCACATAGTCCGCCACGGGTTTATCCAGGCCGGACAGGGACTTCAGCTCCGGAATATAAAACGGGTTCGGCAGAAAGCGAACATCGAACACCAGATCCGCTTCCTTCGGGATCCCGTACTTATAGCCGAAGGACAAAATGTTTACATACATACTGTTGTAGGAGCCTGCGTCCACGTAGATGCGGTGCAGCTCCGCGCGCAGGTCACGCGTCAGAAACGAGCCGGTATCCAGCACACAGGTCGCCTGGGCACGTAAGAAGCCGGTCTTCTCCCGCTCGAGGGCAATGCATTCCGCCAGCGAACGGAAACGGTCTTCACTCTCTGCTGCGGCACCGTCTTCCGAATATGTCGCCATCGGGTGCGGTCTGCGTGTTTCCTTATATCTGCGCATGAGAACCTCATCGGCCGCATCCAGAAACAGGATCTCGCAGGGATATTTATCTTTAAACTCCGAAGCCAGAAGTTCTTTCAGCATTTCGAAGGAGCCGGCGTTGCGGACGTCGATTCCGAGAGCCACACGGTTTCCCGGAAGGCTCTTCTGTTCGAAAGCGATCTTCGCGAACGGCAGCAAAAGTTCGTTCGGCAGATTATCTACGCAATAATAGCCGAAGTCTTCCAGAATATTGAGCGCAGAGGATTTTCCGGCCCCTGACATTCCGGTCACGATGACAAAGCGCATATCGTTTTCCTCTTATTGATCAAACGAACCCAAAAAACAGATCTCCGGTTCCAGTTCAAAACCGGTCTTCTCTTTCACGATCTTCTGTACAGCCTTGCACAAACGGTAAATGTCGTCCGCGGACGCATGACCGCGGTTCACGATAAAACCGCAGTGCTTCGACGAAACGGCGGCATCTCCGATGGAAAATCCGGCCAGGCCGGCCTCCATGATGAGTTTGCCGGCATACGCGCCCGTCGGGCGTTTGAATGTGCTGCCAGCGCTGGGATACTCCAGCGGCTGCTTTTTCTTACGCGACTGTATGTATTCCTCCGCCTGATGCTTCTCGGCTTCCAGAGCCGCCGCATCGGCTGAATGCTCCAATGTAAACGTCGCTTCCAACACGATCCAGTGCGTATCCATCAGGATGCTCCGACGGTAAGCAAACTGCATATCTTCCTTCGTGATGGTCGCAACGGTATGACTCTCCGGTTGATAGACACGGACCGAAGAAAGCACGGACGCGATGTCTTTTTCGTAGGCACCGCAGTTCATGTAGATCGCTCCGCCGACGCTGCCGGGGATACCAGCGGCAAATGAAAGGCCGACGTATCCGTTCTCCAGTGCTCCGTTCAGTAGCCGCTTTAAGGACGCACCACCCCCGGCCTTTACCGTCTGTCCGGAAAAGACCACATCGGAAAAATGTTTTTTCAAACGAATGATAACGCCTTTATAGCCGTGATCGCTGACTAAGAGGTTGCTGCCATATCCCAGAACGAAATACGGAACCTCCTCTTTTTTACACAGATCGATCACGCGGATCAGCGTCTGTTCATCCTTCGGGCTCACAAACCAACGTGCAGGACCGCCGACGGCAAATGTCGTGCACGTGCTGAGCAAAACGCGCTCCTCCAAGTCCTCGGCACCGACGATCTGTGCCAGACCTGAAGTAAACTCTATGTCTGAAACCTTCATTTACTCTTCTTCCCTGGGCTGAAAATTTTTGGAAACGCGGTTGTAGAACTCTTCCACCGCATTGTAACCCATTTTCTTCTGGCGGTAATTTACCGCTGCCGACTCGACGATGATCGCGAGGTTACGGCCGGGACGGATGGGGATATTATGGCATACGATCTTATTGCCCAGATACTCAGTGTAGTGCTCTTCGAGACCCAGACGGTCGTATTCCTTCTCTTTATCCCACTCCTCGAGGTTGATGACCATATCGATGGACTGGGTATTCTTTACGCTTTCAACACCGAACAGCGTCTTGACATCGATGATTCCGATACCGCGCAGTTCGATAAAATGGCGGAGCACCTCCGGCGCAGCGCCGACCAGTGTTTCATCGGAGACTTTGCGGATCTCGACGGAGTCGTCTGCCACGAGACGGTGGCCGCGCTTAATCAGTTCCAGGGCGGCCTCACTCTTACCGATGCCACTCTCACCTGTGATCAGCACACCTTCGCCGTAAACATCGACCAGAACGCCGTGGATCGTGATCATGGGAGCCAGCTCTACCTTCAGCCAGCGGATGACCTCCGCCATCAGCTCCGAAGTCGTCTGGGTAGATACCAAAAGCGGAACGCCGTGACGCATCGCGGAATCGATATCCTCGGGCGTCGGCTGGAAATTACGCGAAAAGACCAGGCAGGGCACCTTACTCGAAAGCAGGCGGTCCATGGTCTGGTCACGCAAAGTCGCGGGCAATGACTTCAGATACGCGAATTCCACGTTTCCGATGATCTGCACGCGTTCATTATCAAAATGATCATAAAAGCCCGTAAGCTGAAGCGCCGGGCGGTTAACGTCGACATCGTTGATCCGGATGGTCTCCGTATCGATCGCCGGCGTCATATTTTTCAGAGACATTTTCTCAATCAGTTTCGTAAGGGCAATGCCTTTCATAGCCAATCTCTCCTGACACAGATATTGCAGATGAAATACCTCTGCACTCATATTTTACAAAACGAATCGGTTTCTGTAAAGAGGGAAAAAACTGCTATGCCTCCGTATGAAAAAATGCATATACGGCCTGTGCGCTCTTCCGATCCATGCCGGGAACGGCGCAAAGCGTCTCCACGTCAGCGTTTCGGATGTCATCCAGGCAGTCAAAATTCGTCATCAGTGCCAGTCTGCGTTTCGGTCCGATACCCGGGATGTCATCCAGGATCGAATGCGTCTGTGCCTTCTGGCGCAGGCTGCGATGGTACTCGATCGCAAAGCGGTGGGTCTCGTCCTGGATCCTCGTGATCAGCTGGAACACCGGTCCGTGCAGGTCAATGTCCACCAGCTCATCATGGAAATACAGGCCGCGCGTCCGGTGGCGGTCATCCTTTACCATGCCGCAAACGGGAATCTTTCCGGACAGGCCTAGGCTCTCCAAAACCTTCTCCGCGATGTGGACCTGGCCTTTGCCGCCGTCCATCAAAAGCAGATCGGGCAGGCGCTCAAAGCCTTTGCGCTCGCTCTCCGTAGCCCTTGCCCGTTCAAAACGCCGCGTCAGCACTTCCTCCATGGAGGCGTAGTCATTCATGCCCTGCACCCATTTGATGCGGAACTTCCGGTAGTCCGATTTCTTCGGACGCCCGTCCTCAAAAACGACCATGGATGCCACACTGTTGAAGCCTCCGGTGTTTGATATATCAAACGATTCCACGCGGGACAGGCCATCCATGCCCAGCAGTTCGCACAGTTTTTGCATGGCGCCCTGTGTGCGCTCCTCTTCTTTTTTCAGTTTCTCGCCGTCCTTCGTCAGGAAGATCCGCGCATTTTCCGAAGCCAGCCGTACCAGGCGCAGCTTCTCTCCGCGCTCCGGGACCGCCAGTTCGACCTTTCCGCCCCGACGCGCCGAAAGCGCATCCGTCAGGATCTGCGTCTCAGCGACTGCGGAAGGCAGCAGGATCCGTGCAGGCACGTACGGGGTTCCGGCATAATACTGGTTTAAGAAGCCTTCGAGGATATCCGCAGGTTCGTCTCCCTCTGCCGCCTGCATATGGAAATGCTCGCGGCCGATGACCTTTCCTTCGCGGAAAAACATGACGCAGACCACGGCGTCCGTTTCCTCGACATGCAGACCGACCACATCCATGTCGTCGTAGTTGCGGTCCGACAGCTTCTGGCGGGTCGCAACAAAGCGCACGCTGCCGATCAGGTCCCGATACTGCATGGCTTCCTCGTAGTCCATCCGTTCGGCCGCTTCCTGCATCTTCTGCTCCAGTATCTTCGTGATGATGCTGTCATTTCCGTTCAGCAACGCCACGGCCGCCTGAATCTTCTTTTGGTACTCTTCGCAACTGATATATCCCTGACACGGCGCATCGCACAGCTTCATCTGGTAATTCAGGCAGGGACGTCCGACCGGAATGGTATCGGCCGTGATCGTCTTATGACAGGTACGCAGCTTCAGTGTTTTCTGCAGCAGGTCCAGCGTTTCTTTCACTGCCGTTCCGCTCGTGTACGGCCCAAAATACTTATTCTTGTCTTTCTTCATCTGGTGCGCATACAGCACCCGCGGGTATTCTTCATTTACCGTCACGTAAAGATAAGGATAGCCCTTGCTGTCCTTCAGGAGCGTGTTGTATTTGGGCTGGTATTCCTTTATGAGATTGCTCTCCAGGACCAGCGCCTCCGCCTCCGAGTCCGTCACGATGTACTCGAAGCGGCGGATGTGATCCACCATCTGCAGGATCTTCGTCGTCTTTCCGCGCCCGCTCTGGAAATACTGGCGCACGCGGTTTTTCAGCACGATCGCCTTCCCGACGTAGATCACCTCATCCAGATCCCCGTGCATCAGATAGACGCCGGGAAGATCCGGTAATTTTTTCAGTTCCTCTTCAAAGTTAAATTCCAGTTCTTCCATACGTCTACTCCGGTTTATAATTTGCCGAAAGCGGACGACACCTTCCGGCGCCATCCGCTTTTGTTGCTATTCCACATCGAACTTCGCCGATGTCTTATTCAGTATCTCTTTCTTCTCTTCTTCGGAGAACAGGGAAGGAACTTCCGCCTCGCCTCCGCGCTGGATGCGACGCAGGATATCCATGAATTCCTTACCGGTAATGGTCTCCTTTTCGATCAGGAAGTGGGCGATGCGGTCCAGGGCAATGCGGTTCGCCAAAAGCAGCGCTTTCGCTTCATCGTAAGCCTTCTTCAGCATATCCTTCACTTCTTCGTCGACCAGGGCCGCCGTTTGATCCGAGCAGTTCATGTGGGTCGCACCGGTCAGGTACTGGCTCTCCACGGTCTCAAGCGCCATCAGTCCGAAGCGCTCACTCATACCGTACATGGTAACCATGGCACGCGCCAGGTTCGTCGCCTTCTCGATATCATTGGCCGCGCCCGTCGTTACCTTACCGAAGACGATCTCTTCGGCCGCACGTCCGGCGAGCATACCCACCAGCATAGCCCACAGTTCCGGCTTCGTGTTCAGGAAATGCTCCTCCTCCGGCGTCTGCATAACATAGCCGAGGGCCCCCATGGTACGAGGCACGATCGTGATCTTCTGCACAGGCTCTGCATCCTTCTGCAGGGCATTTACCAGCGCGTGGCCTACTTCGTGGTAGGAAACGATGCGCCGCTCTTCCGCGTTCATCACGCGGTCTTTTTTCTCCTTACCGACCAGAACGACTTCCACCGCCTCAAACAGATCCTTCTGCGATACGGCGTTACGACCTTTTTTAACCGCGTTGATCGCCGCTTCGTTGATCATGTTCGC
>DBXX01000050.1:0-679 GCA_002309675.1 Lachnospiraceae bacterium UBA1201
CCTGCGTGTAGAGGACCTCCTCGGCGATCCGCGGAATCTCCGAAGCCGACGTCTCCTGCTCTTCACGCTCCATGGAAACGTCCCAGATCTTACAATTTTCACCGGTCAGTCCGATATATGCAAATCGCGCGCTATCGGGAAATGCCACGATCACATCGCGGACCTCCGCGCCGTTATCCAGAGTGATCCGGGCGTGATCCCGGACACGTACAGCCAGGATCCTGTATTCTCTAGCTGCCTTCGAAGCATTGCCCGCCTCATCGCCATATTCATCATGGCATTTTCGGACTTCCATCTTTCGGGCGGCCTCACAGGCAAACGATCCGTCGAAACCGATCTCTCCGTATTTCAGGACGGACAGATCCCTTACTTCCCGCTCGTCGATATGATAATTTGCATCGAGCGAATCAAACAGGACGATGGACGGCTGCCCCTCCCCCTCATACCGGAAGCGAACCAGGACCTCCTGCTTGGAAAGCAGGATACCTTCGGAGACGGACTGGCCGAATTCCCCACAGACTAACGCTCCGTCGCCATGCAACTGCGTAGCCTCCGTCAACTCTTTCATCTTATACTCATCGTCAATATCGATCAAATGCTGCATGATCTTCGCGATCTCCGGATCAAACTGGGTCCCGGAATTCTTCAGAATCTCCTCGCGCACCATCTGCTGCGGGAT
>DBXX01000050.1:736-2498 GCA_002309675.1 Lachnospiraceae bacterium UBA1201
GGCTACTTCCGGGATCTCCTCACCCTTCAAGTGATCCGGATAACCTTTTCCGTCGTAGCGCTCATGATGATAATGTGCGCCGACACTTAAGTACGGATAGTCGCGGATGCTGGACAGGATCTGGTTTCCGATAACGGGATGCTGCTTTATCGCCTCATATTCATCGTCGGTCAATATTCCGTTTTTGGTGATGATGTTGTCGGCTACACCGATCTTTCCCACGTCGTGTAACAGCGCCGTATAGTAGATCTTCCGACACTCTTCTTCACTCTTTCCCATGCGCTCGGCGATCTTCTTGGAATACTCGGCTACTCGCACGGAATGGCCTCGCGTATATTCGTCCTTTGCATCGATCGCATTGGCCAATGCGGTTGCCGTCTGTTCGAAAAGTCTCTCCGACAGTCTCTGCTGCTCTTCCAAATGCTCGATCTTATTTCGGTTGGCGCTGCTGACCTTCTCATTGATATCCAGATAAGCAAAGATATAGATCAGGATCGACGCCACCATGATAGCCAGGTTTCCGAAAGAAAAACCATAGAGAAACGCTTGAACGATCGATCCGACGACCGGTCCGACTAAAAACAGGAGCAGGGAAATACAGATGATCCGGCTGAAATGCTTTCGATACTGAATCACCACGGAACCCATGAGTAACGTACATACGATCGGTGCGATGTAACAGAAAACGAATGCCGGCCCCCGATTATAAACGTTCGCCTCATCTAAGTAAAACAACAGATCCGGAATAAATGATGCGATGATCACGAACAGGACTCCGAAGAGCGAAATAATACCTACCGCCCAGAGTCTCCTCGGGATCTTCAGCTTCAGATCCTCGCGGAACAGATTCATGATGTAGTGGTCGAAAGCAAACGCACAAAGGGGACTCAACAGGAACAACAGGACATTACTGACCTTCGCCATAGTAAACCCGATGTCGCTTGTGTCTCCGTCGAAATTATATGCGATACGATCGCAACACAAAAGAAGCGCCGCGATCAGTTCGATCGTAGCGATCGCGATCCGCCTCTTTCGGGATAATCCTTTGGATAAGAGAATCAGGATCGCAAACGCGAGGCTGATACCGATCAATGCCAGCATCAACTCTGGTTGTATCTCCTTCAGCATTTCCATAATGCTACCTGGCCTTCCGCTCGATTTATCGTTTCATTTCCGGATGCTCCAAATAGAAGCGCTCCTTATCCTCATACATCCTTTCATCCGAAATATGAAGGGCTTTAAGGATGTCTTTGGAGTTTTCAACAAAA
This sequence comes from Lachnospiraceae bacterium UBA1201, assembly GCA_002309675.1. GTDB lineage: Bacteria > Bacillota > Clostridia > Lachnospirales > Lachnospiraceae > UBA1201. The sequence goes on from DBXX01000050.1 coordinate 2,005, forward strand.
CAAGTTCCCACGGCAAAGCAGGCACTTCCGAACCCGAGTTCACTGTTTCGGACGATGTCTGCTTTATTCTGCAGGGTCTCTTCGTCTGTATCGGGAACGATGACCATAAATTCGTCACCGCCCGCACGGAAAATGCTTCCTTCCGGGAATGTAGCCTGCAGAACGCCGGCCGCCTGCTTCAGAAGCTGGTCACCGGAAATATGGCCCCGGTCATCATTGACCCTTTTAAGACCGTTCAGGTCGGCAAATGCAATCCCGAGGTTTCGGAGCTGATCCTCTCCGGAAACGATCCGATCGATGCGGTTATTCATTTCATTACGGTTCATGACACCCGTCAGCATATCGATTGAGCTCAGCACTTTCAGGCGCTTCAGGAGCAGATCCGCGGCGATCTCCGAAGTAACAAAAAACGTCGCGAGTTCGAGTGTTTCTTTGATATGATCCGTATCCTTTGCCTGGAAATTCGTCGCCCACATATAACCGAGCAGTTCACC
>DBXX01000050.1:2563-4450 GCA_002309675.1 Lachnospiraceae bacterium UBA1201
TAGTCCATGTCATTCTCATTCTTAACGATCAGGCAGTTGCTTCCGCCGATCGTTTCTTCCCACGATTCCGCTATCTCATAAAAGTCCGGATCCCTACGAACGACCGAACGCATCGTCGCTTCTTCTCTTTTGTCTTCACGATCCTCGGCGAGCACCTTACAGGTCCGCTCGCGCTGATCGATCAACATGATGGAACAGGCCCTGGCTTCGCAAAGGCGCCGGATCTCCTTCATGACCTCCGTCATCGTTTCCTTAAAATCGGACGAGCCATGCAACTTCAAGCATATGTTAAGCACCTCAGATGCCGTATTCGCAGAAAGCGTAGCCATCTTCTGGGTATCGCCCAACTGCGTGACCTGCTGTGTGTAGGTGCAGTAATACATGTTTCCTTCATTGATCAGCGGAAGCAGGAACAAATCGAACCAGAAGTCGTACCGCTCCGGATGGACATAGGTATGCACGGGCACCTTTTCGACCGCTGCCCTATAGCATACTGTCTCAAAATTCATATCCTGCGGAAAATAATTCTGGTACAGGCTGTTCGGAACGAACTTGTTGCTCATAAGAGCCGGACCATCCCAAACCTCCTCGATGGAGCGGATATAGGCTTTATTTCCCGTCACCAAACGAATATCCCCGTATTTTCCGTCCTCTTTCATTTCGACGGAAATAACACAAGTCATTACATCAATACTATCAACAAATGCTTGAAAATCCATATACCGGACACCGTCCTTTTCGATCTGAATCCCACCGTCGGGTCTTTGTGAAAACTCTGATATCAGTATACGTCTTTTTGCACAAGAAATCAACATATCATTGAGTTTTGCGACTATTTTTCAACCCGTTTTCATGTTATTCCCGGTCTTTCAGAACTTCCGCCGGCGTGATCCGGTTGATCTTCCGCAGAAGGAGGGCATTGACCGTGAAATAAATGCATAACAGGAACAGATATACGCCCAAGTAAAGCATCCACGGATAATGCAGATCCATCGAGCAGGCAACATTTGCTATGAAAGACGGATAGATCGTGTCGATCAAAAACTTCGCCAGCGGAATGACAAATAGGCCGCCGACCGCAACGATCGCCGTGTTGCCGTTCAGGTACAGTTTCCGGACCTCGTTCGAGCGATAACCGAAGATCTTGATCAGGGAGATGCCCATGGCCGACCGGTCGATCGTCACAGCCATCATCAGATACATCACAACGCAGCAGATTATGCTTCCCGCGCTGATCAGCGTGACCGTCAGCGGAAACATCATATCCAGAAATACGGCCGAGGAATGCTCGATCTCCGCCTTCGTAGTCATGGAATACAGGCGCGCCTCATCGATCTCCAGAGGCTCGTCGGAGTACAGCACATTGATGTATCCGGCCTCCTCGCCGAATAGTTCGCGCATCGAATCGATATCCATGAATATCGCAAAGCCAACCGAGTAATCGCTCACATCCGTCACGTTGAACGTGTAATACTGATCCATGGCGCTGTCCTCCAGCGTGATCTTATCACCGGTCTTATAGCCAAAGCGCTGCGCGAGCGATACGTTCACCACCGCTTTGCTCTTTCCCTTCTCCGGGTGCACATCGCTGAAATACCTGCTTTCGCGGTCAATACCGATCACACTGACTTCCAGACTGTAGCCCTCGCAATCGATCGACAGACTCTTCACATAGGTCGCCTCCGCCTGAGTCGGCAGGGTCTCCGCCGGGTATTTCAGCAAATACATGTATTGATAGTGGGTATCCTCGATATTACCATCGCGGACATGCGAGCACAATACATAGGTATTGATGCCCAGGATCAGGACCGCCATGGTTATGAGCATTCCCATCAGGAGGATGATCGCTGACCGCGACTCACGCAGAAGCTGCCGCACCGCGAACAG
>DBXX01000004.1 GCA_002309675.1 Lachnospiraceae bacterium UBA1201
TAACAATGTTATGTAGATGTTATTTTTTTACTGCCACCCTCGCGAAGGATCGCAAGAATGACAGTATGTATGGTCCTTATTGTTTTTCCAGAACCAGTTCCATCCAGCCGCGGATCAGATAGTTCAGGATCTTTCTGAGTTTTTTCTTTGCCATTTCCACGTCGGTCTCATGCTTTACCACCTGGAGAAATGCATCCACCGTAATGTGGGACATCCAGTGACCCATGTATTCGTCATACACGTAGCCCTGCATCCATGCCAGCATGTCAGGCACAGACTTTTCGATCATAGTCACGAATTCGTCGACGTAGTTCTCATAGACCGTATTCTCCGACGCCGTGATCAGAAGCATGAAGCTGTCGTAATGCCTGTAAATGTATTCGACCAGCATGTCACTGAAATCGGAATGATCCATGTCGGCTTCGTCGAATGCGCCCTTACGCATCGCATACTCCCGATCTTCCTTGAAATGTTCAACCAAGATCTTTTTGAACCCCAGGATCGGTTCGTTGACGATCGCCGAAAAGAGTTCCGCCTTACCCTCAAAGAAAAAATACAGCGCCCCGGTCGTAACGCCGGCCTTCGCGCAGATACTGCGTAAGGAGGCTTTGTTATAACCCTTCGCCATGAACTCCTGTTTCGCTGCTTCGAGCAGAAGTGCTTTCTTCTCGTATTCCGTGTCTTTTTTCATGTCCATTCCTCGCGTATCGGTCAATGCAACAAAAAAACGGTGTCACATAACGCAGTTACGTAACACCGTTATTTTACCATCCCGGTTTCGGGATGTCAATACCGTTTTTTAATTTTTTTTTACTTAAGCCTTTCCGAAAGCGCGGATCGCTTCCATCTGCGGACTCTTTTCGTCGAGCTTCATCAGCTCGATCTTATTCCCGTCCGGATCGTGCGTCCAGCACTGCCAGTTATAGTCCGCGCCCTGCTTCGGCGCATCATCCTGCGGTGCTCCCGTCTCGATGATCTTCTTCCACGCCTCCTGAATATCATCGACCTCCACGCATATATGAAAGAATCCGATATTCTCGTCGCGGTACGGGATCTCCTTCGTCGCCCCATAGAACAGCTCGATGAACTGACCGCCACCGCCGTACATATATACGATCCACGGCTCTCCGTTCTCCGGCCGATCTATGTCAAACGCCTTCTTAAATCCCAGCGTCTGCTCATAGAACGTGATAGTCCTGTCCATGTCCTTAACATTAAATGCTACATGTCCGATTCCTTTGATCATTTGTAAACCTCCCAAGAATCATTATTCTGTTTTATTCAAATCGGTCAATGCTTCTTACACATGCCGCCTTCATCGGTCAGGCCGGAACCGTCAGGCACGGCCTCCTGCTCACTGTAGTAGGCTTCCAGACGCGGTCGTGCCGCCACATAGAAACGCTTAAGCTGCGGATCGAACTGCGTGCCCATGCCCTCCATGATAATAGAGTCGGCCTTATCGAACGGCATGCTGTCCTTATACACTCGCTTGCTGACCAGGGCGTCGTACACATCGGCGATGGCCATGATGCGCGCCTCGAGCGGGATCTCCTCCCCCTTCAGGCCCTCGGGATAGCCGGAGCCGTCCCAGCGTTCGTGGTGATAATGCGCGACATTTTCCGCGATCTCATGGAACTCGATGTCATCCGTTCCTTCCAGGATCGCATGAACGATGCGGGCGCCCTCCTTCGCATGTGCCTTCATCTTTTCGAACTCCCATGGCTCAAAACGACCGGGCTTGCGCAGGATGACGTCATCGACAGCGATCTTACCCAGGTCGTGCATGGGCGCCGCCTTGATGACGTTGCGGATGAATTCATCGGTAAGATTCAGCGTGTTGTCCTTCCGCATCTCGTCCGTCAGGATGCGTACTCCCTCGCTCGTACGGCGAATATGGCCGCCGGTCGAATTATCACGACTTTCAACCATGGTCGCCATACCGAGGATCAGTTTATCGTGCATCTCCTCGATGTGCTGCGTCTTCTCTGCGACCTGCTCCTTCAGGCGCAGATTAAAGTTATTGATCAGTTCGATATATTTCTGTCGTTTCGTATCATCCGAAAGGAAAAACTGGTAGCCGCCCTTTCGCTTGCCGTCGTACAGGTGGGTCAATGTGACCATGTAGCTGTAGTCCCCAAAGTGATAGCGAAAGGCATTTTGTGTATTATCATTTTCAAACGTATTGAGCCAGCGGTTGACCTGCTCCGATACCGTCGTATTCGCCGGCAGGATCCTATCTACCTTCGCATCCCCCAGTTCGGGAAAAATGCCGAGCGCGGTCTCGTTACAGCCCAGATAGCGGCGCTTAAAATCAAAGGAAATAAAACCTTTATCCCCGGTCTGGACCATCGTGTCTATGCCCGTATCCGTGATGTCGTAGAGGCAGACCTGGTGAATGATGATCAGGTACATGATCTGTGCAAACACATATGCGGCCGGAAGCAATTCCACCTGCGGGGTAATGATGGTACGTACGCCGTAAAACGTAACGACCGCGACCATCTCCGGGATAAACATGAACAGGATGATCTTATTCGGCACATTCTTCTTTCGAATCGCACTGTAGATCATGGCGGCGAAACTGACGGCGAAATACGCCAGGACCAGTCCGACGAAGAAGGCATGAAGTGTACCGTACTCTTTGTCGATCAGCCAGCCCGCACCATTCTCCTTCGCAAACCCGACGGATCTGTAGAACCAATCATAACGCCCTACCGTCAGTGCACCGAAATAGGTCAATGTACTGGCCGCAAACATTATAAACCGAAGCCATCTCGGCACGTGGAAATCACAAAGCTGCAAAATCGCCAGCGTAATCATAAGCATCAAAAATGTGCCGCCGAAATACGTGATCTTATTCGCAAGGATCGCCTCTGACAGGTTCGCCGCCTCTGCTGTCATCAGGTTTCCGAGGATAGCGATCGGAACCATCGTAAAGATCAGCGTAACATGTACGTCAAAATGCTTATGCCATGTCATAATGTACAACAATGTAAGAAGAATCGAAAGCACAAACAGAATCTGGTAGTATGCTATGATCATGAAAATCCTCCTAAATCGGCCTTCGGCCATTCATCGTCATACCCCCGCCCTTATTATACCACAGATGTGACACCGGGGACGGTTCTTTTTGTCACATGTGACAGTGGGGACGGTTCTTTTTGTCACCTCATGACTTCCGTCCCGTCAGGTAATAGACTGCCAGCGCCGTCCGGTGCGACAGGTCCTCTTTCGACAGGATCGTCGTAATATAGTTCTTCACCGTGCCTTCGGAGATGCAGAGTTTATCTGCGATCTGGCGGTTCGACAAACCGCCGGACACTGCTTTGATGATCTCCAACTCGCGCTCCGTATAAGGCGATGCATCGAAGCCCTCGGCACCGTATTCTTCTTTTCGTCCCGTACTCTGGCCCGAACCATCTTCGGATAGTAATGTTCCCTTCGTGATCGATTCGAGAATGTTTTCCTCCATAACGCCCGTTCCGTTATAGACCGATTTGATCATCTGCTTCAGATGCTCCGGCGTATGGTTTTTGATCAGGTAGCCTTTCGC
>DBXX01000079.1 GCA_002309675.1 Lachnospiraceae bacterium UBA1201
GGTGCGACGATCCTGAAATGGTGATGAAGGGAATAATTAAGGGATGAAGGATCGAGAAATCAACATGGCGCTGAATTCCGTGCTGGTCAGTCTGTTTAACGACATCATGCACATCGAGGAGAAGGCGATCATTACAAAAGAGTACGAAGATATCAGCAACAACGATATGCACATTATCGACGCCATCGGCATCAGTAAGCCGCAGATGGTCAGTGAAGTCGCGCGGAAAATGTCCGTCACGCAGGGCACGGTCAATGTAGCGATGAACGCCCTGGAGCGTAAAGGCTACATCAACCGCAACCGCAGCGAGGAGGACCGTCGCGTAGTGCTGGTATCGCTTACGGAAAAAGGGGTAAAGGCTTACCACCATCACCGCGATTTTCATAAGAACATGATGCGTGCCATCGTCAGAGACTTAAGCGACGAAGAAAAAAGGGCGCTGCATCACTGCCTTGTGCATTTGGAAGATTTCTTCCGGGATCTCGAAGAGAAGAACCGGAGAGAGACTGCAAAAACGTGATGACTCAGACCAGAGAATAACTCTTATGGTCGAAGTAGTAGCAATGCGTTCCGAGGACTTCTTCGGCGGATACCTCGGTCTGATTGATCTCGCGGATCATATCATCGATCTCATGACTGCTGATTCCGATGCTCGACGGCAGGATCAACATTTCGTGGATGCTGGAAGGAATCAGGTAATAACTTCCCTGAAGCGCATCCCCGATCCGGTTGAGAAGTTGCGGATAGAGGACGGCTGTCGCCCCGAAATACTTGTTTTTATTTGTTAAGACCATCGATTGGTGGACCAGTGGACGCTCCGGCGCCTCCCACGGTTCCCCCGAAAGATCGCATATTTTTTTCAGCGTATCCCGATTATGTGCCTTCGGCTCATCGTCGGGATCTTTTTTGCATAAAGATTCCAGGATGCTCTGCAACGCACACAGTTCGGCCGGAAAGATGCGCATCGTATTGGCCAGCGCGATCGGATAGAGGGCCGTCGGAGTGAGCTTCCATTTCAAAAACTGATCCTCCTTAAGAAGTATGCTTCCGAACGTCTTATCCGACATCTCCAGGTGGATGAAAAACAGGATACACAGATCGTGAAATGCGACATAGGGTGTATGCTTCAAAAGGTCTTCATTTTCCGAGCGGGATACGAGCTTAAGGCAGATTCGGTCCCGCACGTTCTCGTAATCCATGAGATCCTCACTAAAGTCCGGGCGGGCCAGATCCTCCATGCCCAGGAGGATCCGGCGGGCGATCGCATCGAAACGCTCATCGTCCGTGATCACATCGTCCTCGTAGACCGAGCGTTCCTCGAGAAACGATGTGTAAAAGTCTTCCAGATAGATAGCGGGCGCGACCGGCTCGCCCTCCGTGTCAATAATAAGCGACGTGTATTCACAGCCGTTGTTTTTTAAGATGCGTTTCAGCCGTGCGTTCTGTGTCGGCTCAAGAAACTTCAGAATGTGCGTACGCACGTTTTCAGTAAATGTTTCGTAGTCCATAGACCTCCGGGTTTAACGTCGCGAGGACGATTTATTTCAAACGGGAGACGGCGCCCGATTGATGCGATTTTACAAAGAATGTGTAAAAATCCGGGTACGACAAAAGAGCGGTACGAACCGCTTAACAGAATATTCAGTTAAAAATTGATCTGGGAAAAAATAGGATATTCGAAGATATAGATCGAAAAGGCGGGCACAGCGCCGACCCATGGCCTGAAGCGCTGTGCGATGACCTTAATGTGCATCTGAGTGGAATCGAACCACCGCACATGGCTCCGGAGGCCATTGCTCTATCCACTGAGCTACAGATGCATTTCGAACAAGGAACATTTTACTATAGTGCCACCCAAAAGTCAAGCCTCGTTTTTCGGAATTGTATGTTGAAAAAGGGGGCACTATCTGATATAATAACTCTGTATGTGTACCTGTAGAGAGTATGCCGGCAACGACCTTGCGTCGGTTGCATTTTCCACATAATAATTGATGATGATATCGGTCTTCCTGTGACCTTACAGGGAGCAAAGACCGTTTACGGTGGTATAGATCAGTGAAAAAAAGAAATAAAAAGAAACAGCATTCCGCAGGGCTTACCCCGGAACAGTTGAAAAATATAGGAATTCAGGGAGAAAAGATCGTTCAGATCCCGGTCGAGGACGAACCCGACACGGATGTCTCCGATGAAGAGAATATTGACGAAGAGGTCGAGGAGCAGATTTTCGGAATTACAGGTCCGGATGAAGAAGCCACCGCGGCTTATTTGGCATATATGAAACGTAAAGCCCAGAAGGGCGATGCATCTTCGGGTACGGCGTCGGTGAAGCAGGCGGAAGAGCCGAAGACTGAGCAGCCGAAACACGCGGGTTCGGAAGAATCCGTGAAACTGGAGAAGGTCGAAGAGCGTGCGAAGGGTGAAGAGACCGTAAAGGTCGAAGAGCCGGCGAAGGCAGAAGAGCCCCAAAAGACGGAAGAACCTGTTAAGGTTGAAGAGCCGGCGAAGGTCGAAGAGCCTGTTAAGGCAGAAGAGCCCGCAAAGGCAGAAGAGCCTGCGAGGGCAGAGGAGTCCGCGAAGGCAGAAGAACCTGCGAAGGCAGAGGAACCCGCGAAGGCAGAAGAGCCTGCGAAGGTGGAAGAGCCCGCAAAGGCAGAGGAACCGGCTGACGAGAAAGACGTTCCTAAGACGATCATGCCTCCGGAACCTCCCGCGAAGGCAGAAGAGTCCGCGAAGGCAGAAGAGCCTGCGAAGACGGAAGAACCCGAAAAGACCGATGAACCCGTGAAGGAAGAAGGTGCCGCGAAAGCGGAAGAGTCTGTTAAGGAAGAAGTGCCTTTTAAGACCGAAACCGCCGAAAAAGAAACTACGGCCGAAACCTTCCGCTCGCAGGAAGAGGAAGACCGGGAGAGCAACCGGCTCGCGTGGATCATGATAGCCGTGGCTGCCTGTGTGGTAATTTTGGCAGTACTTGCGTATATCTTCTGGTGGGGATCTAAAACCCCGCCCGCTGTGGAAGAAACGACGGTGTCCGGAAGCATTTCCGGCAATGAGACCGCACCGGGAACAGAGGAAAACAGTTCAAACGAAATGACCGGCGTAAGCGACGAGTCGCAGAGTTCATCGAGTCTTATAGAGGATACCGAAGTATATTCGGTAGAATATAAGATCGACGATGCGGATGAGAGCGTATTGGAACTGATGAAGACCTACTACAACGCTACAGCCGATTGCGATATCGAGACGATTCGCTCGTGTTACTACGATCCGAAGAACATTTCCATCGATGAGAAGACACTGCAGCGTAAGGCGCAGATCATCGACGGATACCGCGGCATCAAGTGCTACAATGCAGACGGCTTGGAAGCCGATGAGATGGTGCTCTATGTTCTGGTCGAGATCAAATTTAAAGAAGTTCAGACCCCGGCTCCTACATTGATCCGTTTCTATCTGAAGAAGGTTGGAGACGACTGGAAGATCTATAACGGTCCGGTTTCGGATGAGCTTCGCGAGCACTTGAATACAATGACAAATAATCGTGACGTTATGTCCCTGATGGTACAGGTAAACCGTGCGTTTTCACAGGCATGCGACCGTGACGACGAACTCGGCCGTCTGATCCGCCTGCTCCGCGAGAAGCCGGAGAGCGATTCGCAGTCCGGAGAGTCGGGAGAGGGATCGTCCGAAGGAGATATCTTATCAGAAACGCCCGGTGAGGCATAAAAATACAAACGAGAAGGATGTACGAAAATGACAGATGAAGAATTGTTGATCAGCGTTCAGGAAGAGATCAAACGCAGCATTATAGGAAAGGACGATGTGGTACGGAAGGTGCTCTGCGCTATCCTGGCCCGCGGACATGTATTGATCGAGGATATCCCGGGACTCGGTAAGACGACCATGGCAATGGCCATCGCAAGCGTATGCCAGCTGGGCGCGCGCCGCCTTCAGTTTACTCCGGACGTTCTGCCCTCGGACATCGTCGGCTTCAATATGTACGATAAGGAGACCGGTAATTTCCGTTTTGTGCCCGGCGTTATCTTCACGAACCTGTTTTTGGCGGATGAGATCAACCGTACATCCCCGAAGTCGCAGTCGGCGCTCCTCGAGGTTATGGAGGAGGGCAATGTAACCGTGGACGGCAGGACCTATGAATTGGAGAAGCCGTTCATCGTCCTTGCGACGCAAAACCCTGCAGGTTCAGCGGGTACCCAGCTGTTGCCGGAGTCCCAGCTCGACCGTTTTATGATCCAGCTCTCGATGGGCTATCCGAAGGATGAAGACGAGATCACGATCCTCCGCTCGAAGCATGTTCCTGCCGAGAGCACGTTGAAACTTCGGGAACTGATGACCAGGGAGCAGGTATTGGACATGCAGGCGAAGGTCGACGAGATCTTTGTGCATGATGTGATCTATCAGTATATCGTGGCTTTGGTTACGGCAACCCGTGAGAATCCATACCTGGAACTCGGCGCCAGCCCGCGTGCAGGCATTGCCCTCATGCGCATGGGATGTGCAAACGCGTTTATGTCCGGACGCGATTATGTAAAGCCGAGAGATATTACCGATATTTTTGCCGATGTCGTGAGACATCGTATCTTACTGAATTCCAGAGCTCGTATTGAAAAGAGAACGAAGGATCAGATCATTGAAGCGATCCTGGCTTCGGTAGAAAAGCCGGAAAGCGGGAAAACAAAGTAGGGATAGAGAAAGATGAACCGAAATCTGTTCATATATTTACTCGTGATCCTAGTGGTCTACGGGGTGGCAATCGCATATCTCCAGGACGAACCGATCTATGTTTTATCGGTTCTTGTTTTCGTGCCTGTGATCGCCGTGATCGTTTCGTTCATCCTGTCGTTTTGTGTTAAAGCCTATTTGATCCGGGGCAATTATTCGGCCGCGCTGCCGAATAAGCCGGTGGCATTTCAGATCCGCCTGCGGAACCGCATGCCGATCTCGATCACGAAGGTGGATTGCATCCTGGTTGCGTCGTATCTGACGTCCGGGAGATCCGAAAAGATCCGTGTAAGCGCGACATTGACCGCAAAAGAAGTGCTCGATATGCGCATTCCCGTAACGTTTAAGTATTGCGGGCTGGCGCAGATCCGTATCAGTAAGATCCGCGTATACGATTGGCTGAGTCTGTTCCGTTTCAGCAGAAAGGTGAAACAAAAGCAGTCGGTGGTCGTGCTCCCGGAGTACACGCTGATGTCGGTCAAAAACCGAAATTCCATCTGGCACGATATTACAAATTCCTCGCGGTTCCATTCGACGCTGGTCGGAGAAGATCCGTCGGAGATCGTGAGTTTCCACTCGATGCAGCCCGGAGATAAGCTCCAGCGCGTGCATTGGAAACTTTCCGCAAAGTCGGAAGACCTGATGGTAAAGGATTTCGGTATGCCGCTGTGCAGCCGCGTTTGCCTGTATGTGGATATGAATTACAGAACGCGAGAGGAATATTCCGATCGCATGACGATGGCATTATCCGTGGGGCTGTCCCTTTTGGATGCCGGCTGTCCGTTTACGCTGCTGTGGTTTCAGCGGCAGTTGGAGATGCATCAAGTCACGGTCTATGAGATCGATGACCTCTATGAGGTGTTTGCGGAGTTCCTCCGCACTTCCGATCCGATCGGGGAGTTACCCTTGCCGCTCGTTTTTTCCGAAGTGAAACTGGAGAACCGCATGCGGCAGTTCATCGTGGTGACCGGACCTCGCAGCAAGGGGCTGGAGCAGGATGAACTACTGCTGGCAAAACGCTCCGTCACGGATGAACTGATCATCCTCTCAGCCGATACCGCACTGAGGTCCGTTGAACCGGAGCAGGAGATCATCGCACGCGACATACAATACACATTCGCCTCCGAAAACCTGATGAACCAGTTATCGGGTATTGAGTTAGTGGTCATGTAAAAGAAGGTAAAAAATGAGAAGCAGAAAGATTAGAGAGATCGATACAGCATTTAAGCCGATCGTACGTGCGCGCCGGGTTACGGCCGCCGGTATGATCGCTTATTTGGCTGTTGTTTTTTCGGCTCTTTTTCTGCTGCAGTATGTTTTTGTATATACTTTCAACCGGCTCTACGAACTTAACGGGGAAATGCGGGCCGTGATCTTACCCATCGTGTTGATCTCGACTCTGATCATCCTGTTCTGGAGTATCCGGGTCGTACGTTATCCCGTGGTACTGGTGCTGGCTGCGATCTATGTGCTATGGTTATATTCGCGGTTCATGGCTTCCGAGGGCCAGTTGACCAGTCTTCAGTCCTTACTCGATGAGATCATTCGCCGTTATGCGGATTATTACGGCTTTACATGGAAGGGTTTCCGGGTGACCGAAGTCACGAAGTTTTATTCGGACCAGGCCTTCCGTAACGGCCGTTTGATCACATTGACCGTATTATATGTGCCCATGACATTGTGGCTCGGATACAATCTGCTTCGTAAGTTCCGAATCTCCTCGGTCGCATTGGTGCTTTTGCTCCCATGTCTGCTCGTACTGATGAACGGTTTTACGCCGGATCGTTTTGCGTTTATCCGCATCATTCTGCTTTTTGCCGTGATCGGCGTGATCGGTGTCCAGATGCGGGTGGAAGAGAAGCATCAGACCGTAAAAAGCAAAGGAGAAAGCGAGGAAACAGGTATTTTCTGTCTGCATCCCCCGAAGGCGGTTTTTCCGCTCTACGTCACCATGATGGCGACGGCGGTGGCGGCCATGGCTTTTCCGGTTCTGTTTGAAGAGAAAATAACGCAGATCGTTAAACCTGCGCAGGAGTTTATGTATTCCGGAGGTCCCGAGAGGATCCTGAAGCATTTACGCGGACAGATATTCGGTACGTCCGTAGGCGGTATCAGTGGCGGCGACCTGGGGTCGACCGGCGCGATAAAGCCCGATAAGGATCATGTCCTTCTTTCCGTATTAAGGTCGGATAGTCTGGAAAACCGGTACGCTTATCTTAAATGCTATGTCGGTGAGGTCTATACGGGAAGACGTTGGACAGACCTTTCCGATATCATTCGAAATCAGTATCGTGACCGACTGGAAGGTATGAATTTCAGCCATAGAGAGTACAATTCGCTGAGTACCATAGCACCGATCTTGGATTCGATTTCACGCGATAACCTCGGCGATGCGAAATTACGAAACTATTTGAATATCAACGAAGCGAACGTTGATATCATAAATGTGGATTACGCAGACGGTTATAAGGTCGTGCCGTATTTCGCAGATCGTCAGGATGGGGTCAATATTGCTCTTTCACCATATACCAAGGAGGAATTTGAACTCGGTTCATCAGAATCGTATGATCTGATCAGCTTCAATGTTCCGTTCCTGGTTCGCTTGTATGACGCTTTCCTCCATGAGAGAGGCTACATGGGCGCGGTCAGCGCCTCTCCGGAAGAACTTGCCGATGCTTTCTATAGTGATCTGTATAACAATCCGAATTTTTTGGATCCGTATCAGCAGCAACTGAGAGGCCGGATGATTCCGGAACTTCTTTTTCAGTATTATGGACCGGAAGGACAGTCTGGCGCGGATTCAGCGTACGAAAACATCCTTCGGGAATACCTGAACGTTCCCGACAGTGTCGAAAAACTACGCGAATACATGGAGGACGTTCGCATAGATGGTATCGAAGATGCAGTCATTTATGTACGCGATACGCTTGATGAACTTGCGGATTATTCCCTGAGTCCCGGAAAGATCGCGGGAGATGTGGATTTTGTCGATGCATTTCTATTCGAGAAGAAGGCCGGATATTGTATGCATTTTGCTTCTGCAGGTACGGTGATGTTCCGATTGCTCGGTATTCCTGCGCGATATGTAGAAGGTTTCTATATGAGTCCTTCCGGATCTTCCTTCCAGGATATCACGGAGGAAAATGCGCACGCTTGGGTCGAGATCTATCTTCGAAATCTCGGATGGGTTCCGATCGAGGTGACTCCCGGTTTTGGTTTTTCGGATGATTGGAAGAAATCGGATCGTCCGGTCGTGAAGCCTACGTCTCCGGTGCCTACACAGGAAAGATCTACGGACGAAAGCAGAACGTCGGGCGAGGAGAAGACTTCCTCGGCAGCACAGACGCAGGAGGTTCCCTCTAAGGTGCCCGGAAGTACTCTGACGACGATCGTTCCAGGAGGCAGCTTAGGAGATCTTACGGTTCATCCGGGCGAAAAAGAAGAAGGACCGCTGTTGTGGCCTGCCATTTGGAAGGTTCTTAAGGTGATCCTGTTCGCTCTGGGCGGACTGCTGGTACTGTATCTGCTCGTCTTCCTGCGCAGGAGTTTCCTGCTCGCCAAACGGAGCCGCGGCTTCACTCAACGAGACTATAATAAGAGTGTGGCTTCGCTGTATGAAGACATGAGGAGATTGGCGTCGATCGAACAGCATAACTTTACATATGAGACGGACAGCGCCGAGATCGTTTCGTGGTTCGAAGAACTGGCAGAGAGTGAAGAACTGTTTACCGAAGCGATCGAGAAGATCAATCTCTGCTTCTTCGGTAAACATCCGATCGAGAACGAGGATCAAAAGATCATTTTACGGGCCCGGAATAGATTGGCCATGGTTGTCGCAAAACGACAGACCGGCAGCAAGAAACTGCGTTACCACTTGTGGTACGGATATTAAGCCGTGAGGCTTTGGAGGAAAACAGAGTGCTGGTTAAAGATTTTGATTATGAATTGCCCCCGGAACTGATCGCGCAGGATCCGATCGAGAATCGTTCGGAATCGCGGCTCATGCTTCTGGATAAAAAAACGGGGCACATCGAGCACAAACACTTTTATGATGTCATTGACTATCTGGATCCGGGCGACTGCCTGGTCCTGAATAACACGAAGGTCATCCCGGCCCGCCTGATCGGCAGCCGGGAAGGCACCGGAGGTAAGGTCGAGGTGCTGCTCTTAAAGCGTCTGGAAAATGATTGCTGGGAGTGCCTCGTAAAGCCGGGAAAGAAAGCCCGTCCCGGAGCCGTGATCGAGTTCGGCGAGGGCCTTTTGAAGGCAGAAGTCGTCGATATGATGGAAGAGGGAAACCGAAAGATCCGCTTTCTCTACGAAGGAATCTTCGAGGAGATCCTGGACCGGCTCGGTCAGATGCCGCTTCCGCCGTATATCACGCACGAGCTTAAGGATAAGGATCGCTACCAGACCGTATACGCTAAGTATGACGGGTCTGCGGCGGCGCCGACAGCCGGCCTGCATTTTACGAAAGAATTGCTTCAAAAGATCGAAGAGAAGGGGATCTCCATCGCCTATGTGACGCTTCATGTCGGCCTGGGGACATTCCGCCCGGTTAAGGTTTCCGAGATCACCGAACATCATATGCACTCCGAGTTCTTCATGTTGGATGAAGATGCATCGGAGAAGATCAACCGGGCGAAAGAGACCGGGCATCGCGTCATCTGTGTCGGAACGACGAGCTGCCGCACCATCGAGTCGGCTGCATCGATGCTCGGTTCTTCGACCCTGCGTCCCATCAGCGGATGGACGGATATCTTCATTTATCCGGGTTATACCTTCCGCGTGCTCGACGGTCTGATCACGAATTTTCATTTGCCGCAGTCGACCCTGCTCATGCTAGTGTCTGCCTTGGCGACCCGCGAGCACGTGCTGGCAGCTTATGCGGAAGCGATCCGCGAGCGTTACCGTTTTTTCAGTTTCGGTGACGCGATGTTCATAGCAGACGGACTCGGATCCGACGGAGGTGATGCGCATGGAACTGACACGTATCAATAAATACTTAAGCGCCGTCGGCGTGTGCTCCCGTCGTGAGGCGGACCGCCTGATCGAAGAGGGGCGCGTCACTGTGAACGGACAGCCCGCGACGACCGGCATGCAGGTCTCGGACCGCGATAACATCGTCGTAAACGGCAAGCCGCTGACGAAGAAAAAGAGTAATGTAAAACCGATCCTGCTCATGTTTTATAAGCCGCGCGGCATCGTATGTACGGCCGAAAAACGGGAGAAGGACAATGTCATTGATTATATCAAATACCCGCAACGCATTTACCCGATCGGGCGCCTGGATAAGACCAGCGAAGGTCTGCTTCTGCTGACGAACCAGGGCGACCTGGCGAACGAGATCATGCGTGCGGCAAATGAACACGAGAAGGAATACGTCGTGACCATCGACGCACCAGTGACCGACGACTTTCTGAAAAAGATGCAGGCAGGCGTAGATTTGGGCGATGTAGTCACGCGCCCGTGCACCGCGTTCCAAAGCGGTGAATGCACATTTCACATGATCCTGACACAAGGCATCAACCGCCAGATCCGTCGCATGTGTGAGAGCGAAGGCTACCATGTGCGCCGCCTGAAGCGCATCCGCATCATGAACCTGGAGATCGGAAAGATGCGCGTCGGCGAAGTCCGGGAGGTTCCGGACACAGCCGCCAGACAGTTGTATGCCATGATAAAAGGGGGAAAGGATTCGCAGCGAGCGAAGTCGCGCACGCGAAACTGAACCCGTCGTTTCAAAGAGGGGAGGGCCCTATGGACGATACCAAACGAATGGATGAACTCATCCGTATCCTGAATGAAGCCTCTCGTGCGTACTATCAGACCGGCACGGAGATCATGCCGAACCACGAGTACGACGCGATGTACGATGAACTGCTGGAACTGGAGCAGAAGACCGGCATGGTCCGCGCTGACAGCCCGACCGTAAAGGTCGGTTACGAGGTCATGAGCGAACTCCCGAAGGAGCGCCATCCCTCGCGGATGCTCTCCCTCGATAAGACGAAGGACGTCGATGCATTGGCCGGATTTTTATCCGGACATGAGGGAGTCCTGTCGTGGAAGATGGACGGCCTGACGGTCGTTCTGACCTATGAGAACCACGAATTGTTAAAGGCTGTGACCCGCGGCAACGGAGAAGTCGGCGAGGTGATCACGCCGAACGCGAAGACGTTTCTCAATATTCCGAAAAAGATTCCATTTTCGGGCCGTCTCGTCTTGCGCGGGGAGGCCGTTATACGCTATGATGATTTTGACGTGGTCAATGCTTCCCTCCCGGAAGGCGAAGAGAAATACAAAAACCCGCGTAACCTCTGCTCCGGCTCCGTCCGTCAGTTAAACAGCGCGGTAACGGCAGCACGCCGTGTGCGTTTCTACGCATTCGCCCTGATCTCGGCAAATGAAGCCGACGGAAGCAATGTGGCTTTCGACCTCGTAACGGATCAGTTCGACTGGCTCACGAAGCAGGGCTTCGATGTCGTCGAACACTATAAAGTAACTTTCGATTCTGTGCCTACGCAGGTTCAGTATTTCGCAAAAGCGATCAAGGATAATCCCGTTCCGTCGGACGGTCTGGTCCTCGTTTTAAACGATATCGCCTATGGCCGCTCGCTCGGAACCACGGCGAAATTCCCGCGCAACGCCATCGCCTTCAAATGGCAGGACGAGGAAGCGGAAACCACTCTTCGTGAAGTGGAGTGGAGCGCCTCCAGGACCGGCAGGATCAATCCGATCGCAGTATTTGATCCTGTGGAACTGGAAGGAACCACCGTTTCACGCGCGAGCGTACACAATGTCAGCATCGTCCGGAGCCTGAAACTCGGCATCGGGGACCGCATCGCCGTCTATAAAGCCAATATGATCATCCCGCAGATCGCGGAAAACCTGAC
>DBXX01000104.1 GCA_002309675.1 Lachnospiraceae bacterium UBA1201
TCCAGTAAAGAGGGTACATATCACATTGCCCGGGGTTTTGTTTTGTTGTCTATAATCGTCCGGCGGTCAGCTTACGAGAAGTGCCAGGAGTGCGAAGAAGCTACCCGCTGTTCCAGCTTTCTGGCGCAGGGTCACGACATGCTGTCCTTTGCTTCCCGCGCAAAACAGTTCGACGCTGCGGTCGCAGGGGGCGGCCAGCGAGGTGTCCGCACAGGAAAATGTTTTGATGTAGTTGCCGTCGACGAAGACGTCGACCTCCGCTCCGGCAGGATCCGGAACAGCGCGGTACAGGATGCCTAAGTTGCGCGCCGTGATCTTAAAGGTGATCTCAAAACCGGGAGCATTTGCGCTCCAACCATTCGGATAATCCGGGCTGACGGGGCTTCCCTTAGCGATGCCTGCCTTAGCAGAAGGCCGGATGTTTGCATTGTCCGCGATGTGGGAACCACTGTAGCGGGATGCCTCCGCCGAACTGTTCGGAAGAACATAGGAGGTGTTGGTCTTATTCGAGCGCACGGCGGCGCGTACGTTGTTGAAATAGCGTTCTAAGATGGCGGCGAAGATCGTCTGACCTTCGTCCGTCAGAGTGTTCATACCCGTGGTCAGGGCGGCGCGGTCGTCATATACGTTTTCTGCCAGACCGCTTTCGACCGCGTCGTAAAACGAGATCATGGGGAGGCGGTAACGTACGCAGATGGTCCGCTGGGGATCCTTATCTTCCGACTGAACTTCCGTCGAGATATAGAAGAGCATGACGGCGGGCTGTGTTTCCTCGGCCATAAAACGACGCACCAGGTTTTCCAGATAGGTCATGGCATCTGCAACGGCCGGGCTTTTGGAATTGAAACTGGAGAAGTCGATGAGGACCAGATCGGGCTTCAGCCCGATGAACATCGCTGCGCGGTGGATCGCATAATAGGGGTCGGTCGCACTTGCGATGTCCCTGGCGATCGTCAGCTCGCTGTCGGGAAATGTTTGCTTCCAGTAATCGCGAAGCAGGTAGTCGAAGGATCTCTCGACCTTCGTGGCGCCTTCCCCTGCGGTGGCTACACCGCCGAACGCGAGGATGGTGACCGGCTCGCCGGCCCGCGCCTTTTTAATTACATTGGCCATGCGGAAAGTATTGTCCGTACCTAAGCCTTTGGTAGCGCTTTCGTACATTTCCTCGGTCAATTTGCTTTTAACTTCGTAGTCGATCCAGTCGAGCTCATTATAGGGTTCGGTGGTCTCTTCTTCCGTAGTCGTTACGACTGCTTCGGAAGAAGCGGGCGCCGAAGGGTCCGAACCCGACGATGCATCCGTGACCGATGTCTCGGGCGCAGATGTGCCGGCCTCTGTCGCGGCTTCGGTCGTCAGTGGAGCCGCGGTCGTCCTCGGAACGCCGATGGTACTTTGTTTAGCAGTCTCGGGCTCCCAAACCTCGTCGCCGGGACCGCCGCCTTCACACGCGCTCACACTGAGGGCGAGACCGAAGCACAGCAACAGTCGCGCGACTTTTACGCGTATGGATCTATTCGGTTGGAACGGAAATCGCATGAAATGATATTCCTCCTTTTCTCGTGAAGAAGCATTACGAAAGGAGCAGGCCTTCGATGGCAAAGCGCGTGCCCGCAGTATCCGGGGCCAGCTTGATCGTGATCGTGTGCTCCGAGGGAGCGTTCGATGTATAGAATTCGAGACTCAATTCGTAGTCGGGGCCTGCGGTCGCATCGCAACCGTTCAGGGTGCCTACAAGCTTATCGTCGATGTATAGTTGCATGGACATTCCGGTCCCGTCGCGATAAACGTGGAACAGAACGCCGATATTCTTAGCGTTTACGGTAAATGTGATCTCGGGCGCGAGCTCGACGGGATCTGCCGTCGTGGTCTCGGCAGCCTCAGTGCTTTCGGCCGCAGCGGTGGTTTGTTCGGCCGTTGTGGTCTCGGCAGCCTCAGTGCTTTCATCAGCCGCGGTAGTCTCTTCCATGGCCGTAGTTTCTTCGGCCGTCGTGGTTTCGCGTGATTTCGTAGTTTCGGACACCTTCGTAGTTTCAGGCGCTTTTGTGGTTTCCTTCACCTTCGCATCCTGTTTCGCGCCCATGCTTAAGGAATCTCTGACGCGCATGAGCCCGGATGCGACAGGGCCTTCAGACTTCGCGTCCGATACTTCTATAATCTCGACGGTCAATGAGGACGATGCCTCGACAGCTGCATTCGTTTCCTCGGGTCTGGTGATTTTGGAGTAGAACCATCCGTTTTGGAAGAAGACACTGTCGTTCGTGCCGGACACGAAACCGACATTTGCCGAAGGAGTTATGCTCCGGCTATCATAGATCTCGGCACGGGCATAATCTACCGCGCCGGGTTCGGGAACATTGTAGTACAGGGATACATTGCCCGCCTCGGTATTAGCGATGACGGTCTGCAGGTAATAGATGACCAAACGGGCGGCCAGGCTGTGGCCGATATCGTTCGGGTGGACGGAATCCGTCAGGATATCATTCCAGCTGAACTCTTCGGAGAGCACTCGCTGGTAGACCGCCTCCCGGAAGGAAATCATCGGAAGATGATACTTCACACCGGTCGGCACATGGTAGGCGCTCGCGTCTTCTCCGCGCGCGGCCGTCATGAACAGAAGTAACACAGCGGGCTGGGACGGCGCGGTCAGGATGCGGTGTACCAGGTTGTCGTAGTATTTCTGATAGGTTATATCCGCACCATCGTTAACGCTGAACTCGACGATGACAAAGTCCGGATTTGCACTCAGAAGAGAGGAAACACGGTGCATGCCGAGGTAGGAGTCGGTGGCGCCGATGCCTGCATTGATAAAGGTCAAGCGGCTGTCGGGAAATGTCCGGCGCCAGAAGGCTTCCACGATGGCAGCGTAGCTGTTCGCGGGTGCGGACGCTCCGGTCCCCTGTGTGATCGAACCTCCGAGCACACCGATGGTCACGGGCTTTCCTGCCTTCGCCTTACGAATGGCCTGCGCTAAACGGAAGGTGTTCGTTGTTGAATTGTATCGGGTCGCTGCCTGATAGGAGGCCGCGGTCAATGGAATGGCGGGCTTGAGCACCGAATTCGGAAGCTTCGGCAGTTTCGGGTTCCGATTATCCCCGTAGTGCCCGATCTCGCCTGAGGATCCCGGGGAGGGTGCCTCCGTGGTTTCCGGAGTTTCCATGGTGATGTCGATGATGGAAGCGTCTTCGTTATCCGAACTTACTTCTTCGGTGGGGTCATTCGTCATCGGCGAGTCGATCGTGATGTCGATGGCCGTGTATTCCGACTCAGGCGGGAGGGTTTCTTCCGAGGAGTCAGCAACTGCAGTATCTTCCTGCGTGAATGCGTCGACCTCCGAAGTATCGTCGGTCTCCACCGAAAGCGTGCTTTCGTCCGTCCATGGCAGTATTTGACAGCCGAAAAGGGTGATGGACGCCATGCATAAGATAAGCAAAAGAGTGAAGCGGCGGCGCCGGTTTCTATAGAACATGAGTATTCTCCGATAATTGTTTCAAGTATAAAATGGGTGATCGATATTTGGATAGCATTGACCGCTAGGCAGTCAACGTACCTTTCAGTTTAGCATGTATTACGAACAATGTCAAATAAATCCGCTATTTCTTTCATTTCCCTTAAGATTTCAAAAACCACTTGACATAAATGGCTATGCGTTGTAACATAGTATTGAAAACTACATCACGCAACATCAATAGCTTCCCATGCGTGGGATAGGAGGATAGTTATGGAAAAGAATATGACGTTCGATCATGGAAATATAAAAAGCAACACTGTGTTTGACAGCGTAAAAACATCGGCGGCGAAGGCTTCTGCAGCGGTCACGAAACCGCGCAAGGTCAATGATCAGTCGGTGGGAGAGGAGATCGGAAATGCAGTGACCCATGGCATCGGCGCGGCCCTGGCCATCGCGGGCATGGTGTGCATGATCGTCCGTGCGGCGACGAAGGGGACGGCGATCGACATCGTCAGTTCCGCGATCTACGGGAGCACCCTGTTCATCCTCTTCATGAATTCGACCCTCTATCATTCGATCACGAACTACAATGTGAAGAAGGTCCTGCGTGTATTCGACCATTGCTCGATCTTTCTACTGATCTTGGGTTCCTATACCCCGCTGACCTTGTCACTGATCGGCGGCGCGCGCGGTTGGCTGCTTTTCGGACTGAACGCAGGCTGCGCCATCGCAGGCATCACCTTAAACGCCATTGACCTCAAAAAGTGGAAGATGCTCTCCCTGGGCCTCTACGTCATCATGGGATGGAGCGTGGTCCTCTTCGGCAAGACCGTCGTAGACCTCGTGAGTGCCCGCGGCCTCTTCCTGCTGATCATGGGCGGCGTCCTCTACACGACCGGCATCGTTTTCTATGTGGTTCATAAAAAGTACTTTCACTTCATCTGGCACTTCTTCGTGCTGGCCGGAGCCATCGTACATTACTTCTTCTTCTACACATATTGCATAGCGGTTTGAGGGGTAGTATAAGAACTCAAACTTAGGATAGTAACAGAATAAGACAAGGGGTCTGCCCCTTGTCTTATTTTACGTTCTGTGGTATAATAAATGCGTCATTTTTTGAGCCGAAAATACAATGAAAACAGAAAAGGAGAAACACATGGCATTTATGGAAAGACCCGCTGTCTACAAGTGCGATGACGGCGGAAAGTATTGGGAAAAAGAGTTTGAAAAGTTTTATCTGAAGGTATACCTGCCGGCTACTGAGATCGATGGTAAGGTGAACAACTACGGTTTCCGCGCACCGTACCTTTTGGTGTTTGAAGAGAACCGTCGCAGCATGGAAGACGCGATCACGTTCGCTAAGGAAAGCGGACTGGCTGACATCGCATCCGCTGTTGACAGCGCAGTTCTCTTTATCTACCCGACTGCAGAGGGCGGCTGGGAAAATGCGCCCGACGACATCTATGCGTCCCTGATTGCGGAGACGAAGATGAGCCCTGAGTATGAGGACGGCATTGTACCGCTCAACGACTTCTTCACCCGCACATTCAAAGGCTACGCTATCCGCGGCGCGATCTTCCGCGCGGACATCTACAGCTACGGCGCATCGGCCGACTACGTTGCGAAGAATTTGCTTAAGACCCTGCAGGGCGAGTACCTCTGGGGCCCCGGCGAGATCACCCCGGCGATGTGCTCCATGGAGCGCCTCAGCGTGATCCCGAAGCCCGAGCGCACGGATATCGGTATCCTGAGCGTCGGCAATTCTGACGAGGTCAATGCAGCATTTGCCGGATGCAAGAACCTGCTCGTGAAGGATAAGCCTGACTATAAGGCAGATTTCAAGGCATTCGTACGCAAGTTTAAAATGTGGTGTGGCAACATGGAGATCGAGCCCGATTTCCCTGAACTCGGCATGACCGAGGATGTCGGCTACGTTGAGGTGAAGACTTCCGAAGACAACCGCATGATCAAAGAGCCCACCCATAAGGTCGGCTACTTCGCATACTACAACAACGACATTTTCGATAAGGGACCGGCGCCCCTGATGCTCGGTTTCCACGGCGGCGGCGACACCTCCATGTACCTGACCTTCGTAGCAGGTTGGTGGGAAGTTGCGCATAAGAATAATTTCCTCTTCGTTTCCATCGAGAACCATCAGTTCGTGACCGCGACGGAAGCAGTGGAGATCCTGGCAGGCCTGAAGAAGCGTTACAACATCGACGAGAAGCGCATCTACGCGACCGGCTTCTCGATGGGCAGTGGTAAGACCTGGAACTGCTTCGAGGAGTTCCCGAAGGAATTCGCCGGTTTCGCTCCGGCATCCGCCCTGTTCCCCGTATACAACAACCCGTTCGGCCGTCCTGCGGGAGACTGGCTCAATAAAACCGTGGCGAAGCCCGTGTTCTACTCCGGCGGCGAGAAGTCGCATTTGCCCGAACTGCCCTTCCAGGCAGCGAGTGGTCTGGAGCGCATCACGTACCTCGCAGAGGTGAACCGCCTGAAGAAGAAGTTCAACCTCGACTACGAGAAGAAGGACGAGTGGGAGGAGCCCATCTACGGTGAACTTCCGGACCGTGAGGAGAAGGTATTCGACGAGAGCCGCGGCAGCACACTGACCATCCGCTACTACGACAGCGAGGACGGCGTATGCCGCACTGCGCTGGCCAGCGTCAGCGGACAGGTGCACGAGTGCAGACAGCATACCAACGAGAACGCGTGGAAGTTCCTGTCGCAGTTCGTGAACGAAGACAAATAAACTTGCGTGAAAACCACATAAATGGTATAATATCCCCGGTGTTTTTTGCACCGGGGAATTATTTTGGGAATTAAGGAAAATGTAAAAAAGCCTTAAGAAATACAATGGAAAAATTAATTGATAAAAGCCGCGGTGGATGCTAGAATTATTCTAATATGATGCCGGATAAAGCGTTCATATTAGGAAGGAGTATGGTTATGAAGACCATGATTTATCCTAACCTCAAAGGAACGACTACTATGGTAAATGGTTCCACATGGGGCAATACCCAGGAAGGCCATCACATTTGGTGGTTTAAGCACATTCCGCACGCGGATGGTAAGAACGCCCAGGGCATCTATAACAACTGGTGGAAATACTTTAACTTCGAAGACCTGAATTAGCAGGAACCACTGCTATGAGGTGACGAGGAGAGAACATGAAAGACAGACAGATACGAAACATAAAAGTAGCCCTCACGGAGGATGAATGCGATGCTCTTTGTGAGATGGCTGCAGAGTATAACATGGACGTATGTTCATTTGTCACGAAGATCTGCCGTGATATCGTTGAACTGGGCGTCCAGCATGAGAACAGCCGGCGCCCCTTGCGCCGCCTGGACCAATATTTGGATAGACGTTTCCACGACAGCAACGATGGTTTCCTGACCTATCTCTTTGCATACGATAAGTTCGAGGAAACGATCCAAAAACTGAAAGAATTCCGGCAGCCCTCCGTGGCGGACATGCAAGCGGAAGAGGAAGCCTTCCTCAAGCAGGTCTACTCCGAATACGCGGAAACCCTGAGCGAAAACGCGGACACTTACGAGGTTTCCATGAAAAAACTGGAAAATGCTTATGTGGCCCGAAAGTCGCTGAGTAAGGAAAACACCGGCAATGAATAAGGCCGGGGACGGAATGCATTGCCCGGACCACGATAGAGGCCATCTATCCCGCATACTATCCGGCGGGCGCCGTACAGTTCTTTCTGCAGCACCACTCAGACGAGCATATCCTGACAGACATAGCTGACGGCCTGGTATACCTTCTGCTTGAGGGCGAAGAGGCGGTTGGAACGGTAACGATCTCGGGCAATAACATCAATCGTTTGTTTGTCCTGCCGAAATACCAACACCAGGGGTATGGGAAGGCGTTGCTCGCATTTGCCGAGCAGAAGATCCTGGAGGCTTTATGGATATATGTTTTCGGGGCGATCTGCAGAGAGGTAACAACTACAGAAATGGAACGTCGATCGGAACAGCGTCAGAGGCCTACGGATCCGTCAATGTATACGGGTTTGACCTGCCGAAAAAGACGGAGTAGAAGCACAGAATTCATCGCTTTTATAGCCGGTCGCAGTCAAAACCATCGAAGAGAGAAAGAAAGCAACTGGAGTTATAAACATGGACGTTTACAAATGTAAACTATGTGGCGGAAATATCGAATTCGAACCGGGTTCGTTAGTCGGAATATGTGACAACTGTAAAGCAAAAGTGGAACTTTCGTTTTCAGAAGATGTTACGAACTGTGAAACGGACACTAAGACGGAAACAAAGGAGCCAAAGAGCACTGCAGACCAAAAGCCGAATGCAAATGAAAAGGCACGGAATAAAAACAAAACGCTCTTAGCCACAGTTGCAGCGATAGCTCTCGTTGGCATCATCGCAGGTCTCGTTTGGATCCTGCTCCCGAAGAATACAAATGATATAAACTCCCCTAAAGTCGGTGACACGGTACGGTTTGGCCATTATGATGATAAGGATGAGTGGATCGTTCTGGATAAAAAAGGAGAAAAGCTTCTTATTCTGAACAAGTATGGGATTAAAGGGACTAGCGTATATAACTGGACCGATAGGGATGTTACATGGAGTACATGTTTACTGCGATGGTGGTTGAATAATGAATACCTGTTTGAGGCCTTTTCCGTAGAAGAAATGAAATATATATATGATACACGGGTGAAAAACGCGGACAATCCTGAGTATGGTACCCCCGGAGGCTCCGACACGGTTGATAAGGTATTTCTTTTGTCTATAGAAGAGGCAAAAAAGTATTTTGCCGATGATGATGCACGGGTATTGTACTCAGTATCTCCCGACTATCATACCGCCAAAATGTGGCGTTCCGACGGATTAGATGAACACTATAAGCGCAGCCTAGTTACCTTTAGTCACTATTTTTGTTGGTGGTTGCGGACTCCCGGAAACGCCGGTAATACCGTTGCTTATGTTGACTATAACGGCTTTGTAATTGAGAGCGGAATGATAGTAACCGGTGGAGATAGTGGTTTCGATTATATAGTTACCCGGCCTGCTATGTGGGTCGATCAAAGCGTCCTTGAACGCGTTATTCAGAATGATAACCATGTTGTATATTATTAATTGGAACGGAGTAGCCTGTCTGTAGGTTACACCAGATTCTCCTTGCACTCACCTTCGGGTGAGTGCTTTTTTTGTTCTACAACATTTGCAATTACCCGTGGGATGCTTCTTGAAAGATAATATATGCATTGATTGTAGAAAGATGGCGTGACCTGACAAACTCATCCTGTAAGAAATCACTAATAGCATTTTCAAAATCCGGTTTGATAGGAAAACCGGAAGTTAGTCTTGCAGAAAAGTTGAAACCAGGACCAACCCGAAGTTACTTTTGCATTCAACCCACCTTACTTTTTCATTTATCCGCCTGTAACCTTTTCGGAAAGATTTGAACTATATAAGTGAGAGATGCGTTTGATTTATTCATAAGGTAGCCATCGTTAGTGCGAAGGAAGAGAGTAATCATCGTATTCTTGCAAAATAAACTACTACACATCGGATCATTATTTAAGGAATCCTTACACTTTATTGCTTTTTTGTGATGAATTTTCCAATCTGTTGACGGGAGATTCTGCATATGTTAAACTGCAAATGTCAGTATTGAAGATTTCGAAAGAGGGAAGGATGTGTAGATATTAGGAGGGTATATCATGAGAAAATGTTTGGGAAATGACCGCGGCGAAGTGAAACTGATCTTTGTGTTTTTGATCACATTGGCCGTGCTTACAGCAGCGGTGGCAGGAGTGACCTATCTGGCGTATCGAAAGGCCGAAAAAGAGTATTACGACAACGCGGATATAGAAGGGCAATCTAAGAGATTTGTAGGCCGTATAGTGAACCCGGAACCCGACACAGTAGATTTGAACAAAGCACTGGATGAGCCGGAAAACAGAGCTGTATATAAAAAGGTCCAAAAATTGTTGTGTGGTCGGGAATTGACGGACGAAGAGGAACAGGAATTATTTTATTGCAGATATCCCGGTTTTGCACATGCATATCACCTAACTCCTTTAGATATTTTTGCAAAAACGCCGGATGGAAACTGGTTTTGGAAAGACGATGAATTGACACTGTTTTTCGACATGTATATTAACCGGAACGGATCGGATCTTTCGGAAGAAGAGAAAATCACATATCCAAGGATGGTGTTTATGTTCCATCTGGATGATCCGGAGATAGTGGCGAAGCATCAGGAATATCAAAAGCTGGCGGTCAACCGTGTAGACATGACCTACCCTGACATCAAATGTGAGAGGAAGGGATACTATACGTTTATTCATTCTTTCTATTTGGACGGTAATAAGATCATTCCGGAAGAGGTTTGGTTTGTGGAGAGTCGAACGGTCGAAACACCGCCGGTCTATGTGTACATGTCGGGGGAGGTGTTTGGTTTCTATGAAAGCGAAACCAAGGTCGTTGAAAAAATAAAGAGGAACGTTCCAAATTCGGATAAAATGCCCCGGGTTGTATCAAATGCATCCGAAGACGCACCCACGGGTCCTAATTTGGTACGCTATTCTTCAGAAGGACTAGAACAAGCGTTTGATAATTTTCAGGTATTAATGAGAGGTACGCTTCTTTATAATTCAGAAAATATGTTTCATGCGGAAGAAAAAGAAAAGTATCTAAAGAAGGCGGAAGAGATCGCTACGGAGGACGGGGCATACTATATTACCACCTCGAATGATTCGGATATGAAGATCTATATCTTCTCTCAAAAGAAGAATATTCCGGAACTGGGCGGCGAGGTGCTCGCTGTTGGTATGGACACACAGCCTCTTTATACGTTCTCGTATTTTTTGCATACAGACTACGGTTTCTTAGGGAAGATCCTGCCGGGATTTTTGGCGAGTGATAAATGCATAGGTACAGACTCGAATCGACTTTATGAGGGCCTTGCCTCCCGGGACAATAAGACATCGGTTCTCCTTTTATGCGGTATAGCGGTAGTTATTTCCTGCGCTGTGACCGGATTGACGAGAGTAAGACGTAACCGCAAAAAGTAGAGCGAAAGCGAGACAGAGTGAATATCTGCTCATACAACAGAGTACTTGCATGTGGATAGGAAATACAGATAATAAGTGTTTTTGGAGGATGAGATCATGAGAAAATGTTTGGCGAATAACCGCGGCGAAGTGAAGCTGATCTTTGTGTTTTTGATCACATTGGCCGTGCTTACAGCAGCGGTGGTTGGAGTGACTTATCTGGCGTATCGGAATGCCGAAAAAGAGTATTACGACCATTTGGATTTATCCGGCCAATACGAACGATATCCGAAAAAAGTACTGTATCCGGAATTAGCGGATCCGGAGTGGGAGAATAGAATCATTCGTGCTGATACGGAAGATCCGGATCAAAAGGAGATCTTTAAAAAGGTTCAAAATTATTTATGCGGCCGGGAATTAACGGACGAGGAGAAAAAAGAAACTCGTTATCTCAACCATGCCGGGCTCTTTTACGGATATTTTATGTCTGCTCTTGATATTTTTGTAAAACTGCCGGACGGATCTTTCCCGTGGAAGGAGGATGAATTACGGTTACTCTTGGTTGTCGATGTTTATCGGGAGGCTTCGGATCTTTCGGGAGAAGAAAGATTTGCGTATCCCCGTATGCCGATCATGTTGCATCTGGATGATCCGGAGATAGTGGCGAAGCATCAGGAATATCAGAAGAAGGCGGTCTATACCGCAGACATGACGTATCCGGGCATTTCGATGGAGATAAAGGAATACGATACGATCCTTCATTCATTCTATTTAGACGGGAATAAAATCATTCCGGAAGAGGTTTGGTTTGTCGAATCAAGGAGTTATGTGGCAGCGGATGATTTTGCTTCGGAGGGAATCTCTGAAAGTTCTATCAAGGTCGTAGAAAAGATCAAGAGGAACGTTCCGAATTCAGATACCATGGTTCGTATAGCGTCTACTTTAAAGGAAGATGCTCCGGAAAGAATCATGGCTACATATGGTACAAATAGTATGGCGAAGACATTTGAACCGTTCGAAGTACATATAATGGGTGTGCATATTTATAATTCGGAAAATATAATTCATGCAGAAGAAAAAGAAAAGTATATAAAGAAGGCGGAGGAGATAGCAACGGAAGAGGGCGCGGTTTACTATACCAAAGAGGATGGCTCGGATATGCAAATCGATATCTTTTCCAGAAAGAGAAATATACCGGAACTGGGCGGTGATGTGGTGGCTATCACTTTTGCAAAAGAACCTCTTTTTGCGTCCTCTTATTTTCTGCATTCGAATAGCGGATTCTTAGGAAAGATCCTTCCGGGATTTTTGGCCAGCGACGATTGCGCAACCTTTGACTCATATTATGGCTTTGATTTTATCAAAGCCCGGAAAAACGAGACATCCATCCTATTTTTGTTCGGATGTGCGGTTGTGATCTCGGCAGGCGTGACCTGGGCGGCAGGTGCAAGACGCAAGAAAAAGAAAAATGATTAAGTGTTAGTCGACACGGTTTTTGTGCCACTTACGGCGGCGGGTATTGATTATTCGCCGCCGTTTTTGTATAGTCCTGTACGCTCTTGCCACTCCTTGTATTCTGTGCTATAATCCAACATGTAAGTAACAGTTCGTAAATGGTATATACATCCTGCTGCCGGCAGGTGCTTTAGTGGCACTTTGCGTGGAGGGGTGTGAGCGGGTGTATGACCGGAAAAATGAAAGGTAAAGGAGAGGAAAATGAAGGGACTGACACACAAACGAAGTATCTTAGGACTTTTATGCGCACTGGTTTTGGGGATGATCATGCTCATTCCGACTGAGGTGG
The DNA here is from genome assembly GCA_002309675.1 of Lachnospiraceae bacterium UBA1201. Lineage (GTDB taxonomy): Bacteria > Bacillota > Clostridia > Lachnospirales > Lachnospiraceae > UBA1201. Next base: position 12,289 of record DBXX01000104.1, read on the forward strand.
AGGCGGCGCAATTGACCGTGACGAGCACGAGCCGGAAGAATTACACTGCGGTGGCGAATGGCGAGACCATTCTTGTGACATTGTCCGGAGCGACCACGAACACAAATATGATGGGAAAACCGTCTTGGATCACGGTGTCGGGATCCAGCTCGAGCTATAAGCTCGTGGTTGCGAAAAACACGGCGAAATCGTCGAGAACCGGCGATGTTGTATTCCGCGCGGGTAATAAAGTGTTTACGGTGCGGATCACGCAGAATGGCGCGCCCACGACCGTTACGGTGAAGTTCAACAACAACGGCGGAACCGGCAAGGTTCCGAATAAGTCATATACTATCGGCAAGGCTTACAGTAAGCTGCCGGCAGGACCTGCTGCGCCGAAAGGTATGAAGTTTGACGGATGGTACACGAAGAAGAGCGGCGGCACGAAAGTGACTACGAAGACGAAGGCTTCTGCATCGGTCTCGGTTCTGTATGCGCATTATACAGGGAAGACCTATACGATCCGGTTTGACAGCCAGGGTGGAACCAAGGCGTTTGTAAAGAATGTTAAATATGGCGGTAAGTACGGGAAACTGGAGACGCCGAAGAAATATGGATATGATTTTGACGGGTGGTATACTGCGGCAAAAGGAGGCACAAAGATCACGAGTAAATCGGATGTGAAAACTGCGGCAAACCACACGTTGTACGCTCACTGGACCCCCAAAAAGAGATATACTGTTACCATGGTTTCCGGGGATAAAGAAGAAAAATATGAGGTTTTTAAGGGCGACAAATTTACTCTGCCTCGTGGATATAGTAAAAATGATGGAGAGTTTGCAGGATGGAACAGGTATTATCCCGGCGGATTTATTATCTATAATCGTGCAGAATACCAGCCCGGGGATCAGATCATTGTCAATAGCGATATGAAGTTTGTTCCGTTTTATAAGCATATCGATATTCCTGATAAGATAAGCTCTTTTAATTAAGCATAGTGTAGAAATTCATAAATCTTGAGTTCGACTTTGGGTGAATAAGCCCGAAGAGATATTAGTGCAAAGCGTGTCGGTTATGCCGGCACGCTTTTGATGTTTAACGGACAGGCGTCCACGTTAGGAAGTGACAGAGAACAGCGGACGTGATATAATAATCAGAGTGCCTCGATGAGGAGGCCTATAATCGGAGGTTTTGTATGTCGTTCAAACTTGCGGATCTATGCAAATATAAGAATATCGTTATACAGTGTCATGATAACCCGGATGCAGATGCGTTAGCGAGCGGTTTTGCGCTGCGCTGGTATCTCGGCTTGAAGGGGATCGAGGCGCGGTTTGTTTATGGTGGGGCGAATGCGATCACGAAGAGCAATCTGGTGTTGATGGATGAAAATCTCGGGATCCACTGCGAACATGTAGAAAGCCTTGAGGCACCGGAACTTTTGATCACGGTGGACTGCCAGTATGGGGAGAGTAATGTCACGGCATTTCCCGCTGAAACGGTCGCAGTTATAGACCACCACCAGGTGTCCGGCGAGCTGCCGGAGATGAACGAGGTGCGGAGCAACTACGGGTCGTGTTCGACGGTGATGTATGAGTTGCTTCAGGCAGAGGGGCTGGATATCAATGCGGATGAGAATGTGGCCACGGCGCTGTATTATGGGCTGATGACGGACACCGGGGATTTCTCTGAGATCTCGCATCCGAGCGACCGGGACCTGCGGGACGGGGCGACGTTCAACAAGGCGTCGATCACGCTGTTTCGCAACTCCAACCTGTCCATCGAGGAGCTGCGGATCGCCGGCGAGGCGCTGAAGAATACGAACGTGAATGAAAACCGCCATTACGGTATCGTGGAGGCGGATCGGTGCGACTCCAATATTCTCGGGATCATCAGTGATATGTTCCTGGAGGTGGACGATGTGTCCACCTGCGTGGTGTACAATATGCTTCCGAGCGGGGTGAAATTCTCCGTGCGCAGCTGCGTGAAGGAGGTGAAGGCCAGCGAACTGGCGGCCTACCTGGCCGAAGGCCTAGGCGGTGGCGGCGGCCATTTGGTGAAGGCGGGCGGTTTCCTGAAGAAAGACCTGCTGGTGAAGGCCGGCGTGCCTTATGAGAAGAAAGAGATGCTCCGCTTTATGACGGGGC
>DBXX01000087.1:0-5070 GCA_002309675.1 Lachnospiraceae bacterium UBA1201
AAGAGGTGAATTCAATAAATGGAGATACTATGAGCAGAGTTATAGGAATAGCTAACCAAAAAGGCGGTGTCGGAAAAACCACGACGGCGATAAATTTGTCCGCCTGCCTGGCTGAAAAAGGAAAAAAAGTTCTTTTGATCGATCTGGATCCGCAGGGAAATGCCACGAGCGGCTTTGGCTTAGAGCGTGGAAAGATCGAGAACACGGTATATCAGTTACTGATTTCAGATGATTTAAGCATCAAGGATTGTATTCAGAAGGATGTTCAGGAGAATGTGGACGTTTTACCTTCGGATGTGAACCTTTCCGGTGCAGAGATCGAACTGATCGGAATTAAGCGTAAGGAGTTCATCCTGAAGAAGAAATTGGAGCCGGTGCGCGATGATTATGATTTCGTGATCATTGACTGCCCGCCTTCCTTAAATATGTTAACGGTCAATGCACTTACGACGGCGGACTCGGTTTTAGTCCCGATCCAGTGTGAGTACTACGCTCTGGAGGGCCTGAGTTTGCTTTTGCATACGATATCGTTGGTTAAAAAGCGCCTGAACGCTTCGTTAGAGGTCGAGGGAGTCGTATTTACGATGTATGACTCCAGAACGAACCTTTCGCTTCAGGTCGTTGAGAACGTTAAGGATAATCTCAAGCAGAATGTATATAAGACGATCATTCCGAGAAATGTTCGTCTGGCTGAGGCTCCGAGCCATGGTCTGCCGATCAATAAGTATGATCCGAAGTCATCCGGAGCGGAGGGATACCGTTCATTGGCCCAGGAGGTCATTGACAGGAAGTTCTGATCGAATTAGAACTTTTCCGGAGGGTCACATAAAGAAGAATATATAGAAGAATCAGAACACTTAAACGAATAAGCAAACGCTTATAGAAGGAGTATAAGATGGCGGTTAAGAGAGGTGGACTCGGTAAGGGTCTGGATAGTTTGATCTCCCTGTCAGATGATCTGGATCTGACACCGAAGAAGGAAGAGAAGAGTGCTGCGGCTGATAAGCCGAAGGAAGTGATCAAAGAAGTTGTGAAGGAGGTCGTGAAAGAAGTTAAGGTTCACGAGCCTCTTATGGTAAAGCTTAGAGAGATCGAGCCGAACCGGGATCAGCCGCGAAAGGAGTTTGATAAAGAAAGCCTGGAGGAACTGAAGGACTCGATCCTGCAGTATGGCGTGCTCCAGCCGCTCGTAGTTGTGAAGAAGGGAAAGTACTATGAGATCGTTGCCGGTGAGCGTCGCTGGCGTGCTGCGAAGCTCGCCGGACTTAAGGAAGTTCCGGTCATTATCAAAGAGCTCAGTGAGCGCGAAATCTCAGAAGTATCGCTTATAGAAAATATTCAGCGTGAAAACCTGAACCCGATCGATGAGGCGATGGCTTTCCGTCAGCTTCTGGACAATTATAGCCTCAAACAGGATGAAGTTGCTACGAAGGTCGGTAAGAGCCGCGCCTATATCACGAACTCCACGCGTTTGTTAAGATTACCTGAGAAAGTAAGAAACTACGTTGCAAGCGGAGAGCTTTCCACCGGACATGCAAAGGTGCTGCTCGGCGTAGAGGATCCGGCGACACTGGAGAATCTTGCGAAGGATATCGTAGAACATAAACTGAGTGTACGCGATACCGAGAAACTGGTAAAAGCCGCATTGAATCCGAAGAAACCGAAGCCGGAAGTGAAATTAGATTATGTGGAGCATTTCGCCCTGCTCCAGGATAAATTGACGAACCGTATGGGCACGAAGGTCGAGATCAAACGTAAGAACAACAAGGCAGGTAAGATCGAGATCGCGTATTTCTCAAACGAGGAATTGGAGCGTATTTTAGACATTATCGGTCTGACCGAGTAGGAAAGGAAGACAGGCATGGATTCGAAATTGTTTCAGCTCGGGTTCGACCCGATATTCCTAATCATCGTCATCGGCGTGTTTGCCTTGGCAGCTTTGGTCGTCGGCCTCATCGTTTTGTGGAAGAGCGTGAAGATCTGGAAGCGTTATGACCGCTTTATGCGCGGACGTGACACCCAGTCACTCGAGGAAGTCATTCACCAGCTGCTTGCGAACGTTGAGATGCTGATGGATCGCCAGGAAAATATCATCAAGTCCGTGGAGAAACTGACCACGGAGCATAATAATTCATTCAAAAAACACGCGCTGCTGAAGTACAACGCGTTTAAAGAGGTCGGAGGTAAGCTCAGTTTCTCGCTGGCTATGCTCACCGAGGACAATGACGGCTTTATTCTGACGTGTATGCATGCGAACGGACCGAGCTACACGTACTTAAAAGAAATCCTCGGAGGAGAGTCCTATGTCGGACTGTCCACCGAGGAACAGCAGGTGTTGGATGAAGCGATTCATTTTGAAGCGCTGTAGTTGAAGATCTCTTTCATGTATTTCTCCACGATCGCCATGGGCGCAGGGCCGATGTTTAAGAAGGCGTCGTGGAACTGGTATTCGTCGAAACGGTCTCCGAGGAACTCTTCCTGTTCGGTTTTCAGCCGGTCGACCTCGAGGTAACCGAGGGCGTAAGGCAGATAACTAAACGGCAGGGTCGTCATGTTCTGGTAGAACTGCGAAAGCAACTCGGGGTTCGAGGATGCCGTGATGCCGAAATTCAAGGCCATGAAATCGGAGTACTCTTTGAAGGACCAACCGGTATAGTTGAGGCCCAGATCGACCAGAGCCAGCATGTTCAGGCTCAGCTGCGAATTGATCGCCAGGAATTTCACGAGCGTGCTGTCGATCCCGTCGATGGCCTCGAACGAGAGACGTTCCACGTAGGCAGCCCAGCCTTCCGCATAAGTCAGGTAGAGCAGTGCAGACCGGATCCCGGCAGGATCAGTTGCAGCATAGTAGGTGCCCTGCAGCATGTGGCCGGGGTACCCCTCGTGCGCGAGCGTGGTGAACAGGCCGTTATTATCGATCGAACCGTTGTTGATGTAGATATTGTTATGGTTTTTATAGTCGTCCAATGCCGGGACGATATAGAACGCCGGCGATACGCTTCCTTCCATACCTTTGGGTACGTAATGGATCTGATAGGTACAACCATTTAAGGAAGGGAAGCGCTCAGCGTAATAATCGATCAAATGGGAAACGATGCCGGCGGGATCCTCCGACGGCTGTTTATAGGAAATGGCGGATAGTGCCGTGCCCGGAGAGATGGAGGAGAGTGCCGACAGCTTCGCCTGAAGGTTGCTGTTTGATGCTTCCAGCGCGGCTTTGATATCGGCGAGCGACATGTCTGTCGCCAGATAGGCTTTGCTGTAAGCGGCGATGTAAGCCTCACCGTCCGGCAAATGAACGGCGCCTCCGATGTCCTTACACGACGAGCGCATGCCGTCGAGGGCAGAGACCAGCTTATCATATGCCGGGAAGAAATATTCTTTCAGGGCCGTCAGGTGTCGCGCTTTGTAGGCGGTTATCTCCTCATTCGAGAAACAACCGGATTCCTGCAGCATCTCATCAAACGTTTCGTTCAGGTAGAAATCCTCCGGAGCAGACTCGAGAACGGCGCGGGCTTGTTCGATCACAGTGTCGAGCGCATCCTTGCTCATGAAGATTCCCAGATCGGCGCGCTTTTGTTCGTGAGCGATGATATCGTCCATGAGAGCGGGCAATGATTCCATCAGTGCCAGATAATCCTCTGCATCCGACGAACGGGTGAACGTGTACTCCGCAAAGTAGATGGGAAGCATCGAATGGAGACCGCCGGAGGTGTAGAGGGGCTCAGCATAATAGGCATAGGGTTCCAGGTCTGCGTCGGCGTGCAGGGAGAAATTCAGAATGTCATAGACCAGACGCTGTCTGCGAGTCAGGTCTTCATAAGTAAACTCCGAGAGTTCCTTCAGCGTTTCTTCGGGATTCAGATAGGTGGAAGCGACCGATGAAAACGGGCCGAAGAGGTTTTTTACTTCGGTAATGCCGTACTCCTCGGGGCGATGCAGCAGAAAATGGATGTTCAAACGACCTGCCCGGTTTACGTATTCGGTAAAGCAGGTCGCCAAAAAGTCGTCAAACGCGGCCTGTGTCTGTTTTTGCCGGTCGGTATAGGACGTTTCCTCCGAAGTAAAGTAGGCCTGCGCACGCGAGCGGGCGAGCATACCCCCGGGGGTCACCGGAGCGCTCGTAGGTTTCGGCTCTGTTTCCGCAGCCGTAGTCGGGGCGGGCTCCTTTTTGCCGCAGGCGCAGAGGCTTACGGTGAGGAGCAGACACAATATAAAGGAAAGCATTCGCCGCGTGAAACGGCGCTTAACATGAAAGATCATAAAGGATACCTCCGTATTGAGCTTCCGTGAGGGAAGGCACAAATCTGAAAAGGGGGATCTAGTTTCATATAGATTATACTGGATATCTCGGAAATAAACAAGGGAGGACGTAAGATGGAGATCGAGCGGAAATATTTGGTGGACTTACGAGGGATCGATATCGAGGCCTATCCGGCGCAGAAGCTGGAGCAGGGGTATCTGTCGACCGATCCTGTGGTGAGGGTGCGCCGCGAAGGCAACACATACTACCTGACATATAAGAGCGGGAGCGGTCTGGTGCGCGTGGAGGAAAATCTGCCGCTTACGAAGGAGAGTTATGAGCACTTGCTTACGAAGGCCGACGGCTACGTGATCACGAAGCGGCGCTACCGCATACCCGTGGAGGCGTTCCTCGGCGAAGACGAATTGCGGGGAAATGTGGATACTGTATACAAGGAAAAGTCATCGATGCAATGCGAGGATCCGCACATGTATGACCCGAAACGTCAGAAGGAGGAGCATGTCCCCGACGGAAAGACCGTGGAACTGGACATATTTTCCGGAGAATTTGAGGGCATCGTCGTGGCGGAGATCGAATTTCCCACGAAAGAAGCCGCGGACGCGTTTGAGATGCCGAAGCGGTTCTATAAAGAGGTCACGTTCGACCCCCGGTACCTCAACGCAGTGATGAGCAAAAACGGGCGCACCGGCCTGGAGGAAGAGGCGCCGAAAGCCTGAAAATACTTGACAATGAAGGTGCCCGGGATTACAATAAAATTTAAGGCACTTTGGGTGCCGTGTTTTTAATGGAGACTAAGGAGGAAACAG
>DBXX01000087.1:5116-5541 GCA_002309675.1 Lachnospiraceae bacterium UBA1201
AAGCCGCACATCGGCAACACGTATGAAGCGATTTTGGCGGACTGCATTGCCCGTTATAAAAGAAAGCAGGGCTATGAGGTGTTCTTCCAGACCGGTACCGATGAGCACGGTCTGAAGATCGAGGAGAAGGCGAAGGCACTGGGGATCACGCCGCAGGAATGCGCAAACCGCGCGACCGGAGCCATCAAGGGCATGTGGGACCTGGTCGGAACCTCCTACGATTACTTCATTCGCACGACGGATGAAGGGCATATGAAGCAGATCCAGAAGATCTTCAATAAGTTCTATGAGCAGGGCGACATCTACAAGAGCTCTTACGAGGGTATGTATTGTACGCCGTGTGAAACGTTCTGGACTAAATCGCAGTTGGTGGACGGACGCTGTCCGGACTGCGGCCGCGAGGTGACGCAGGCGAAGGAAGAGGC
>DBXX01000087.1:5596-5925 GCA_002309675.1 Lachnospiraceae bacterium UBA1201
GAGTCCCGCAAGAACGAGATGATGAATAACTTCCTGCTGCCGGGTCTGCAGGATCTGTGCGTAACGCGCAGTACATTTACCTGGGGCATTCCGGTGGAATTCGATCCGCGCCATGTCGTATATGTATGGCTGGATGCGCTGGTAAACTACATCACCGGACCGGGCTACGATGCGGACGGAAATCACAGCGAGCGCTTTAAGAAGTTCTGGCCCGCGGATCTGCACCTGATCGGTAAGGACATCCTGCGTTTCCACACCATTTACTGGCCCATCTTCCTGATGGCGCTGGATCTGCCGCTTCCGAAGCAGGTGTTCGGCCACCCGTGGCT
>DBXX01000021.1:0-14776 GCA_002309675.1 Lachnospiraceae bacterium UBA1201
GCTCCGTAGAAGCCCGGGATGACCGCGCTGTCCACGTTCTCCAAACGCTTACCAAGCAGTTCGTTCGTCAGTTCGGGAAGGAAGTGTCCCTCCTCATTAAAACGGATCACGGTAGCGGCGTCGATGAATTCATATCCAAGATAAGCTGCCATAACGATACCATTCAGGTATTCGCCGCGGGAAGCCGCGTAATCGCGTCCTGCTTTCTCGGCAAATGCTTTGCGGATGATATCGAACTCTGCGTCCAGGGAAAGCGACAGGCCCAGGCCGTCGATGATCTCCTGATAACGGGCGCGGATCGCTTTGAGTTTATCAGTGAAATCCTCACCTGCCTCTGCAGACGCATAGCAGTCATACAGCATATCGGTTACTTTTGTGTCTTTTTTATTCCGCTTTCCGGGTGCCGACGGCACGACAAAGCGGCGGCTGGCATCACTGCGGATGATCGCTCCTACTTTTTCGAATTGTTCTGCGGATGCGAGCGAGCTTCCGCCGAATTTAACCACTTTCTTCATGAATGAGCCTCCAAAAATGAGTATCTGTATAATAAGTCCACTATACTAGAATACATGATTTTTTATTTTTTTCAAGTGCAAACCGAAAGATTCCTCGAAAATATAACATAAATCGTAAGATTTACTCTTTGTCGTATCGTCATCTTCCTTTTCTGTCTTTTTCAACTTCCGAGAGCACCATAAACTCCCTTCGGTATAATCCGTAGTCTGCAATGTCGGTATCATGGTATTCTTCATACGTTCCGAAGATCGCAAGCGCCTCGATCATGGTCTTCCAGACATATGTATATCCGGCCTTCTGTTCGCCTTCGGTCAGTCTCTGTATGCCGGTATCTTCGATCAGTTCACAGATAAAGTAGTGATTGATATGCCTCCATACGTCAAACAGTTCTTCAACATCCAGGAAGCCTTCGACCGCCCGGACCTTCATCCCGGTCTCTTCCAGCATTTCCCGTTCGCAACACTCGGCATAGGTCTCATTGCCCTCAACGCCGCCGCCCGGAATGAGATATTTGTCGTTATTAGCTTCGTAGCTCAAAAGCACCCGGTCATCCTTCAGCAGAATCCCCCGGCATGCATGGCGCAGGAAATCCACATGTCCCAGATAATCATCGTTAATGATCAGCAAATGCTTTGCCGGCTGCTTTGAGACCCTCATGAAATAATGCTCCTCATCCTGGCCCGCTCTGTAAGCGGCATTGTTTATCATTACTCTCTGAGATGCAATATTATCTTTATTCACCCGCAAATAGATCTCTTCTTCAGGCACGATACTTCTCGCGATCTCTAATGTCAGCCTGAGCCCTTCCGATCCGTATCCCCTGCCGCGATACTTCTTTGAAATGCTGTATCCTATGTGACCGGCTCCGTTTCGAAGCGCCTCCGTTAAATGATGACGTATTCTGAATTCACCGACCAGACAGTCCCCGTCCCACAGATAATAATAGGTTTCCGGCACAAACCAGTCAGGCATATTGATCGGATGCTCATAGGAGATCAGCGTCGGGAGGACCTTTTCCTTATACTCATCAAACGAAACGCCATGATAAGGATTCGTCAGGCCATTCTCATCCTCCGGCAATTCCGTTGTATAAGCCCACTGGGCTTCTATATCGTTCGTATTTATTTTTCGCAGTTCCATTCTACTCTCCCTCTTCCCGACAAACCGGAAGCTATCTCATTTTTCCGCATAAAACCGGAATACCGGCTATTACACCCCTAGCTTTATCCTCCGATAACGGAGAATGAAGCTAGGGGTGAGTGCCTTATCAATGCATGCAAAAACGAGGCTTCCATTTTTTCTTCTCTTTTGGTATACTATGAGCATACTTACTAAAACTCGCGAAAGGAAACGATGATGGGTAGATTTGTGATCGATGTCAAACCGGGCAATGTCACGTTTTCTTTGCATGCCCGAAACGGCGAGCCGATCGCGACGTCGCTGACATTTCCTTCGCTCTCGGTCGCGAAACGTTGCGTGGAGAGCGTACGCCGGCTGGCCTCGCGAACGGATATCGGCCTCGACGACTGCAGTGTCCGCGCAAAAGATCCGGATGCTAAGCCGGTAAAAAACCCGAAATTTGAACTCTATAAAGACAAAAACGGAGCTTTTCGCTTCCGTCTTCGCGCCCGAAACGGCGAGATCATATTAAATTCGTCATCCTATACAACGAAAGCATCCTGTAAGAATGGGATCGCAAGCGTCATCAAAAACGCTCCCGACGCAGAACTTTCCATACTCGATCAATAATACCGGGCCCTCCCCATGGAGGGCTCTTTTGTTGCCTTTTCGCCCCAGGCGTTCGCCCAGCGCTCCGGATAGAAATCATAATAAGATATCTCTCTTTTTTGGCGCATGCGGCTCAGGCACGGCAGGCCGGCCCAAACAAATGACGGCAGGCCGATAATGAGCAGATACAGCGGTCCCAGGACCAGAGACTGCACGGAATGTCCGTACTCGTGCACCAGGGTCTGCCGCCAGATCGGGATGTCAAAATGGTTTTTCTCACGGGAATTTCTCCCGGAAACAAAAAGGAACATACCCAGGCTCACGCTGCCGCCCATCTTCCATGCGGTCACGACTGCGCCGTGATACACATAGTGCGGCCTGCGGATCGTAAGCAGGAAAACAAAGGCTCCCACCAGTGTTTGCGGCAGCCCCCAGGTCAGCTGGACCAGTCGATATAAGAATACCCGAAGTTTCGCTTTCACTGTTCTTCCCTCGATCTCGCCTTAGGTATGTTCCATTTGTCGAATCAATCGCGTACCACGACCTCACATGTCAGCGGAAATACGCTCTCCGAAGAGATGATCTCACCGTATCCGTCCGCCACGATGCGGCCGGAACGCGGGTTCTTCACCGACAGGACCGTTCCCACAATGTCTGCTTCCACGTCGGAATACTCGAACGAAAGGTCGGTCTCCTCCATGGTGCAATTCACCAGTTTCAGGTCCTTACAATAGCAGAACGGCTGAGTTCCTTTGATCTTACAGTTGATCAACGTCAGGCCTTCGGAATACCATCCCAGATACTCGCCGTTTACGATGCTGTCGCGAACGACTACGTTTTTCGCGTGCCAAAACGCATCCTTCGTGTTCAGGACACAGTCCTTTACCGATACATTTTCCGTATACTGGAACGTGTATTTTCCGGACAATGTCATGTTGCGGATGTCCACGTTCTTACTCTCCAGGAGGAAGTACTCGGATGTGTAGTCGCCGTTCTCAATGGTCAGATCGCGGCACTTCCACCCGAATTCCGGCGATACGGCCGACACATTTTTCAGCGTGATACGGTCGCATTCGCGCAGGCACTTCACACCCGTGATCTTCGTATTCGTGATGATACCGTCCGAAGAGTACCAGAGCGGTGCCCGGCAGGTATCCTCCATGATCGAATCCGAAAGTGTGAACTTCTGAACATGCCACAGCGGGTAGCGAAGGGCGAAACGGCAATCTTCAACCCTAAGATCGCGTCCCTCTTTCATCGCAGACTCGCCGTCTGCCGGTCCTTCAAAGACGCAACCTCGCACCACTGCATCCTGCAGGTGGTAGAGTGCACGCTCTTCATCCATCGTTAAATTCTTAATCTCTCTCATAATATAAACCCCGATCTTCCGGTCGCCGAAGCGGTCGGACCTGATCATTTGCGGAACTTATGATAGTACCGCAAAATCGTTTCAATGTACTGCGGATAGAAGCGGCCCAGAGCGATCTTCACACCCTCACAGCACTCCGACTCATCCTTCGCGTTGGCGATGGCGGACGACACTCCGAGATGGAACTTCTCCGGAACGATCCCGTCCTGCACCATGTACTGCTCAACGTTGCTTCTGAGTTCCTGTTTTTCACGCTTGGTCAATGTACGGCCGGCTGTGTGTGCAGGCTTCTCCGACTTCGCAGCCTTCTCTTTCTCGAGCCGCGCTTTCTCTGCTTTCTCGCGCTCGAGTCTCTCTCTTTCGGCCTTTTCTTTTTCGGCCTTCTCTTTTTCCGCCTTTTCTCTTTCGGCTCTTTCTTTCTCTGCTTTTGCGAGCTGTGCCTTCTCCGCGCGGCTTAACTTCGCCGGCTTCTCCTGCTTCGCGCTCTGCTCTTTCACGGCAGTCCGGGTCTTTTCTTTTTTCGTAGCCACGGCCGCCTCTGCCTGCTTCCCTTCGGAAACTTTGTGCCCCACCACACGGGTCGGCACCTGCAGGTCCTCCAGGTCGATCACCTCAACGACCACCTTCGGCGTCTTCTTACGCGCCGGCATCTTCGCCTGCGGCGGAAGCTCGTCCACACGGACGGCCTCAACAGGCTCTACGGGAGCCGGTTCCGGCTCCGGTGCCTTCTTCTTTCGAAATGCGGAGAAGATGGAACGGCGCTCCCGCTTCTGGCGGTGTGCGTCCGCAACCGGATACGCCAGTCCCGCGCGCGAATCCTCACGCGCCGGCGGCAATTTCGGAAGTTCCGCTTCCGCGGGCAATGCGAAATCGTTCGGGTCTTCGATATCGAAGCGACCCTGGCGCATATAGCCCGGCAGACATTCAAAGATATTCCGACCGCTCCCGATCATCATGCGGGAGTCGAGTTGCTTTGCCATTTCGACGGCGGAGCCATAGCCATGGTCACCGGAAATGATGTAGATCTCCTTGTCGATCTTCGCATTGACCTCGTACCCTAAGTAGGTACTGATCATGAAATCCAACGCGTTCTTACCCTGTTTGATCAGGATGAAGGTGCCGATCTCGATCCCCTGCTGCTTATAGGCGTACAGGACATCCTCCACGGCGCGCTGGATCACGGGTGTTGAACAGAATACCACGACCTTCGCATTGCCCGTAAGGCAGGATATTCCGTACAACCCGCGTATCGAAGTGTTTTCATAGTCGACCAGGAAAACTCTTCGGATGTTATCTGTCATAATTTAATTTTTCTCCGTTAGAAATATACGACTTCTTTTTCGGGTTTTTCTGTGGGCTCGATGTTCTGTGCGTACAGGACCGGGCCGATGCCGCGATATTGCTTCACCTTCTCATACTTCACCTGCGCAGTCACGCGTACCCAATCGCCTGACTTCAAGTTATGAACGAACTTGCTGTGACACATATATCCGCAGAAGGTCAGATCCTCCGCGCAGCACGTCATCGCATGACGGCCGGGCACGAAGGTATCGCCCTTGAATTCCTTCGACAGATAGGCCATGGCTTTAAAGCGAACGACCTTATCCTTATAATTCTCGGGATGGTCCTGCGCATCGATGAAGAAGATGCCGTAGTCGATATCTTCGATGTCGATGATCGGTGCCTTCAGGTCATACGGAAGTTCGTCCGGGACATCCTCGACCTCACCGTTCACGTTCTCGAAAATGATCTGCGCACCCGGATTGGTGGCGCGGATGCTTCTGCGATACGACGACAGCGGCATATCCTTCGTGCAGCGGTTGAAGATGACCAGATCGGACATATTGACCATAGCGACGATGAGCGGCTTCATGTTGTTTAAGTACACATTGAACGTGCTCGCGTCGATCGTCGTGATGCCCTGGTACAGCACCCAGTCCGACGGTGTCTTGATATTCATAATGGTCTGCGGATTCCACATGCCGTTGTACTCGATGAGCACGCGGTCCGGGGAATATTTCGCGTCCATGACCATCAGGAATTCTTCGTTAAGTTCGGACTCGGACTCGACGGTTACGACATCCGCTTTCATCTTGCGGATGCGCTCGGCGTCGAGTTCGACCTCACCCTCTTCACACAGGATGATGAGCGTACGCTCGCCTGTGTTGAAGTACTCCTGGGACAATGTAAAATTCAAAAAAGAAGTCTTTCCGCTTTCCAGAAATCCATGGATCAGATAGACCGGAACGCGGGGTTCTGTTTGTTTCGGCATAGTGCCTCCTTACGTATTACGCATTCACTTTAAAGAGTGTTGCCAGTGCTTCTTCCTTCAGTTTGGAACCGATGACGCACAGTTTGCCGGTGTAGTCGGCAGCGCCGGTGCGGACCTCTGCCTCGCCCGGAGTCATGTCGAAGAACAACCATCCACCGTTTACATCCGGAACGATACCCTTCGCACGCAGTACCAAGCCATAGGTCTCGGCATCGTCCAGCGCTTCCAGCATGGACTTAAGTTCTGCAGCATCGTATTTTCTGGGAGTCTCAACGCCCCAGCTGATAAATACCTCATCTGCGTCATGGCCGTGATGGTGGTGATGGTGATGATCATGATCGTGGTGGTGATGGCACTCACACTCCGGATCATCGCACTCTTCGTCGTCATCGTGATGATGGTGATGGTGATGTTCGTGCTCATCCTCGTCATCATCGTCATCGTCGTGATGGTGGTGGCAGCACTCGTGTTCGTCGTCATCGTCATCGTCGTCGTGGTGATGATGGTGGCAGCACTCATGGTCGTCATCATCATCGTCATCGTCGTCGTGATGGTGGTGGCACTCGCACTCATCATCATCATCATCATCATCATCGTCGTCATGGTGATGGTGGTGGTGGCACTCGCACTCCGGATCGTCACACTCTTCGTCGTCATGGTGATGGTGATGCTTCTTCGCGTGATCCTCACGCAGCTGACGCATCATCTCCTCTGCCATGGACGCCTCCGGCTGCATAGCAGAAAGAATGACCTTACCGTCGATTTCGTCCCAAGGAGTGGTCACGATGGTCGCCTCAGCGTTATGCTCGCGAAGCAACGCCATCAGTTCGTCCAGTTTCTCCTGCGAAACCTTCTGTGTACGGGACAGGACGATGGTCTTCGCGTTCTCGATCTGGTTGTTGAAGAACTCGCCGAAGTTCTTGATGTACATCTTCGCCTTCGTCGCGTCCACGATGGTCACGAACGCGCCAAGTTCCACGTCTTCACGATGAGAAACCACACCGCCGACCGCCGAAATAACGTCAGAAAGCTTGCCGACGCCGGACGGCTCGATCAGGATACGCTCCGGCGCATAGGTATCCAGCACCTTCTTTAACGCTTCGCCGAAATCGCCGACCAGTGAGCAGCAGATGCAGCCCGAATTCATTTCGGTGATCTGGATCCCCGCCTCCTTCAGAAAACCGCCGTCGATACCGATCTCACCGAACTCATTCTCGATGAGCACGATCTTCTGTCCGGCCAATGCTTCCTTCAGAAGTTTTTTGATCAATGTTGTTTTTCCGGCTCCCAAAAAACCCGAAAAAATGTCAATTTTTGTCATGATTTGCCTCCGATCATAAGGACAGCCCGATCATTTGCCGTCCTTGCAATTCTTGCGGGACGTGATGCCCGTGAGCACCATTTCCCATTCTTTTTCGTACAAGCAGTACCCGGGGTCCCGCGTCTGCGCCGCTTTGCTCACGACGCTGCCGGGGATCCAGCAAACCTCGCTGACCTCTTCGGGGTCCGGCGACAGCATCAGCGGATCCAGGTCCTTTTCGTAAGTGTAAACATAGCTGAGCTCATGATTACGAAATACTTTTCCGTGGAAATGTCCGCTGCTGTAGCCCATAAACGTCCCTAAGAACGTCAGTTCGGACAATGCAGGCGTAAGACCCAGTTCTTCGTTCAGTTCACGAAGGACAGCGTCTTCCGGCGCCTGGCCGGCACTTATGTGCCCGGCGCTCGAGATGTCTAAGCAGCTCGGATAGGACTCCTTATTCTCGCTGCGTCGTTGTAAGAGCACATCTACCCCGGTCGCATCCTGCGATGGCCGATAGATCCACAGATGCACAGTTCCGTGCAGATATCCGTAGCGATGCGCGACCTCGCGCGTCACGACCATACCGGTGACTTCGCCTTCCGGTGTGCGGACATCCAACAGTTCCGAATGCTGTGGATCGATCTCCGTAAGCATAGAGAGACATTCCTCGAAGCAAAGCCCCTCTTTCGGATCGACATTAAAAATCTGTGTCGTCTCCGCTGCCACGCTTATGAAGCGGGCGGCGAGGGCCACGGCCTCCTCGACGGAAGCCCCATGCACATACGCGCCGGCCAGCACCGAAGAAAAGATGTCGCCGGTCCCGCAACGCTCGATCCCGACACGCTGCGACGCGATCACAGAAAGCCGGTCGTCCACTCGATGATAGACCAGGTTCAGGATCTGCGCCTCCTGCGGCAATCCCGTCACCACGACCACCTGCGGCCCCATATCGGCCAGCTTCCGGCACAGCATTTTCCACGTCTGCTCCTGCACTCCCGCCTTCGAAAACTGATCCATGACCTCCTCATAGGAAGCATCGGTGAGTTCGCACAGCTCCGTGACATTCGGCGTAGCCACATCCGCGTAGGGCATCAGTCTGCGCATGGCTTTGCACATCGCCGGCGTATAGGATGTGTAGATCTTTCCGTGGTCTCCCATGACCGGATCGACAACGATGCGCGGTTGCC
The DNA here is from genome assembly GCA_002309675.1 of Lachnospiraceae bacterium UBA1201. GTDB lineage: Bacteria > Bacillota > Clostridia > Lachnospirales > Lachnospiraceae > UBA1201. Next base: position 8,376 of record DBXX01000021.1, read on the forward strand.
CGCCTTCTGCTTTGTCGTTCCTGCCGAAGATCTCCAGAAACCTCTCGACATCCGCGATCTGCTCCTCTGAACCTAAAAATCCCGTCAGGATTCCGTCAAAGGTCAGGTCTCTTTGCGCCCAGGAATCGATGTACGCAGGCAGGTACGGGGTAAAATCATGAAGCATATACTCCGGGTAAGCCGTGTGCATCGAAAGAACTGCTGTCGGAACGATACACGTCTCCAACCGCATCGCGGACAATATAGGAAGGGCGACCGTGACGGAACACCGTCCGAAACCAGTCACGTCGTTGATCACCGCGATCTTGCGTTGATGCTTCATAACATTCGTCTCTCCTGCTTCGGTATTGACGGATCGGAGAGCCTAAGCCCCCATAATCCAATATATTATTATAACATCCCCACGCAAAAACTGCAAGCAGACATAAAGAAGCATCTCTCCGGGTTCTCGTCTTGACACCGGTCTTGATCTATGCTAATATAAAGTCGTGAAATTGCATATTTAAACGCTATTTCCGTTTATAAAATCACGAAATCAATGCATTAAGTCAATCAAGGAGTCCATTATGAAGATCTACGGTACCGAGAATACGATAACATTGACCGAGGAGATCGGAAAGCGCCTTCGCGGAATGCGGGTGCGCGCCGAACTGACGCAGAACGAACTGGCCCAGCGTGCCGGCGTGCCTAAGGCCGTCATTACCCGTATCGAAAACGGACTTCCGATCCGCATGGACAGCCTGTTCGAATTGATGCGGGCGCTGGGCTGTCTCGGGAACCTGCAGGTCCTGCTACCGGAGGATGAACCGACGGCAAGCGAGATGCTGCGCGGGAAGAAGACCCGCATGCGCGTGCGCCATTCGGAGCAGGAAAACACGAAGAAGGGCGACTGGAAATGGGGGGATGAAGTATGATCGGAGCAGGCGTTTACCTGTGGGGGACCCGGATCGGGACCGTCGCACAGGAAGACAGCGCTCATGCGGCGGTCTTCACGTATGAGCGTGACTTCCTGCGAAGCGGCATCGAGGTCTCTCCGCTTTGGATGCCATTGTCCGCGCAAAACTATTCGTTCCCGGGACTTATGACCGACGCGTTTCGCGGACTGCCCGGCATGCTGGCAGACTCACTTCCGGACCGCTACGGCTCGAAGCTGCTGGAAGAAGCATTTGCCAGACGCGGACGTGACGCAGGCACCATACTTGCCGTGGAGCGGCTTTGCTACACCGGAAGTCGCGGAATGGGCGCGCTTGAATACCGTCCTGCGGAGGAACTCGTGACCACCCGGGATGAAAGCCTGGACCTGGACGTTTTGGTGCAGGCTGCATCGGATATCCTGTCCAGCCGCGAGGACATACGCGCGTCGGAGTCGGATATCCACCAGCTGATCAGCGTCGGAACTTCCGCCGGTGGCGCCCGCGCGAAGGCCGTGATCCAGTGGAACCGACAGACCGGCGACATCCGCTCCGGTCAGGCGAAGCCACGATCCGGCTACGAACACTGGCTCATCAAATTCGACGGTGTTTCAGGGAACCGCGATCACGAAGATAAGGACGACGGCGAGGAGTTCACGCGGATCGAATATGCCTACCATCGCATGGCGGTCTCTGCGGGCATTGAAATGAACGAATGTCGGCTTAAGCCTCAGTCCGGGAAATACCACTTCATGACGAAGCGTTTCGACCGCATCGGGGAGAACGGCGCGAAGCTCCACATGCAGACACTGGGTGGGATCGCGCACTACGATTTCAACGATCCCGGCGCCCATAGTTACGAACAGGCAGCCATGGTGATCCGCCGGCTCGGGATGGGCAGCGCCGAGGTCGAGCAGTTCTTCCGCCGCATGGTCTTTAATGTGATGGCGCGAAATCAAGACGATCACGTGAAAAACATCGCCTTTCTGATGGATCGCCGCGGCACATGGTCCCTGTCTCCCGCCTACGATATCACGTTTGCGTTAAATCCCGAGAACCGATGGTTGCGCCGTCACCAGATGAGCGTGAACGGCAAGCTCGAAGCGATCACGCGGGAGGACCTGATAACCGCCGGAAGAAACATGAATATCCGTCCGGTCCGGGCGAAGGCGATCCTCAGCGAGGTCGCGTCCGCTCTCGCCGACTGGCCGAAATACGCGGAGGAAGCTTTCGTGACCGAAAAGACTGCTGCCGCGATCCAGGCCGCATTTCAAGTGTATATATAATTATACGATTTTGAGAATTTATATAACAAAAACCGAGATAAAGTTGCAAAATCAGCACTTTATCTCGGCTTTTTATTTCCGCTTTGTTTTGCTTCTGCCCCGATTGCGATTCCACCGTCTCAGGGCGTGATCTACTTCTTTACGATGCGGTTCTTCTGGGGCCGCAGGGTGATCTCGCGGATCACACTTCCGGGCCGCGCGTGCAGGGCGAAAAGCACCGCATCCGCCACATCCGCCGGATACAGGCACTCATCGGCCGCGTCCGAAGTCGTAAAATCAGCGTTTCGGTACAGGTGCGTCCGCGTAAGATCCGGCGATATGGTCACTACCTTCACTCCGTGCTTTCGAACTTCCTCGAAGATGCTCTCGGAAAATGCGGACAGACCCGCCTTCGTCGCTCCGTAGGCTGCCGCGTGCGGGCTGGCGTGCTGCGCCGTCACCGACGAGATCATGACCACCGTGCCCTTTTTCTCCCGCAGCTTCGGCAGCAGGATGCGCGTGAACAGCATCGGCAGTTCCAGGTTCAGCGTGACCATGGAATGGATGTCGTTTAGGTTCAAATTCTCATGTAGGCCATAGTAGGCGCAGCCGGCGTTATTGACCAGAAGATCGATCGGATATTCTTTCGCCAGACGTGCCACCAGATCACAGGCCGCCGAAGGATCCTGTACCATGTCCAAAAGGTGCATGGTCAGGCCGGGGATCTCCGGCTGCGGCATCTTGCGTCCGATCCCGAACACCTTCACGCCCTCACGGCACAGCGCCTCGCAGATCGCGCGTCCTATCCCGTCGGACGCACCGGTCACGATTGCATATTTCTCCATATCACATGTCCTTCAGGTACTCTTTTTCGCGGCCCTGGCAGGTCAGGATGATGACCTGTCGGCGCAGGTGGCGCAGCAAAAGAAGGGTGTCATAGGTGCGTTTATCATCGTAGTAAGCAAAGGTGTCGTCTAGGATGATGGGCGGGTTCAGATCCGGCCACATCATGTCGGCCGCCGCCAGACGCAGGCAGAAGTAGACCTGCTCCATGGTGCCGCGGCTCAGCTGCGATACCGGGATGGGCTCCTCCTCCGTCTGGATGAAGATGTCGAAATTCTCATCGATCAGGATGTCGCTGTACAGACCGCCGGAAATGACCGCCATGTACTCGCCGACCTTCTTATTCAGCTTATTTCCGAAGGACTCGCGGATCTCTTTTGCCACCTTTTTCACCGTGTCGACTGCCAGGTCAATGGCTCCGATCTCCACGGAATATGCGGCATTGCGCGCACAGATCTCTTCCACGGCCGTGAGTTCGCGGCCCAAGTCGTCCATGTGCTGCTGCTCCTGCTCCTGCTCCCAACTGCAACGCAGGATCTCCTTCTCGAGGTCGTTATTTGCCTCGTGCAACTTCATATAATCGCTGCCTTCGATGTCGGACATCTTCTCGCCGAGGCTGGTCTGCTGTCCGGCCAATTCTTCGTAGGAGCTCTTTGCATCCTTGTAGGAGGCCATGCGTTCCTCATACATACGGTACGCGCGACGTCTGCGACGTGCCCCACGGGAGATCATAATGATCAAAACCAGCAGGATCAGCACCGCGCCGCACAGGGACGGTCCCAGAATGATAGAAAAGTCAAAACGGGGATCTTCACCGCGGAAATACGAGATCAGGTAGTCGCACAGGAAGAATACCGCGCCGCCGAGGCAGGCCGTCAAAAGAATGTACAGCGCTAAGATCAGGCCGCGCAGGGACTTCGGTTTCTTACCCTGCTCCAGTTTCTCGAGCTTCAGGCCGGTCTTAGCGACCCAAGAGTCCGCCTCGTTCTTCCAGCGCGTCTGCTCATGCTCGAGCCGGCGCATCTGGTCCTTGATATCTCGAAGTTCCTCTTCGGTCTGGCTGCGGAAGGTCCGCTGCTCCTGGAACATGTCGTATTCCTGCTTACGGTCCTGCGCCAATTTCTGTTTGAAATCCTTCTCGCGATGCGCCAGTTCGTCCATGCGACGGTCCGACTCCGCGAGTGCCTCCATCAGGTTCTTCCGCTGATTCTCCGCGACCTCGACACGTTTCTTCTCGATCGCTTCCCGCTTAGCATACAGCGTTTCGAGCGAGTGCTCCATATCGATCTCGACGTTCTTCGACGAGCCCAAATTCGCGACGTGATTTCTCAGTTCGTCCGCGAGGCCCTCCTCAAACGTAGCCTTCATCTGGCCCAGACTCACCATGTTGCGGAACGCCGTCTCGGTCATGTTCCCGAGCAGCGTGTTGATATGCTCCTGCGGAGGAATGACTTCAACATTATCCGTCAGGTTTGTAAGTTTCACCCACGGTTCCGGTTTCAGGAAGCTTCGCTCGATCTTATACTGCTTTCCAAACGACGTGAAGATCAGGCTTCCGCCGTAGCCGCCCTGATCCTCCCAGGGTTCATACTGTTTGTACAGATTATTCGCTCCTGCTGTTCCCCGCTTCGAATCCATTCCGAAGAACATGCAGTAGATAAACGTGTGGATGGTGGATTTTCCCGCTTCGTTCTTACCGTGCAGGATGTTAAGCCCGTTGTCGAATTTGACGACCTTGCCGTGGAATTTTCCGAAGTGGGCCAATGTAAGTTCATTAATGATCATAGTGGTCCCCTCCTATTCCTGATCCGAAAGCAAGGCCGAAAGCCCGTAGTACAGCGCTTTGTTTGTAAGCGGACTCGGCGGCAGCTTATGCAGCGCCTCGAGATACTCGCCGACCAGGTCGCCGTTGTGCTCGTGCGCGATGGTCAGGATATCGTAATAGGCCTGTGTCTTATCGTTGATTCGGACGATATTTCCCGTTTTCTCCAGTTCATCGATATCGATGGGCTTCTGCGGGTTGAAACGTCCTACCAGGTTAAGCGTATACAGATTCTGGTCGCCCTGCTCGGCGATGATCTTCTTCACCGCGTCAACGAGTGACTGCGTCGTCGACTCGCGCACCACCGGCACCTGCACGGTGATGTACTGGCGCTGTGAGATCGGGATCAGTTCGAACGACGTTCCATCCTCGGTGATCTCGCCGATGATGTAGCCGTGCTCGCCGGGCTCATTTTCCGAGATGGGCTCCAAGCTGCCTGCGTAAGCCATGCGGTCGCGATCGCGCATCTGCGCGATGGGCTCGTGTCCGAGGGCAATATAATCAAAATCTTTCTCTGTCAGGCGATCCTTACGGAACGGGATGTGGTCATCCTCGCCGCCGTGCGCCAGCAGGATGCGGAAGCTGTCCGAAGGGACCTCCTTCCGTGATTTCAACGGGATCGAGTCATACAAAGGTTCCGTGATGGTCGGCGTATGATAACTCATACCCCAGATCTCACAGTCCAGATCTTCAAAATACATCTTCTCCGGCGTCGCCGAGGTAAAGAAATGCACGCTTTCATCCCACGTGAAATCCAGGTACGCGGATGTCTCTTTAAGATAGTCGCAGTCGCCCGCCATCATAACCACGCGGGTCCTCTCAAGCTTCTCAAAGAGTGCATTTACCTCCTTCAGTTCGCGCTTCAGCGGCTGCCTGTGGAACAGGTTTCCGGCGATCAGCAGCAGGTCTGCTTTCTTCTCGTTGCAGACATCGATGACCTCGGAAAACGTATCCCAGAGCTCGCGTGCGCGCTCGGTCGCCCACGGCTTGTTGCCATCCGGAATGGCGCCGAGGTGGACGTCCGCTATATGTACAAATCGCATAAGTAATTCCTCCCGGTTAAAACTTCAAATGTGGCTTCCTTCTCAAACCTTCGCTCTGTTTTGACTACTGTAAGTATACCATGTTTTCCCACGGTCGTAAAGGAGAAATCAGGACTTGCTTTTCTCTGTTTTGCGCGTGGGGGGGCTGCTTCGGGCGGCTGGGCTACCCGCGCTTACGCGCACTTTCTTGCTTTTCTCTCTTTTGCGCGTAGGATTGTTGCTTCGGGTGGACCGCGCTTACGCGCGCTTTCTTGCTTTTTCCATTTTGCGCGTAGGAACGCTGCTCCGAGCCGCCCGCGCTTACGCGCACGTTCTTGTTTTCTTCTGTTTTGCGCGTAGGATTGCTGCTTCGAGCCGCCCGCGCTTACGCGCACTTTCTTGTTTTCTCTCTTTTGCGCGTAGGATTGTTGCTCTGGGCGGACCGCGCTTACGCGCACTTTCTTGTTTTTCTCTCTTTTGCGCGTAGGAATGCTGCTCTGGGCTACCCGCGTTTACGCGCATTATCTTGTTTTCCTCT
>DBXX01000021.1:14871-18818 GCA_002309675.1 Lachnospiraceae bacterium UBA1201
TCCCAGGCTACCCGCGCTTACGCGCACTTTCTTGTTTTTTTAGCTTTTGCGCGTAGGATTGTTGCTCTGGGCGGACCGCGCTTACGCGCACTTTCTTGTTTTTCTCTCTTTTGCGCGTAGGAGTGCTGCTCCGGGCGGACCGCGCTTACGCGCGCTTTCTTGCTTTTCTCTCTTTTGCGCGTAGGATCGCTGCTCTGAGCCGCTCGCGCTTACGCGCGCTTTCTTGTTTTTCTCTCTTTTGCGCGTAGGAGTGCTGCTCCGGGCGGGCCGCGCTTACGCGCGCTTTCTTGCTTTCCTCTCTTCTCCGCGTAGGAACGCTGCTCCGGGCGGACCGCGCTTACGCGCACTTTCTTATTTTTCTAGCTTTTGCGCGTAGGATTGTTGCTTCGAGCCGCCCGCGCTTACGCGCACTTTCTTGTTTTTCTAGCTTTTGCGCGTAGGAAAGTTCCTCCGGGCAGTCTAAACTTACGCGCATTTTCCGCGAAAACACGCACGAGCTTTCGCTGCGAACCAGTTTGTCATCTACGCCAAAATATGATAGAATGTAGTATATGATATTTGCACCTTAAAGATCATAAAAATACATATCACGGAGGAAACAACTATGGATGTTAGTGGCGTATGGAGACTGGTTTCGATCCGGGGAATGAACCCCGAGACATTTGAGATGGAGTGGATCACCGCGGAGGAGCTTTCCTCGCGGCCCGAAGGCGATCTCCTGAAGATGATGCAGAACGCCCTGTTCATGTTCGAGGACGGCGGCGTTGCAAAGGTCCTGTCCGAAGTTAAGATCCCCGAAGGCACCCCGCAGGAAGAGATCGACGCTTTTGTTGCTTCCGGCCGGGCAGAGCTGATCGACGGAGATCTTTTCATGGTTCAAAAATGGGCTTGGAAGGCGGAGGGCGATGACCTCTTCGTGAGTGATAATTCCCACGCCGAGGTTTTCGGCGAAACCCTGGATCCTTTCCGCAAAGCTGAGGTCGCGGGCAATACCCTCGTGATCCTGGACAACTATCAGATCGTTAAGATCGATGAGATGCCCACCGAGGTCAAAAAGACCGTAAAGGAAGTCAAGGAGATCACTCCCGAGATGCAGGCAGTTGCCGGTGAATACAAGCGGCTTTATATCAAGATGGTCTGCTCGGAAACGAAGGAAGATAAAGACGAAGCGAAGCTGATCCTGAACGCTGACGGAACCGGCACGTCCTACCGCGACGACCTCGAGATCAAGATCAAAGAATGGTCCATTAACGGAACCGAATTCAAAATGACCGAAAAGTTCCTCGGAACCATCGACTACGTCGGCACCCTCGAAAACGGACACCTCGACATCTTCAACGGAGATCCCTCCAAACCGATGACCTACGAATATGTGTTCGATAAACAGTGAGCCAAGCGGCTGCACTACCGTGCTTGCACGGCAAGGGCGACATTTGGCGAACGTCCCTCATGAACCGCGAAGAAACGCGCAGCGTTTCGAGAGCGGTGAATGAGGTAGCGCAGGTAAAGTGCGTAGCACGTCTGCGCGGTGTTTATCGAACACAACGATCAAATAAACAGTGAGCCAAGCGGCTGCACTGCCACCAAAAGACGTTGAACAGACTCTTTGGGTGGCTTTTTCATTCTTCAGCAAACAGAAGCCTAGACATGCGGCCACCAGAGAGCGCTAAAAAAGCCCCTCTGGTTGCTTTTGGATGTCTTTAGCTGTTCAAAGCTCCTCTTGTCGACCACCAAAGAGTGCTGAAAAAGCCCTTTTGGTTGCTTTTTAATTCTTCAGTAGCTCAAACCTCAGCCCTCCAGCCACCAAAGAGCGACAAATAGCCTCTTTCGGTTGCTTTTTTAATTCTTCAGCAAACAGAAGCCTAGACATGCGACCACCACCAAGCGCTAAAAAAGCCCCTCTGGTTGCTTTTGGATGTCTTCAGCTGTTCAAAGCTCCTCTTGTCGACCACCAAAGAGTGCTGAAAAAGCCCTTTTGGTTGCTTTTGGATGTCTTCAGCAACTCTAAGCCGAACCCTCCAGCCACCTAAGAGCGACAAATAGCCTCTTTCGGTTGCTTTTTCATTCTTCAGCAAACAGAAGCCTAGACATGCGACCACCAGAGAGCGCTAAAAAAGCCCTTCTGGTTGCTTTTTTAATTCTTCAGCAAACAGAAGCCTAGACATGCGACCACCAAAAACCACAAAAAGCCCCCTTTGGTTGCTTTTTATTTCTTCAGCGCCTCAAAGCCCAGCACGCCAGCCACCAAAGAACACTAAAAAGTCTCTTCTGGTTGCTTCAATATTCCTTCCGCCAGAAATACCCCCCAACAACCACAAAATAAAGAGCTCCCAATATTTCGCTACCTCTTGAGAAGTTCCGAAAATCGTGCTATACTCTACAGAGCCCAAATTGTAGCAGAAGGGCACGTAGAAACATGAGAAAAGGAGGGGCACATATTACAAATGTGCCAAATCAACATGAGGAAAATTACAAGCATCGCACTGTCCGCATGCCTGTGCCTGGCGCTCGCCGGCTGTAAGACCGACGATAAGCCCACCACGGTTGCGGATGAGACCACGACGGCTGTATCGGCTGACACGACCGCGGCGCCGGAAACCACCGCAGAGGCAACGACCGAAGCGCCTTCAACTGTCGCACCGACGACGGCCGCCCCCACCACGGCAGCTCCGACTACGGCAGCTCCGATCCCGGAGGATCCTATGTACAAAATTCCCGAAGATACCAGCGTTAAGATCTCCGATCTGGCATCCAAATATGGCTTCACCTTCGGCGGTTGCATCGGCAACAACGAGATGAACAACGCCGGCTACAAATCCATGATCGCTGACAATTTCGCCAGTGTCACCGCAACGAACGAATTGAAGGCCTACTCCCTGCTCAACCAGGCTGAGTCGAAGAAGAACGCAGACGGCATGCCCGGCATGTATTTCGGAAATGCCGATAAGATCGTTAGATGGGCCCAGGAGAACGGCATCGGCGTTCGCGGCCACGTTCTGGTCTGGGACGCTTACATGACCGACTGGTTCTTCCGCGAAGGCTACGACAGCAAGGGCGAATATGTCGACGCTGAGACCATGAAGAAGCGCCTCGAGTACTACATCGACGCAGTCATTACCCACTTCGAGACCGAGTTCCCCGGCGTCGTTTACTGTTGGGACGTGGTCAATGAAGCGGTCGGCGACAGTTCGAGTGAGTATGCGGCGGGCGATCCCTGTCACATCCGTACAAAGCGTAACGGCGACGACAATATCTTCTACACGAAGGTCGGCGAGGACTACATCTACCTGTCCTTCCTGTACGCACGCAACACTGTCGAAAAGCTCGGCGCGAACATCAAACTCTTCTACAACGATTACAACACCTTCATGACCGCAAAGCGCAACGCGATCATCGAGTTGGTTAAGAACATCAACTCTTACGCGAAGAACGCTGACGGCACCGACCGCAAGCTCTGCGACGGCGTCGGCATGCAGGGTTACATTGGCGGCTACGGCACACAGTCCGGCTGCATGAATAAGGGCGATATCGAAAGTATCCGCCTGGCGATCGTTAAGTATGCGGAACTCGACGTTGAAGTCCACATGACCGAAGTTGCAGTCCGCAACTACAACGGCGACGAAGAGACCGTCGAGAAGCACGCCCGCTTCTACGCCGACCTGATGAACATGCTGAAGGACATCAACGGCGACGGAACGCTCAGCGCTCACGGCAAGTTCACAAACTTCACTTCCTGGGGCCTGTGCGACAACCCGAAGCTCCCGAAAAACAACTACTCCTATAAGATGAACGGACCGTACTGCGGCCTGTTCAATGAGAAGTATGAGCGGAAAAACTCCTTCTACTATGTGTACAACGTACTGCAGAACGATTGATCTGCGGTCGAAGAACATAGCCCAAAACAAAAGCTCCGTGGCAGAAAAATATCAACAGCAATTATGGAAGGT
>DBXX01000009.1:0-625 GCA_002309675.1 Lachnospiraceae bacterium UBA1201
CGCCACAATTCTATTTCCAATGGTGATCTCCTGAAGAAGCAACCAGATCTTTCTCTTATACTTGTTTTGGTGGCCGCCACTCTTGCTACCAAGCCACGAAGCTATAGTCATAGCCACCAAACCTCTCTCTTTTCTCCGTTTTGGTGGCCGCCATGATTCTGTTCCCAGCGATCACCTCCTAGATAAGCCACCAAATCTCTCTCTTTTTGACGTTTTGGTGGCCGCCACGCCTCTGTTCCCAGCGATCACCTCCTAGATAAGCCACCAAATCTCTCTCTTTTTGTTGTTTTGGTGGCCGCCACTCTTGCTACCAAGCCACGAAGCTATAGTCATAGCCACCAAATCTCTCTCTTTTCTCCGTTCTGGTGGCTGCTGCGATCGCTACCAAGCCACGAAATTATAGTCATAGCCACCAAGCCACTCTCTTTTCTCCGTTCTGGTGGCCGCTGCGATCGCTACCCTCCCTCGAAGTTACAAAATAGGCAACCAACTCCCTCTCTTTCGACCGTTTTGGTGGCCGCCATGATTCTATTTCCAGTGGTGAACTCCTGAAGAAGCAACCAGATCCTTCTCTTATACTTATTTTGGTGGCCGCTGCGCTTGCTACCAAGCCACGAAGCTATAG
>DBXX01000009.1:664-14703 GCA_002309675.1 Lachnospiraceae bacterium UBA1201
TCTCTTTTCTCCGTTCTGGTGGCCGCTGCGATCGCTACCCTCCCTCGAAGTTACAGAATAGGCAACCAACTCCCTCTCTTTCCTCCGTTCTGGTGGCTGCCACGCCTCTACCCAGCCACAAAACCACTGACTATGCCACCAAATCTACCTCTTTCCTCCGTTCCGGTGGCCACCAAGTCCGCTTGGTCTCCGCCGCTCCCCCGGTACGTGCGCACAAGCCTCAAGAAAATAGAATTCATCCTCGCGGAACGTGCATAGAACCCAGAAAATAAGCCCAAGTCTCAAGGTGAGACTTGGGCTTATTCGCGGCACCGTTCTTTCGGCGCCCAATATATCAAACTCTCAAATTATTATTTCTCCGTCTCCACCGGCTGTTTTGCTCGATCAAACATATCGGCAACTTCCTTTGAAGGCTCCTTCGTATTCAATGTCACAACGATTGCAACGATCATTCCGCAGATGAAACCGGGGATGATCTCGTATAAGTTCGTCCTCTTGGAAAGGAAAATACGCCACAGTACGTCCACCAGGAAACCTGTGCTGATACCTGCTACAGCTCCCGGATAATTGAAACGTTTCCAATGCAGAGCCAGTAAGATGGCTGGACCGAAGGCCGCGCCGAACGCACCCCACGCATCTCCAACCAGATCCATGATACCGCCGGTACCCGGAGCCAACGCTATGATAAGTGCCACGATCGAGATAAAGACAACTACAAGACGTCCGACAAGGAGCATCTCCTTATCCTTTGCATCCTTACGGATCACCTTTTTGTATACATCCGACGCGAATGCAGAGGAAGAAGCAAGCAACTGCGAATCCGCAGTACTCATGGATGCTGCCAGAATCGCAGACAACAGGATACCACCCAGGAACGCAGGGAAGAGATCTCTTACCATGTTGATAAAAACAAGAGGACTATGATCCTCATCCAACGTGGATCCGAGATATTCATGTCCAACCAAAGCTACCACGCAGGACATAGCGAGGATCAGTGTTATCCAAATGATACCCGTCACTCTCGACTTCTTCATCTCTTTCTCAGAGCGAATCGCCATATAACGGACCAAAATGTGGGGCATACCAAAATAACCGAGTCCCCATCCGAAGCCGCTCAAAATATCCGAGATACTAGCCCAATCAAACTTTCCGGAAGAAAGCAGATTGTAATAATTCTCATCTGTAACTACAGGTGCCATTGGAGCGAAATCCGCCTTTCCCATGGCAATGGCAGCTATAATGGGTACTGCCATGAGCGCAGCAAGCATCATGAGACCCTGTACAAAGTCTGTCCAGCAAACGGCGTTGAAACCGCCGAGAAACGTATAACCGAGGATGATCGCCGTGGCTCCGACCATTACCCAATGTTCCATATCATCCCCGAGATTGAACACGGTTTTGAACAAGGTTCCGCAAGCCACTATGCTGGAAGCGGCATATACGCAATACGCCGCGATGAAAACGATTGCACAAACGATCAACAACACATGATTCTTCGATTTGAAACGGTTCGTCAAAAACTGCGGAATGGTAATTGAGTCATCCGCAAGGATCGAGAAACGACGCAGTCCCGGTGCGACTAAGAGCCATGCGGCAACCGTTCCACACAACAGACCGATCGCGATCCAGACCTGGCCCATACCCGACAAATAGATGGAACCGGGAAGTCCCATGAGTACCCACGCGCTCATGTCGGACGCACCTGCGGACAATGCCGCTACCAAACCGTTCATGTTACGGTTCCCGAGGAAATACGATTTATCTCCTCCCTTTTCCTTTCTTCCCTTCAGGAAGAAGACGATACCGATCGTCAGCACGATAGCCAGGTAAATGCCGAAAGCGATCGCTTCTTGTGTACTTCTGCCCATTCTAACCCTCCAAAAAAGTTATTATTCTATCACCACAATCCCTCTTCATAATCCAGGGGATTATCGGATTCTTTTTTCTCATCCTGCTTCTTATCGTTTTTCTCCGTCTTCTCCGACTTCGAAACCGACTTCTTGCTGTCCTTACCGGACGGCTTGCCTGGCTTCGGCGGCAGGCTTTCTGCGACCTTCTCCCAACGCAGCAGCTTCCATGCAAAGCGCACCCAGAGGAACGAGAATGCAGTAATGGTGAATACCTCGACTAAACTCGTCACGATCGTAAAGATCAGGATCGAAAGCAGGGCTACGCCCAGGGCAATGCCTGTGATCACGAGGTCATCAACCATGCGGATCTTCTTCGAAAACCGCATCCACAGTTCAAATACGACTGTACCCGCAAGCAGTACCATGGTGGAGCTGAACGAAACGAACAGATGGATATTCGCAATGAACTCATCCGTATCCGAAGCCCCCTCTCCGGTCTTACAAGGGATGAATGTGCTGATGATCAGCATAACACATGCAGCATAGCACAAAAACCGCGCTGTGAGCCTCTTATAGCCACCCAGGTACATGCAGTACGTAGAGTGCAGAAAGAACAGTGCACCCGTCACGAACGCCCAAAGGCGCAACGCCCAGATATGCCCATCCTCACCGTTTCTGGACAGGTTGCTCTTCGTCCAATGTCCCTTCGAACCGAGCCAGATCGTAAAGCCGATCGCAAATAAAGACAGCAGGATCAGTCCGAAAAACGCGAGCCGCGTTCCCATCTTATAACCGAGCCCTTTTTTGTTATTCTTTCCCATAGAAAGCCTCCATGAAATCCCCGGCATTTGTTCGAGCGTCGAAACTATGCCGGGAAATAAACAGCCGCATGCATCGTTGTACGATGAATGCGGCCATTCCGATATGCGGATGAATTCATCCGAAGGAAGCGACCTTACGTCTCTTCCGAAGTATGCAATTACTGAACGTCAGTGGGCTGCTGAGCCGGCATAGTAGCACCGGAGAAGTCCATGTTACGAACAACCATACCATGGATGGTCGGAACCTTAACAACTCTGCCCTTAAGGATCGTAGCCATGAACCATACGAAGATAACCAGGTTCAGGAAACCGTTCCAACCATACTTAGCGGGATAATCGAAAATGTTCCACTTCGCAAGGTCACGGCTGTTATCAAAGAAGCTGAAGATCCATCCAATAACATCACCGCAGTAAGCGATCGCGTTGAAAATAACGTAGATCAGCGCTCTAACGACTACATACTGCATGAGGTTGATCTTAACACTGTCGGCAGTCTCAAATACGAGGATCGCTATGAAATAGATGATGCCGGCTTCCCAGCCACCCAAATACAATGCGATCAGACCGAGCAAAGACAACAATGTCGGCGACAAACTAAGTTTTTTATTCATATTCTGTTCTCCTTTTCGAGATATTGTCCCTGTTCGGGCATTATCATTATAACATTTTACCGATAAACGTGCAAGTATTTTTCATCAAAAAACCATATATTTTCGGATATTTTTACGATTTTCAGCCCAGTTTTTACCGAACAGCTATCATACGGGCTAAATTTAGTATCGCATGTGCGGCATCCTCGTACTCGTAGGAATCCGCGCGATCCTTGATACGCAGGAGCTGGCGACGGATATCCTCGTCCATCTTGTATTCGGAGAGGAGGTTGTCCAGCTTACCCACGGCTGCCTCGCCGTCGTATTCGTCGATATCGGTCGCAACTTCACGCATGACATCACGCAACTGCTGCGTGGAGAGTTCCGGCTTCTGCTCGTCGGAGGTCTCCTGCGTCTTGAAGTAGTAATCGATGTCCGTCAGGAGTTTCTCGTACGCCGCCAGGAAGTTCGCGTTGTCCTTTTGAACGAAAGAAATGTTACCGTCTTTTACCGCCATCTCATGCGATTTCGCGGTGACGGACAGATTACCCGCGCCGATGCTCGCACACACACTCTTAAGGGCGTGTGCCTCGATCATGTAACGCTGCCATTCGCCATGTGCAACACATTCACGCATGAGCGGAAGCTTCTTCTGTCCCTCCTCGTAGACGGTCTCCAGCAGATCCAGGTATTCCTCCTTGCTGTGGCCCAGTTCGCGCATTGCCTTCGCTGCGTCGACATCGGGAATAACGATGTCCGCACTCTCCACGGACGACTCGTCCGGAAGGTCTTTGAGCATGTGCGCGTACTTCTCCGGCAGCTCGGTCAGCTGCTTCTCGGGCGGCAGCCACTGCGCCAGCACCTGATTTAGGCGCTTCGAGTCGATCGGCTTCGACAGATAGTCGTTCATACCATTGTTGAGGAACAGTTTCTCGACGCCCTTTACCGCATTTGCCGTGAGGGCAATGATCGGAATGTTCCGCGTATATTCGCTTCCGATGTTTCGGATGCTCTTCGTAACTTCGATACCGTCATGCACAGGCATCATGTGGTCCATGAAGATCAGATCGAACGGCGGATCATTCTCCACATGTTCGATCGCCTCGTCGCCGCTTTCAGCCAGCACGGGCGATATCAGGTAGCGGCGCAGATATGCGTCTGCCACACGCAAGTTGATAACATTGTCGTCGACCACGAGAACGCGCGCCTCGGGAGCGAAGAAACTGTTGAGCATCTGCAGGTGGCCGTTCTGTACGTTCCAGCGGGCACGGTTCTTCAGGATCGCGTCCATGGACAGCACACTGATCGGCTTATGCATGAATACGACGTTCTCCACTTCGTCCACGATGACATCGTTGATACTGGTCATGGCCACGAGGGAAATGTCCTTGAATTTATCAACGTTTTGGCGGATCGTCGAAAAGCCGGAAACATAGTCAAACATCAGGATGTTGCGTTCTTCCGGTTTGACCTGCTTTTTCAGCTGCAGGAGTTCTTCTTTGGAACGTACAAAATCGATCGCCATGTTCAGATAGGATACGTTCGTCCGGATGCTTTCGCGATAGTGCTCGTTTGGTTCGAAAACATAGAAATGAACCGGTTTTGTCTCGCGGGTGCGGAAGCATACCCAGTCATCCACCTGCTTCTGCTGGATAATGATATTAAAGGTGGAGCCTACGCCGTACTCACTCTTGACGTTGATATCGCCATCCATCATCTTCGCCATTCGTTTGGAGATGACCAGTCCCAGACCACTGCCCTGAATGCTTCGGTTCTTCTTCGTGTTGAGCTGCATGAACTCACCGAAGAGTTTCTGGATGTCGCTCCGCTTAATGCCGATACCGGTATCCTCGACGCTGAAGATCAGTTTGACCTTGTTGTTCTGCATGATACGGAAGTCGATGGATAGTTTGATGTAACCTTTTTTGGTGAATTTGACTGCATTGCCCAGGATATTGATGAGGATCTGCCGAATACGCATGACGTCGCCGTTATAGTGCAACGGCAGGTTCGGCGGGCACTCGATCAAAAAGGCAATGTCTTTGTTCGTCAGTCGTGTATTGATCACGTTCTGCACTTCGTTGATGCAGTCGCTCAGATCGTAGTCGTCGTTTACCAGCTCCATGCGACCTGCGTCGATCTTCGAGAAATCGAGGATGTCGTTGATCAGGCGGAGCAGGTTCTCCGAAGACATCTGAATCATATTTACATACTCGGAGTTCTGCGGGGTCAGATCACTCTTCGCGAGGAGTTCGCTCATACCGCAGATCGCGTTCATAGGAGTACGGATCTCATGGCTCATATTGGCCAGGAAGTCGGATTTCGCCTTCGCCGCAGCTTCGGCTTCATTCTTCTTCTCCTCAACGATCTCGAGGAGATCCTGAACGTCCTTCGTCTTCTTACGGGTGATGGCGGCCTGATGTTTGTTCCACGAGATCAGCACCATGAGCATGAGCGCGCCGCTTATAAGCATCATGAGCTGAAGGCGCTCTGCTACATTCTCAATATCCGGGGACCCCTGAAGCTCCTTCACGATATCTTCAATGACCTCTATCTTCACTTCAGGATGATTTTTCGAAATCTCTTCTACTCTCATACTGAGCATCTTTTCGGTACCGATATCGATATAGATATACCAGATCACGTAATACGCGATCGTGTATAGCAGATGAAACAGGTTCAGAAAGATATCCTGGTACAGGGAAGCCAGACATGCTATACCCAAAAAAAGACCGTAACTGGGGGTCAACGAGTGGGCTTGAATGCAGTATGCCGAAGCAAAAAACAGCAAAAAAGCCACCGTTCCGAAACTTTGGATCTTTACGGATATCTTAGAGAAGTACGTGGGAAATGCCATAACGATCGGCACCACAATACAATAAACCATCAGCAAACGAAACGAGCTCTCTTCCGAAACCAGGCAGATGAAAAAAAACATCACACAGATTACAAAGAGTACCCAATACGCGACTTTACCGATGATTTTTTGGCTGCGGTTTTTTTCCACCATCAGTCCGTTCCAAAGATCTTTAACGCCCATATTACGGTCCTTTTATACGATCATGGAAATGATCAGTTGATTATTTAATAATGCGGATGCCGCCGATGCCCGGAAGCTCTTTCGCGCGGTCCTGAATAGCATTCATAAGTCCATAGATAAACATCGTAGCACTGAAGATCAGCAAAACAGCGAGCAGGATCGGTGCGATCAACGACTTAACAAACGGGATAAAGCTGAAAATAATAGAAACAACGCTCAAAGCGGCATCGATGATCAGCAACAGAAGTCCCTGATTCGTATGGAACTTCGCATAAGGGGATTCCTTTGCTGCGAAAAGCGGAATCAGGCAGAGAATGCCAAAATATGCAAGGATCGCGAACAACTTATTATCTTCTATATCCTTCGCCGTGTAGTTCGCGGTGAAATCCTTACCATCCAGACTGTTAGCGATCGCATCGAGCTTTTTGTTATTCTTAGCATCCATGTTTCCATTGGCAGCTCCCATAGAGCCCAAAAATGCAGGTGCGGATGAAGCAGCAGGTGCAGCCTGTGCTGCAGTTGTATTAACGGCACCTTCAACGGCCTGTGCAGCCTGTGCAGCTGTCTGATCT
The DNA here is from genome assembly GCA_002309675.1 of Lachnospiraceae bacterium UBA1201. Taxonomy (GTDB): domain Bacteria; phylum Bacillota; class Clostridia; order Lachnospirales; family Lachnospiraceae; genus UBA1201. Next base: position 7,538 of record DBXX01000009.1, read on the forward strand.
ACAGCCTGAGCAGCCGTATCAACTACCTGAGCAGCCTGTGCAGCTACAGCTGAGGCGATTGGAGATCCGCAGTTCGGACAAGTCTTAACACCCTCCTGAACAAATGTACCGCATACATTACAATTAGCCATATTCGTTTCCTCCTTCAGGCTATATTTGCTTAATTATACAATAAACCGCCGTGGATTTCCATACTTTTTTTTGTAAGCGTAGTTGATTTAGGCATTTTTTCCGTTATTTTCGCCCATTTCGGGCGATTTCGTTAGATTTTTCGCTGATTGCCCCCGTGTTTCGACCTGCTTTTCAGTCGTTTCACTCCTTATCCGTAATCTATTCGATCCTCTCTCTCTTGCATATTTCGCACTTTTGCGATAAACTACTCTTAGTTTTCGGCCGATCTTTCGGCCTGTTTTCGGGAGAATGTTATGGTTTTTTTTGATCACACACCCTTTGATGATAAGATCCACATCTTCTATTGCCGGCAGGCTGTCCATGTCCGCGCTGACCGCGCGCTTCTCACACACATGCGCCGCGGCGTAACCGGCACGCGCAAAGGTCATATGCTGCCCGCCCTCGAGATCGCACGATACATCAAGAAAAGGTATGCAGACCACTTTCATGAGGAGCTTCAGATCAGTGAGCATTCACTGGCACTCGAACTCATGATCCATATGACCGCCTATATGGGCGGCCGCTTTCTGGACCACGAGCTGGCTTATCTTCGTCTCTCTGCGCAAAATCCGGTCCGCCGTTTTGTGCGCTACGTTGCCGACCACGTCGAGGTGATCGACTGCGGCGAAAAGACCGTCGACACAAACCGCTTCATCTTCGACATCGCGGCGTCCGTACGGCCTCTCATCTATCCTGCGGAAGCATTGTCCCTGTGGATCATCCCGACCCGGTTTTGATTTCAGATCATTTTTTTCAAAATATCAGTCCGAAAAAAATACGGATCAACGTCGCCTTCCAAAGGCTTCGTCGATCCGTATTTTTCAAATATATTGGTCTGTTTTATTATTTCTTCTCGACCTTTCCGGACTCGGATACTTCCTCTTCCGGTGCATTCTTCAAGAGCAGGTTCGTGAGGATACCGAGAATCAATGCACAGGCAACCTTCGTGATCGTGATCACACCATTTGCGGTAGTGAAGGAAACTTCCAGTCCGCCGACGCCGGCGATCAGGATGACGGAAACGACAAACAGGTTCTTATTCTTATTCAGATCTACCTTCTGGATCATTTTCAGACCGGAGACTGCAATGAAACCGTACAATGCCATGCAGACGCCACCCATGACGCAATGCGGGATCGAATTGATGAACACGATGAACGGATTGAAGAATGAGATCAGGATCGCGCCGATGGCAGCCGCGATGATGGAGACTACAGAAGCGTTCTTCGTGATCGCCACGCAGCCGATAGACTCACCATAAGTAGTGTTCGGGCAGCCGCCAAAGAATGCACCTACCATGGAGCCAATACCATCGCCGAGGAGGGTCTTATCCAGACCGGGATCCTTAAGCAGATCACGCTCGATGATCGAAGAGATATTCATGTGGTCTGCGATATGCTCGGCAAATACTACGAATGCAACCGGCGCATATGCAACCAGAACCGTCAGGAAATAGGTTAGATTAAAATCGTCAAACGCTCCACTCACATTAAGGAAAGAAAACTCCGGCATGGAAATGAAAGACTGAAACGTGACCTTACCATCTATAAGGAAACCTTCCCAGGAATCCTCCGCGATGACATACATCTCCGGAACATTAACCAAATGACCGATGAGGGTGATGATCAGCGAGAAGGCATAGCCTGCCAGGATACCATAGATGAACGGGATCAGTTTTCCGCTCTTCTTTCCGTAGGCGGAGCAAATCATAACGACCGCAAGTGTGACTAATCCACACAGGAGCGCGACTTTCGGATCTGTCGCAACGGTTTCTATTAACGGATCGGCCTCGGCCTTTATCGCTGACGTCAGATCACCGACTGCATTGCCCGCGAGAGAGAGTCCGATGATAGCAACGGTAGGCCCGATAACAACAGCCGGCATCAGTTTCTCGATCCACTTCGTTCCGCGAAGTTTAACAACAAAGGAAATGATCACGTACACAAGGCCTGCGAGAACCGCACCGAGGATCAATCCCAGATATCCGAGTGCTATGGTGGATGCACCTGCAAACGCGGATGTCAACGAACCTATGAACGCAAATGAAGAGCCGAGAAATACAGGGCTTTTACGTTTCGTAAAGAACAAGTAGATCAGAGTTCCGACGCCGGCGCCAAACAAGGCGGCCGCAGGGCTCATCTTCGCAGCGGGAACATTTTCGTTGATGATCACGGGAACCGCCAACGTCGCCGTCATGATGGCGAGCAGCTGCTGCAAAGCAAACACGATCAATTGCGGTGTCTTCGGTTTGTCTTCGACTTGATAGATAAGTTTCATAGTAACCTCCTGATTATTTTGTTTTCGAGCCAAGAAAAATATGCCGTGAGGCCATGCTTTTCCCCTTTAGGAAAAGCATACCACGGCATATTTCATTTGTAAATACATTTTTTGAAGAAACTACAAGATATTGTGGCGAGCCACTCTATCGGTACAAAAAGATGTGCTTAACCATCAGTTTTTTTGCAGCTCGGCGGCACGCTTAAGCAACTCCTCCCTGGTGTTGAGGGCAGGATCCTCCACGACTTCCTGTAGCAATGCATTTAACGTCTCTCCCAGTTGCGGTCCGGGTGTATAGCCCATCGCGATCAGATCCCGTCCGGTGATCTTCAGGTCTTTCAGCGAAAAACATTCGCCGGTGGCCAGGATCTCACCATAGTATCGCTCTGCCTCATCCAATCCCCTCAGGGCCAGTTCGGTCCCTTCGTTCGGCTTCTCAAGTTTCCCTTTTGCGTCCGCACGCATGATCTCCAACAGAAGGAGGAAATCTTCGCTTCCGATCCGGTTCATGACCCTGCGGATCTTTTTGCGTCCGCGCTCATTTTCCGTCCCGGCGGTCTCATCATCCGCGCCGTAGATCCTCCGATCGTCATGATATTCGATCAGATGCGTCACGCGCCGTATGGTATCGTTATCAAATTTCAAGTCGCGGAGGATCTCCCCCGCCATCTTCGCGCCGAGTTTCGCATGTCCGTAAAAATGCGCCCGCCCGTTCTCATCGACCGTCTTCGTCTTCGGCTTCGCGATGTCGTGCAGCAGTGCTGCCAGCCGAAGCACACGGTCCGCGCGCACTCCGCACACCACGCGCATCGTATGCTCGCCCACATTAAACGAGTGGTACGGTGTGTTCTGCTCCGTCTCCATGCAGGCCGTGAACTCCGGCAGGAAATACTTCGTCACCCCTGCCTCGTACATGCGCATGAACTCCTCCGGATGATCGGACGTAAGCAGTTTCACCAGCTCTGCCGCGATCCTTTCCTTACTGATGAGTTCCAGGTTTGCGGCCAATTCCCGCGCCGCCGCGAGGGTCTCCCCGTCGATCGAAAAGCCCAGCTGGGCAGCAAAACGAAACGCCCGCAGGATGCGCAGCGCATCCTCACTGAAGCGCTCGCGTGCATTGCCCACGCAGCGGATCACTCCCTGCTTAAGATCCTCGCGTCCATTATACAGATCGATCAATCCGCGCTTCGGGTGGAACGCCATCGCATTGATCGTAAAATCCCTTCGTTTTAAGTCTTCTGCCAGACTCGCGGTAAATGTAACCCCGCTCGGGTGCCGTCCGTCCAGATAGACCCCGTCCACCCGGTACGTCGTCACCTCGTAATTCGCATGGTCCATAACGACCGTTACGGTTCCGTGTTCGATCCCCGTGTCCACTGTCCTGCGGAAGATCTCCTTCACCTGCTCCGGTTTCGCAGACGTCGTGATATCCCAGTCATTGGGCTCCCGAAAAAGCAGCATATCGCGCACGCAGCCGCCGACAGCGTAGGCTTCATAGCCCGCCGTCTCCAGCCTCTCTATGATCGAAGTGACCGCTCCCGGGACCTCGTATTTCCCGGCGTCCTGCGGCCGCACATCTTTCTCTGCCATATGCCACTCCTTGCACGATCTGTCGATCTTTTTCTTTCGGGCTTAACCCAAACCCGGGGTCCGGATCAGAAGGACGTGTCGCCGGCGGTAGATATGATCGCCTCCGGCTTTCCCTCAAATCCGGTATAATAATTCCTCAAACAGCGCATTCCGATCGTAGCCATTACCACATAGTACAGCAGGGTGATCGGCATAGCCAGGGGCTGCACCAAAAACATCACGACCTGTGTGCCTTCCACGTGATGGATGCACATAAAACGCACGATCAGGTTCGTTACAACATAGATCAAAAATACGACCGGATAATTTTGCTTCGCGATGTGGAACAACTCAATGCACATCGAAAAGAACGCCATGGCCAGGACCACGCGGAAAATGAGTTCGATATCCACGGAGAACATGCCGCTGCGGTTCGTGCAGAACTGCATCAGATAGTTGCTCGGTTCGTCATATGCGGCCAGTTCCTCCATTGGTCCGCGCTCCAGCCATTTTAGGTCGAAACGGTCAGATACGTGCATCACGATCATCGACGCGGTGTAGATGATCCACCCCGACGCCGCGCCGGCCACGCAACGGGCTGCCAGAAACTGCTGTCGGTTTACCGGCAGGCTGTACAGAACCGCATAATTCTTATTCAGGTAATCCCTGCGGCACTGCCACCACTTCATGGCTAAACCGCCTAGGGCAAATACATAACAAACGATCGCCCATATCATGTAAGTCGGAACCAGGAACCAGACCGCCGTCATGGCCACGATCCACACGATCATCGGAAGCCGGAGGCTTCGCATTTCCAGACGGAATAAATCCAAAAATCGCATCATTTCGCCACCCTCTTCCATTCTTCGATCAAAAGTTCCAACGGTTTATCCACGCTCGTCTGCGGCGTCGCGTCCGTGATCAGCGCTCCCATCTTCATATACAGGATGCGCTTGAAGTGCTCGCGACCCGGTCCGCATAAAAATGCCTCATCCATGACCGCGAGGATCGAACATCCTTGTTGCTTACGCTCTGCGAGCATCGCCAGACACTTCTCAACGAGCGTTCCATCCTGAATATCGTTCCAGATATTGTCCACCAGGAAGTATTTCGCCTCCATCCCGATGCCCAGGGCGAAGGCCGCGACTGCAAGTTCCTGCTCACCCATCGAGGACGCTCGCTTCCTGCGGTTGAATTCCGGGGCCAATGCTTCGAGTGCGTCGATCGCGCGTTCCGAATTATAGCCCTCGAACCACTTCTGCCTGAATTTCAGGTTGTAATCGAAGCTTTTCTCCCACAAAAGCGTTCCTGTGGTGCTGATATAGGAAAAACGCCCCACATAGTCCTCGCTTTTCTTCGTCATCCCGTGGCCGGCGATGATCGCATCGCCCAGTTTCACATAGCCGCGCTTTACCTGCAACAGCCCCGGTATGGCTTGCAAAACGAGGTCTCCGCCGTACGGATCCCCGCATATCGAGATCATCTCCCCATCGTCGACCGTGAAAGACACGTTATTGATGACCGGGAAAATGTCCATCATTTTGGATATGTTGTTTACTTCCAGCATGTTTATTCCTCTCCGCCGCGCTCCTCATATTCCTCAGCAAGTTTATCGAGGATGGCGTCGATCTGATCCTGTGACATCCGCTTGCGGCGGTCATCGCCGGCGAAATCATCGTCCTCGTCGAGGTCTTCCTCAAGCGGAGCGGCGGTGGCTTCGTCTTTCGACTCCTCTACCGGTTCTCTCTCAGGCTTACCCTCGGCAAAAATCTCTTCGACTGCTTTCCGCACACTCTCTATCGGCGCTTCCAGCTCTGCGAAATCTTCCGCAGGCTCTGCCTCGATCAGTTCTTCCTCGGCGAGCTCCTCTTCCGGTTCTGCTGACTCTGCCTCGGCGGTTTTCTCAGTCTGTGTGCTCTCAACTTCCGGCTCTGCAGCCTGCGTTTCGGAGAATTCCTCTATCTTGGCGATCTCTGCTTCTTCAGCTTCTGGAATTTCCTCCTCGGCAATCTCTGCTTCTTCCGGCTCTGCAGTATCCTCAGAAGCCTCCGTATCATCCGCTCCCGCGGCCTCGTCCGTTTCTACTGAAGTTTCCGGCATTTTCGGCTCAGCTGCCTCCGCAATCGGAACGACCTCGTCCAGATCTGCGATGTGGATCACCCGGACGGTTTCATTGTCCGAGTCAAATTCCTCCGCCGACTCGTCATCCACGATCGGACCGCCACTGGGAAGATCTTCCGCGAAGTCCTTAGTTTCTTCTGACGCAGGTCTCTCTTCGGAAGGCGTGTCCGATGCAACGGTCTTATCTGCAGGCGCGCTTTCCTCCGACTCTTTCGTAGACGGAAGTGTCTGCACCAGAACAGAACTCATGCGTGCCGTGCCATGAATATACAACGTAGGACCATCGGTTCCCGGCGCAAGTCCGTTCTCCATAGTCCAGCGGGTCACGCCGGATCTCATCTTCACGTCGACAACAACATGCACCTTCTCCGGAACGAAGATCACAACGGAGCTCATCAGACAACCGAGTTCGATCTCGCAATCCTTCTCGATCCGCGCGTTCTGCATCTCCAGATGCAGCGAACAGCAGACCGCTCCCACGGTCGCCCCCGTAAACTCCTCTGCACTTCCGATATAGTGATACGACTTGGCGAATTTCTCCATGATCTTCCGCTCATCGTCGTCTGTTTCCTCAACCATTTTCATGATGCCATGGTATGTGTTCCTCGTCTTTACGACTGCATACGCTCCGCCCGCGGCGAGCGCCCCGAGCATCACGCGTTTCTTCCACTTACGCTTACACTTCTTCATTCTAAATCCCTCGCTATACATCTATCGTCTGAAGTTTCTCAGCGCTTTTCGCACTCCATCCCAACGAAGTACAACCACAGGCTGTACCGTCCAAAAATCTAGTTTGATTTTACCACATGCGCCGCCGTTTGTACAGAATTAATCTCGGAATTGAAGTATCGCAAAGCCCAACCTCTCCAAAAGCAACCAAACCCTGCTTTCCCTCCCTTTTGGTGGCCGAGGCCTCCCGTCAAGTGCCTCTGCCCCATATAACCCCCACCAAAAAAGCAACCAACCCCCGTTTTCTTCGGAGAGTTGGTTGCTTTTTATAGCGGGCTTTTCCAGCCTATCTATTTTTC
>DBXX01000105.1 GCA_002309675.1 Lachnospiraceae bacterium UBA1201
AGTTTCGCGGGGATCTCCCGCTCCCCAAGGCGGATCGTAAAACGGTTCTTCTGCACCTCGCAGATCCGCCCGATTTCAGTTGTTTCTTTGTTTTCTTTTGTGATAATTTCAGTTTTCAATTCTTTGATCTCCATTTCTAAACTAATGTTTTTGTTCTTACGTATGGAGACCTCGATGGGATATGCGCCCGAACGGGCATAAAGAAAGCCGCGGCAAAACAAGCCACGGCTTTAGATCTATTCTGTCTGGTTATTTCAAACTAAAAGACGCAAACCGAGGTCACCATACCATATTCAATTCCACTCTGCAATTTTGCTGCAAACATTATAGTTACCTCGCTTTCCTGATTATTTGTACGTTTTGTACGACCTGATTATAACCTATGGGGCAATGAATGTCAACCCTCAAACTTCGTAGTCGAAGCAACTTCTCTGTGCGGTGTACGGCCGCACCTTCCCGTTCGCAACTGCGACATGGTCGGGATGCACAGCGTAGCCCGCGAGGGATGCCGAATCGGCAAATGTCGAATCGAGGATCAGATCGGTGTTGGAACTCGCCAAGCCGTCGATGCAGACTTTGATATCCAAGAGGCCTGGGATGCGGCCTGCCAGACCCTCTAAGCCCTCCTTGATGCCCTGCTTGATCGCCTGCTTCTCTTCTGCGCTATACTCATCCTTCAACGTCCAGATGATCACGTGTTTTACCATAATTCCTATCTCCTTCTACAATCGTTATAACGACCGATGCTTCGGTCAATCGGCCAATGCTTTCAGGTCCGCGCGCAATGCGGCGATCTGGTCCAAATGCGGCTGATAATCCACATCTGCCTGTCCTCGGAGGAGTTCAGTGATCTCGCATACCTTCTCGTAAAGCGGCGTTAGGGAGAGATTTCCGAGCACCCCTTTTAAGGCATGAGCCGCTTCGAACGCACCCTTCAGATCGCGGCTTTCGATCCGCTCGCCGAGGAGGTCGAACTCGGACTGGTTCACCACGGTGGCGGTCAGCCGAAGGTATAAGGCTTCATTGCCCATGCATCTGGCGAGGCCTTCTTTTGTATTCGCTCCGTATGCATTCAGTTTATCGATCGTCAGCATTTCTCTTCTCCTTTCCGTGCTATCTCTTGCAAGATAAACTTCTCGAATTCCTCCGCCGGAACGGGTTTGGAGAAATAATAGCCCTGGATGATCTCGCATCCCATCTTCTTAAGTGTATCGAGTTGTGAGCCGGTTTCCACGCCTTCGGCGACCACAGGCACATCGAGGAATTTCGCGATATCGATGATCAGTTCCACCAGTTTAAGGCTCTTCGGATCCTTCTCCATGTTTCGTACGAATTTCATGTCCAGTTTCAGCACGTCGATCGGTATCGTTGTGATCATATTGAGCGATGAGTAGCCTGAACCGAAGTCATCCATCTCGATCTTAAAGCCCGCTGCACGCAGTTCCTCTGTCACCTGTGTAAGCGTGTTCGCGTTATCGGCGTAGGCGGACTCGGTGATCTCGAGCATCAGCTCATCCTCGTTCAGCCGGTTCTCGCTTAGGATCCCCCGAAGTTTCTCCAGAAGCTTCGGATCGAAGATATCCACGCGCGAAACATTGACCGAAACCGCTACGTCATAGCCGAACCGATCCTTCCACTCGCGGATCTGGGTCGCCGCCTTCTTCCAAACGTAGTTATCGACCTTTTGGATCAGTCCGTTGCTCTCGAACAGAGGGATAAAATCCCCGGGGCTGATCATCCCGAGCTCCGGATGCAGCCAGCGGATCAATGCTTCCGCGCTCCGAAGCTTCGGTGTGTCACCGGTGATGTCGTACTTCGGCTGGAAAAATATCTTGAAATCTTCATTGGCGATCGCCGTGTCGATGTCTTTTATAAGCCGCTCGTGGTAGATCGACTTTTGATGCAGTTCTTTACTGTAATAGGCGACCGGGGTCGAATAATCGCCGCGAATACGGTCGCAGGCGATCTTCGCGCGGTCGAAACGCGCCTCGGCGTCGGCCGCCGGATCCGCATTCTGGTAAATGCCGGACCGAAGCCGGATCTTCGAAGAGTCGGGCCCGTCCCCCAGGCGTTCCTGCAATGCGGCTATGATCGGAGCATAATCTTCGATATGGTCGCAATAAACGTAGAAGGTGTCGGCCTCAGTCCTGCAGTAGATCGCTGCATGGTCCCCCAGCACGTCCTTAAGCGTCTGTGCGACACGAAGCAGAGCTTCGTCGCCGGCGCTCCTGCCGTACATTTCATTGACCAGATGGAAATGGTCGATATTAAACACCAGCGCGTCGGTCGGCTCCATCCGATGGTTTTCGATCTGGCGAATGTACTCGAAGAAATAGTCGCGGGTATAAAGCCCCGTGATCGCGTCTTTTTCAGTTGAATCGATCAAGGATGCATCCTCGGACATGCGGATGATCCTCTCGCAGCGCGCCAGAATGACCTCCGGCATGTCGTAGGGCTTCGCGATAAAGTCCGCGGCGCCGAGCCGGATACTCTTCACTTCTGCTTCCTTTTCGGATGTCATGACGATGACCGGGATCCGTTTCCGCATTGGATCCTCCCGAAGTCGGCGGATCAATTCAAATCCATCCATGACCGGCATCAGCAGGTCCAGCAAAATGAGGGATATGTCCTCCGCCTCTTTCTGCAGGATGTCCCAGGCTTCCTGCCCATTTCCCGCGTAAGTGACCTCATATTCACTCGCCAATATATTCCCGAGTATCTGGCGATTGATATACTCGTCTTCCACTACCATCACACGTCTTTTGTATAACAATCTCTTCATCCCTGTCCCTCCTATACACATTATTTTGCTTGTTTCTCGAATTCAAGCGCGTATACGTCGGTCATCCCGTATTTAACCGTTTCGGGCTTGCCGCCCAGGCTGAGGCCGTACGCTCTCGGCGTCCCAACCATAAGATACACCACATGACTGTGATCTTTGATCTTATCGGCGCCCGTATCCGGCTTCAAGCCTTCCGCGCTCTCGATCAGCGTCATCTCCCCGCCGAGATACCGTTTCACCAGCATATATGGCCTCTGTTCCAGATCCGACCTGCACAGCACCTTCGGACTCTTCGCATAATTATAGTTCTGTATCACTTCATCTTCGTCTAGCTACCGTCATTATAGCATAATCGACTGCAGTTTGCATACTGTTTCCTCGTAAGCGTATTTCAAGTTTCAAATGCCCCCTGTCCGGTAACATAAAAACTCCCTCCTTACCGGTCGTCCGGTAAGGAGGGTACATATCATTCTATCAGGTTCTATTTCGATAAATCAACGCTTCACTGCCGTTCGAGAAGGCAAACGGTCTGTCTATATGAATCGCAACATATTTATGAGCAGACTGTTCTTTGACATCGGAAATCCGCAGAATTCCTTATAAATTCCCGTCCCCCGGATTATCACATATTTCCTGACACCCTTTTTCATATGTATACACGATCGCACCGCATGATTGTTCATCAGCCATAACTGTATTAATACTCCATAACGTCTATTTTTTTCTTAAGAACTGCTGCATAATCATGACCTGTCTTTGT
>DBXX01000040.1:0-732 GCA_002309675.1 Lachnospiraceae bacterium UBA1201
ATTTGAAGTAGAGAGTATAGAAAACTTTAGAATATGTTGACCGGCAGGCGGCCGGGTCTGAAAGGACCCGCCGCCTGCCGGTTTTTGTCGTCCGAAAGGGAAAGGATCACCACCTGCTACCACCGATTTGGAAGAGAGGAAAAGCCCTGAATGCAAGAAATTTTGAAAAAAAGTAAAAAAAGCCCTTGCATTTTCAAGGAAACTACTCTAAAATGGTAAGTGAGTAGTAAGTTAGGGGTGGATCAGTGTCAAAAAGTGGCAGATTTGCCGAAACACGACTCGAATTTGGAAGCAAGGAGGTGATCAAGGTCATGAGCAAGGGCAATTTCTCCGGTGAGTATGTACACTCGCTGGACTCNNAAGGGACGAGTGATCGTTCCCATCCGTCACAGAGATGAAGGCAGCGACGAGTACTATATCGTGAAGGGCCTTGATCCCTGTCTGTACATATATTGCAAAGAAGACCTGGATGCATTGTCCGAGAGGATGAGCCAGAACACGAACCTGCTGGACCAGGATCACCGTATCCTGATGCGTTACCTGATGGGTTCGAGAAAGCCGGGCGAGATCGATAAGCAGGGGCGTATGCTGATACCGCAGAACCTGCGTGAGCATGCACACCTGACGAAGGAAGTCATGCTGGTCGGCGTCGGCGAGAGAATTGAAGTTTGGGATAAGCAGCGCTACGACGAGTACAATGCAAACCTGGATATATCGGCGATCGCCGCAAAG
>DBXX01000040.1:884-25626 GCA_002309675.1 Lachnospiraceae bacterium UBA1201
CGGCTGATCGGCATCGATCAGGACGCGGACGCGATCGCAGCGGCGAGTGACAGACTTTCGGAATTTCAGGACATCGTAACGATCGTTCGAAGCAATTACGAGAATATCGAGACCATACTCCGCGAACAGAATGCCGACCTCGTCGACGGCATCATGTTGGATCTGGGAGTTTCTTCCTACCAACTGGATGATGCGGCACGCGGATTTACCTATCGGGACGAGAAAGCACCGCTGGATATGCGCATGGACGTGCGGCAGGAACTGACAGCGGCCGAGATCGTCAATACATGGCCCGAAGAGCAAATCAAAAAAATCCTGTGGGATTATGGCGAGGAACGGTTCGCCGGAAACATTGCCCGCAACATCTGTAAGACGAGGGCGGAGAGACCGCTTACGACCGCAGGCGATCTGCTTGCGATCCTGCGAAGCTCGATACCGGCAAAATCCCAGCAGACCGGCGGACATCCCGGAAAACGGACCTTTCAGGCATTACGTATCGCCTGTAACCGCGAATTGGAAGTCTTGGAGAACTCCATCGACGCCATGATCCGTCACCTTAGGCCGCAGGGAAGACTCAGTATTATCACCTTCCATTCACTGGAAGATCGTATCGTTAAATCGGCGTTTCGCACGAACGAACGCCCTTGCATATGCCCGCCGCATTTTCCGGTGTGCGTGTGCGGAAGAATATCGAAAGGGATCGTTATCACAAAGAAACCCATCCTGCCATCCGACGAGGAGATGGAAGAAAACAGCCGTTCGAAGAGCGCGAAGCTCCGTGTGTTTGAACGGTCCGACGAAGATCAGAAGCCGCAGAAAGCGGCGAAACTTACGGGGTGGGAAAAATAAATCTCAGTTAAGGAGGTTTTACCATGGCGAATGAAAATTTGAGATCTGCAACCGGTACCCCTACTACCGGCCGCGCGGATTACACATACAAGCCCTATTATGAATACCGCTATGAAGGCGGTGCGGCACGTCAGCTCGAAGTGGCTCCGCAGATCTATCCGGAGCCCGAGCGCGAGCCGGAACAAGAGCCTGCCCGTCGGCCTCAACGCCGTCCGGCACCGGCCCCGAATCGGAAAGCCCTCCAGAAGAATCGCAACCGTCTGGAGTCCATGAATCTGAAAGAGTTGATTGTTGCGGCGATTTGTGTTACAATTTGTATCGCAGTGGCTGTTATGCATTTGCAGCTTCACACCGGCCTGGATGCGAAGATCGCGAAGGCAGCTGCACTGGAAAGTGAACTTTCCTCTATGCGCATGCGCAACGACGAAATGGAAAATAAGATCAATGTCGGGATCGACTACGCCGCGATCTATGATCAGGCGGTCAATGATCTCGGTATGACCTATCCCGGAAAGGATCAGCTGATCTACTATACGGCGGAGAAATCTGAATACTTTGAAATGAATGCCGATAATACTAACCCTTAATCCGGAATGTCCAAGGGGGAATCATGGCAACAAAGGAACCCAACAACCAGGAGGAAAGGCCCACACGGGCGCCACGTCCTCCATATGTTAAAGAATACATGGAAGGAAAGCTACTTCTTGTAACCGCAGTGTTCATCGTAGCTTTCCTATTGTTGTTTGTACGATTGGTTTATCTGGCTGTCTGGAAGAACGACGAATATATCAAAAACGTAAATAACAACTATGGATATCAGACCACAACTATCCCGGCTCCGAGAGGGAAGATCCTCGATCGGAATGGGGATGTTTTGGCGACTTCAAATGCAGAATACGTACTCGTTATCGAGCCGAAGGCGATCATGGAGCAGGAGTATTACCGGATCGCCGCCCTTATGGTTTATAAGAACGTGCTCGGTTTCGATGCCGAGACCTTAGACGAAAGATTGGCCGAGATCGAAAAGGTCTGCGAGGAGAAGGAACACTTAGTCGGCGAGCTGTCCGATGAGAAGAAGGCGATCTATAACCGCCGCTGGTACTGGCGATATCCCGAATTTGAAAATGAAAACCGCACCGTTATCGACGGAGAGGTCATGCGAAAGGTCCAGGGCCTGGCAGAGCAGCTTCGTTCGACGAAACGTGCAGATAAGATAGAAGCGCTTAAAACGCTGTTTAAGGTGTCTGATGAGCAGATCACGGGCATTCAGGCAGACGTGGAAGAGCAGCGCGCAGCGATCAAAAAAGCAAAAGGTAATATCCTTACACGTCTCGGCGATCTGATCACCGGCGCTACACGGGAAGTGAAGACCATCGACTATGCACAGATCGCTAAGAAGTGGAGCGTGGATGAATTGACGGCAAAGGGCGTGGGCTACATGTCCGTCCTGCGTATCGTCGGCATTCGCTTCGAGACCGAATACGAACGTGTTTACCCGTATGAAACATTGGCCTGCAAGATCCTGGGCTTTTACTCGCCGTATTTCCCGGAGAGTTCTATGGGCCTGGAACGTTCGTATGATTCCAGCCTCTCCGGTACCGATGGTGTCCGCAAGACCTACATGACGGAGGACCTGAACCGTGATGCGACAAATGTCGAACCGCAGCAGGGAAACACCCTCGTAACCGGCATCGACATTCATATTCAGTCCATCATCGAGAAACATATAAAGCAGTTTGCGGATGAGATCGGCGCGGAGAATATCGCGATCGTATGCATGAATCCGCAGAACGGAACCATCGTTGCGATGGCGGATGACCGTGTTTACAATCCGAATAAGCACGATGACATGGCCAGCTACTACACACAGGAGCAGCTGGATGAAATGTGGCAGAAGATTCTGAAAGAAGATAAGAGCATGCAGAAGAAACTGCTGGGCGCTACTGCGGAAGAGCAGAAGACCCTGCAGACCTCGGGTATCCTGAACTATGTTTACCGAAATTACTGCCTGTCGAATACGTATGAGCCGGGTTCCGCTTTTAAGCCTCTGACCGTGGCTATGGGCTACGAACTCGGAAAGGTCAATGAAAACACATTGTTCGTCTGTGACGGCTTTACCGATTTCAGTGGAACGAAGGTTCGCTGTCACAACCGCGAGGGTTGCGGCGAGCTGGATCTGACAGGAGCCTTGGCGAACTCCTGTAACGATTACCTGATGTACGTTTCTGGTCTGGTCGGCCGTGATAATTTCTTCGATTACCGTTGCCGGTTCAATATCGGTTCTAAGACCGGTGTTGATCTTCCGGGAGAAGTTTCCGCGGAAAATCTGAACTTTACCGCAGATCAGCTGAATCCTCTGGAATTGGCGACATCCTCATTCGGTCAGGGCTTTAACACCACCATGATGCAGATGGCGGCAGCGCTCTGCACGACCATCAACGGCGGATATTATTATGTTCCGCATGTCGTGACCGAGGAACGCTCCGCAGATGGTCAGGTAGTGGCACGTCCGTATTCCACGCCGGTGACGCAGGTCCTCAGTAAGAAGACCAGCGACTTCCTGCGCGAAGCGATGTACGAAGTCGTAGAAGAAGGTACCGCAAGTTACGTTAAGATCGCCGGTTATGAGATCGGCGGTAAGACCGGTACTGCACAGAAGGGCAATTACGCCGAAAACAATTACGTTATCTCTCTGGCGAGTTTTATTCCGGTCTCGGAGCCGGATCTGTTCTTATATGTCGTGATCGACCAGCCTCACCTGGAAGAGCAAAATTCCAGTAAGTGGGCACAGCTTCTGTCCAAACGTATCTGGATGGAAGTCATCCCGTATCTGAACCTCCATTCGAAGGAAGAGGGTATCGATTACCTGCATCCGAACGAATCGGGAGAGGATCCGGATCCGCCCGTGGACGGCTATGATTCAGATGGATTTATCACTGTAGACGAAAATGGCGAGCAACTGATCCGTCCGGACGGCGAGCCCGTGATCCCGGGTCAGCCGGCAGAGCAGCCGGGGCCGCAGCCCGCACAGCCCGACCTGCAGCCTGCACAGCCGGATCCGCCCGTCATCATCGATGATGAACGGGATGAATAAATTGCAGGGCAGAGTATTCTGACCTGCAATACGAGAAGTTTGGCTTTTCGAGGCTGCGGAACGCAGCCACAGAAAAATAAACTTCTCTACTCGAGGAAAACCGAAGGTTTTCCGAGTTAATTCTGAGAGATTTTTCATTAACCGGAAAGGACTCCCATGTCAGAACTAAAACAAACCATAGTGGCGATGATGCTGGCGCTGGTTGTCAGCGCGATCTTTTGCCGCATTCTGATCCCCATCCTGCATAAGCTGAAGTTCGGCCAGCAGATCCGTGCGCTGGGTCCGCAGGAGCACCTGAAGAAACAGGGAACTCCGACCATGGGCGGCATCGCATTTATCGCAGCGACCGTGATCGCTTGCCTGCCGTTCCTGCGCGTCCGTCATCTGCCGGTGCTTTTCGCTCTCGTGGGCAATGCCTTCGTCGGCGGCCTGGATGACTATCTTAAGATCAAACGTCACTCCTCGGACGGCCTTTCTCCGAAGCAGAAACTTCTGGGTCAGTTCGTAGTCGCAGCGATCCTGCTGGTCTGCCTGTGCCTGCGCGATCCATTGTCCGATTGGGGCTATCTGAAGCTGCCGATCCTGGCAGATTATAAGATCAATATATCGTACCTGTTCATTCCGTTTTTCTTCTTCACGATGCTCGGCACCGAGAACGGAGCGAACATGACCGACGGTCTGGACGGCCTCTGCAGCATGGTGACCATCATCATCATGGGATTTTTCCTCGCTGCGTCCTTTATCTTCGGTGAGGGTCTCGGCATCGTCGGCGGCGCATTTATCGGCGCCCTGGTCGGTTTTCTTTTGTTTAATGCTTATCCGGCGAAACTCTTCATGGGTGATACCGGTTCCCTCGCGATCGGAGGCTTCGTGGCCATGTACGCCATCCTGATGCACATGCCGCTCTACATCCTCATCGTCGCGTTTATCTACGTGATCGAGCTGGTCAGCACGATCATCCAGGTGCAGTATTTCCGCCACACCGGAGGCAAGCGTTTCTTCCGTATGGCGCCGATCCACCACCACTACGAAAAGGGTGGCTGGTCGGAGGTACGCATCGTCACGGTATTCTCCGTGGTGACCCTCATTCTGGCATGCATTTGCCTGCTGCCCATCCTGTGATACTAAGCGAAAACGGCCAGCCGCCGCATTCGCCGAAATAATAAATCGTTGCCGCTTCGTTTAAAGCGAAGGTCAACAGATAGGAAAATAACTATGAAGACTTATATGGTTGCCGGTACCGGCATCAGCGGCCTGTCCGCAGCAAGACTTTTATTACAGACCGGAGAGCGCGTGCTTCTCTACGATTCGAACGATCGTCTGGATCCGGAAACGATCCGTACGAAGTGTGCGGATAACGGTCAATATGACACGACGAACCTGAAGATCTGCCTCGGCGAGATGACCCGCGATATTCTGATCGATGAGGGCGTGACCGCATGCGTTATGAGCCCGGGTATCGACCTGACGGTGCCGTTCCTGATCCCGGTCCGCGAACTGAATATCCCGATCATCGGTGAGATCGAGCTGGCGTACTGCTATAGCAAGGGCGACATTCTCGCCATCACCGGAACCAACGGAAAGACCACGACCACCTCGCTCGTCGGCGCCATTATGGATGCGGACGTGAAGAGCGGCCGCGGCGTTTATGACCAGGCATTTACCGTGGGAAACATCGGTATCCCGTACGCGCAGCGTGCGCCGTTTACGACGGAGCGTTCGGTGACCGTAGCGGAGATCTCCACCTTCCAACTCGAGACCGCGACGTCCTTCCGCCCGAATGTTTCCGCGATCCTGAATATCACACCCGATCATCTCAACCGTCATAAGACGATGGAATGTTACATCGAGATGAAAGAGAAGATCACACGTTTCCAGTGCGAGGACGATGTCTGCGTCCTCAATTACAACGATCCTGTGCTTCGCGAGTTCGGTAAGAAAGTGAAGACGAAGGTAGTATATTTCTACAGCCAGGGCGAACTCGAAGAGGGTGTGTTCCTGCGCGGCGACCAGATCATCTATAAGAAAGACGGCGTTGAGACACCGGTCTGCAAGACAAACGAGATGAACCTGATCGGTACGCACAACCATGAAAATGTGATGGCGGCTATTGCCATGACCATGGCGGTCGGCGTTTCGCTGGACACCATCCGTGAGACCATCCGCAATTTCCATGCAGTCGAGCACCGCATCGAATATACCTGCACGGTCAATGGAGTTAAGTATTATAACGATTCAAAGGGTACGAACCCGGACGCCGCGATCCGCGCCGTTCTGGCTATGCCTTCCCCGACCGTCCTGATCGGCGGCGGATATGACAAACAGTCCGAATACGAAGAGTGGATCCGGACATTTCCCGGACATATCAAGTTCCTGCTATTGATGGGAGCAACGAAAGAGAAGATCGCGAAGGCATGCGACGCCTGCGGTTTCACAGCGTACCGCTTCGTCGATTCGCTGGAAGAAGCGGTGAAGATCGCGCACGAGATGGCATTGCCCGGCGAGAACGTCCTTCTGTCGCCGGCCTGCGCGAGCTGGGACATGTTCGATAATTTCGAACAGCGTGGCCGCCTGTTTAAGGAGTACGCGCGCGCCCTCGAGAAGGCAGAGAAAGAAGCTTAAAGTCCGAAATGACGAACTAAGCAAGGAGTTGAGAGCATGAGTGAAAAACAGCCGCGTAAGGCAAATGAAAACATTTTCATACGTTTCCGTAACCGAATACGGCGGTTTTTGACCCAGGGTTATTATGACTACAGTCTGATCTTTCTGGTGATCTGCCTGTGCCTGTTCGGTATCATGATGGTCTATTCGACGACCTCGTACTCGGATATCCAGTTGGGCAGAAGCGAGTGGTATTCCACGATCAAACAGTTTAAGACGCTGATCCTTTGTGTCGTCGGTATGTTCATCATTTCCATGGTCAACTACCATCTCTACGGAAAAGTGATCTTTGTTGGAATCTACCTCCTTTTGCTGGGCTTGTTTATAGCCCTGCTGGTCAGCGGTACCACGGCCAATGCTTCGCAGCGCTGGCTGAACCTGGGACCGTTCTACGTCCAGCCTTCGGAGATCGCAAAGCCGGGTATCATCGTCATGCTGGCTGCGTTCCTGAATTCAAAGTACGGCGTAATGATGCGCAAGCAAAGGAATCAAAAGCGTGCGCGTGTCGTAAAAGAAGAGAATAAAAAACGCGTGCGTGAAGGCAAACCGAAACTGCGTGTCAAGGATGAGGCGATCGAATATGGGATGCTGGGACGTTTCTCCGGCAACAACCTGTTTTTCATCGGCGGCTTCCTGCTTATGAGCCCGTTCCTGATCCTGATCGTATCGGAGAACTTAAGTACCGCGATCATCGTATTCCTGATCATCTTCGGTATGTTCTTCATCGTAAGTGATAAAAAGAAGATTTTTGCAGTCATGGCGATCGCCATGGTCCTTCTGATCCTAATCGTTATCCTGCGTATCCGTGAGACCGGTTCCTTCCCTCTCATGAAAGACTACCAGGTGACGCGTATCAAAATGTGGCTGGATCCCGACAGTGACCCAGCGGGAAAAGGCTACCAGATCCTCCAAGGCCTTTATACCATCGGTTCCGGCGGCTTATTCGGCCGCGGCCTGGGATCGAGCGTGCAGAAACTGGGACTCCTTCCCGAGGCGCAGAACGACATGGTATTCTGCATCGTCTGCGAGGAGCTTGGTCTGTTCGGCGCCATGCTGGTGCTGTTCGTTTTCGTTCTCCTTCTGTGGCGTATTCTTTTCATCATCCGGAACGCGCCGGACTTCCACGGTTTCCTTTTAGCCGTCGGTATCTTCCTGCATTTTTCGTTCCAGATCCTGATGAACATCGCAGTAACAACGAATATGATGCCGAACACCGGCGTTATCCTTCCGTTTATCAGTAACGGTGGAAGCGCATTGATGGCCTCCATGGCAGAGATAGGCATCCTGCTCAATATTTCCCGAAAGATACGCGTAAGGCAGATCGACCGCGAACTTCGGGCAGCGGAAAATCGATCGGAAGAGGATTCCGAAGAGTGATATAGGGCGAGAGCTACCGTAAAATCGGCGGCTCCCGCTCCTTTATTTTTCGATAAAAGAATATCGTGCGGTTTTCAAAAAGCAATTGAAAAAACACGGACTTCGTGTTATGATAGGATACAAAGGTGCACGCCCTTGACATTTTAAGGTTTTCAGGAGAGAAGATGGGTAAGAAGACCAGAAGAATCGTGATTCCGATTGCTTTATTATTGATATTGGGCTTAGCGTGCATCGGCCTTTGGTCGATCAAGATCACCGCATATCGAGTTGACGGAAACGAACGTTACACGGATGAAGAGATTTTTAATTATATCTTTCCGACCGAGAACGATCGCCGTTATGTTGTGCGGCTGTTCCGCAAATGGTTTAAAAAAGAACAGGTAGTATCCATTCCCTTTGTTGAATCGTATGAAGTGGATGATGTTTCGATGCGCGAAGTTTCCATCGTGGTCTATGAAAAAAGCATCATCGCTTATATGAGTTACATGGGAGATTATCTCTATCTGGACTCGAAAGGTTATGTTGCGGAGATCTCGAATGAACCGCCTGCGGCCCCGGAAGATCCTTCCGAGGGTAATATCATCCCGCATGTGGAGGGGCTGGATTTCGGCTACTTCGTGAAGGATGAACCATTGCCCGTGGAAGACCCCGAGATCTTTCGGACCATTGTTTCCCTCGCCGGGGAGATCCAAAAGAAGAACCTGCCGGTGTCTTTGATCCGCTTCACTTTGAGCGGAGAGATCATACTGAATATGGACCGGGTGCGAGTGTACCTCGGGACGCCGAAGAGCATTACCGGAAAGATCCGCCGTCTGGCTGAGGTTTATCCGAAAGTGGAAGGACAGGCCGGTTCTTTGATCCTGCGGACATATGATAACGACAACCCCGACGCCGATATCATTTTCAAAAAGGACGAATACGAGCCTGAGGATGGGGAAAATTAAAATTTCTTTGATTTTTTTTGAATTTGTGGTTGATTATTTCAGGAAAATAAAATATAGTATTAAGTGTGTCGCGTGAAATCGGGATGGGGCATCGATGGAAAGTGACGGGATGTAATACTTGTTTTCCCGATGCAGCACAAGACAACATAAGGAGGAAATCACCTTGTTAGAGATTAAGATTAATGAAACTGAGGGAGCAGCCAGAATTATAGTTATCGGTGTCGGCGGTGCAGGAAATAACGCCGTTAACCGTATGATCGATGAAAATATCGCCGGTGTTGAATTCATCGGAGTAAATACAGATCGTCAGGCTTTGCAGATGTGCAAGGCTCCTACCTATCTTCAGATTGGTGAGAAACTGACGAAGGGCCTCGGTGCCGGAGCTAAGCCGGAAGTTGGAGAGAAGGCAGCAGAGGAGAACATCGAGGAGTTGCGCGGTCTTATGACCGGCGCTGATATGGTATTCATTACCTGTGGTATGGGCGGAGGAACCGGTACCGGTGCTGCGCCTGTTATTGCCCGTCTTGCGAAAGAGGCCGGTATCCTTACCGTTGGCGTTGTAACCAAGCCTTTCGCATTCGAGGGTCGTGTTCGTATGCAGAACGCGCTCGCAGGTATCGCAAATCTGAAGGAGGCAGTGGATACTCTTATCGTTATCCCGAACGACCGTCTCCTTGAGATCGTAGATCGCAGAACTTCCGTTCTGGACGCATTCAAGCGTGCCGATGAAGTCCTGCAGCAGGGTGTTCAGGGTATCACAGACCTGATCAACAGCCCGGGTCTCATCAACCTCGACTTCGCTGACGTTCAGACCGTCATGAAGGATAAGGGTATCGCTCACATCGGTATCGGTACCGCAAAGGGCGACGATAAGGCGATCGAGGCTATGCGCCTCGCTGTATCCAGCCCGCTTCTTGAGACCACCATCGAGGGCGCTTCCCACGTTCTCGTTAACATCTCCGGTGAAGTTTCCCTTCCCGAGATCTACGAAGCAGTCAGCAACGTTCAGGAGATGGCAGGAGAGGATGCCAACATCATCTTTGGTACCACCTTCGAGACCTCCGCACCGGATACCGTATCGATCACCGTTATCGCTACCGGCGTTGAGGATCGTTCCCTGAATTTAAATAATTCTGTCGGTTCTTCTTTCAAGAGCGCAGTTAAGCCGCAGATGAACCGTACGTTCAACTATCAGCCTCAGTCTTTCGAAAAGCCGGTAACGGATACTGCATCGGTTCCGGTAAATGAGACTCCGGTGACTCCGGCGCAGCCCGCTCCGGCACAGCCTGCCGAGCCGCAGACCTACACGCCGCCGGCATTCACCCAGAAGAAGCCCGGTAAGGACGAAAACGGAAGCACGGGAATTCGCATTCCTACCTTCCTTAAGCACTAAATAAATCAAAGGAGGTGCCCGATGGCATCTCCTTTTTTGTTGTGCCCTGAGGCTTTACGTTACGATCCCCGCGAGGGGGTGTCGTGCGACATCTCCTCGGTTATGTATTTTGATTTGGTTTTGCGTTTATCAGGACAGGTAGGACATATCGTTGATGTGGCGGATGCGGTGCTTTCCGTCATCTCCGACGATCATGTGGGATACGCCGCCGGCCGGGCCGTGGATGTCCACTTCGTAGAAGGATTCTACGGGGAGTCCCAGATACATGGCGTTCCAGAGGCTCAGTAGGTCTCCATGGGAGACGATGATAATGGTTTCGGCATCGCTTGCCATCACTTCTTCGTAAAAGGGCAGGAGACGGTTCCAGGCGTCGCGCCGGCTTTCTCCATCTGAGAACAGTCGGTCATCGACCGTCTTTTCCGGACATTCCAGGTTTTCGCGCAGCCACTGCACGGATTGTCCGCAGCAGCGTCCAAGGTTTCGTTCACGTAATTCCTGCCGAAGGATCGGCGTGACACCCAGGTGGTTCGCGATCGGCTCCGCCGTCTGCTGGGCCCGTTTCAGGTCCGAGGAGTATAGGACGACCGCTTTTCCGGCCAATTCCTCCTTCAATTTTAGGGCGATGCGGTCGGCCTGGTTCCTGCCGAGTTCTGTCAGATCCCAGTCGGTCCAGGATCCTACCATCCCGTTCGTGTGATGCATGGATTGCGTGTGTTGCACTGTGATAATGTGTTTCATCGTTTTCCTCCTGCATTTAAGTATGATGCATGTATAACATACATTGCCTGAAAAGTCAACCAAACGGTTGACACGGGCGGCTCAGGGTGATACAATGGCGTTCCATGCGCCCACGCCGCAGACAGAGATTGACCGTGCGGTGGGGCGCGGGAACGTTCAAAAAGAAATGTGAGGTGATGGCGGAATGAAAGAAACGGAACTGGTTCGTCCCTATGTCGACCTCTTGAAAGAACGAGCCGAGACCGACAGCAACCGCGTGGTCCGGGTCCACAGCCTCGGAGCGCTTAAGACGTTCTCTGCATGAATTGAAATAAATAGGGCGTGTGAAAAACGAGATCTCGTTTTTCACACGCCCTTTATCAGTTTTTACAGGACTCCGCTTTCCAGAACGGAGATCGTCTTTGCGTCGCAATCGATCTGTGTCAGGGCCCCGTAGGGCAGTAGACAGGTGGGAGAGGAATGTCCGAAATTCAGCCCGTAAACGATCGGTATCGTGCAGGAATACGTTCCCGAAACGATCTCCCGGATGATCCGTGCGCGGTCATCGAAGGGTGAGGCTTCATTGACCTTACCAATCAGGATGCCGTGGATTCTGTTCAGGATACCCGTTTGCCCCAGATAGCCGAAGAAGGTCCGGATCATCGCTTCATCAAAAAACTCCGGAATGTCTTCCACAAAGAGGATGGCCCCGTCGAGATCTTCGGGCGCAAACTCGATCGGGGTTCCGGCCAGGTCCATGATTCCGGTGTGTCCGCCAATCAACCGCCCCGTGACGTGGCCGCAGCCCTGAATGAACCGGTAGCCGTCGTTGGGATAGTAAGACCGCTTCTTTTCGGGATCGAAGTGATCCGAAGGCTCATAGGTCCAGTCCGCCGAGGGCTCGATCGGACCGATCGGGGAGGGCTCCATCAGTGTTTTTATAAAACTGGCTTTACTGTATGTGTGCCAGCCGGCCGCATCCGCGATCGTCGTTAGGAGATTGTCCCCGTAAAACGAGGAGAGACCGCAATGGTAGCACAGCAGGTGCAGGTTCATAACGTCGGAATACCCGACGAAAATCTTCGGATTCTCCTCGATCACCTTCGGGTCAATGTAGGGAAGAAGCTTGATGCTGTCGTTGCCGCCGATATTGGCGATGATGGCACGGACTTCGCGGTTTTCAAACGCCCACAGGATGTCCTGTGCGCGAGCTTCAGGATGCTCAGCCAGGTAGTCCGCCCCCTTCATGGAATTCGGCGCTGCAACAACGCGCAGACCGAGTTCCTGCAGCCGCGACACTCCCAGATCATATTTCCAGCGAACTTTCGGATCCCCTGCCAGCCCCCAACACGGACTGACCGTCGCCACCAGGTCACCCGGCTCCAGATGACGAGGCTTGATCAAATCTCTCATATCATTCTCCCGGTGAACGGTTTTAGTCTGTTTCGTTCTCTTTTGTATCTTCTTCCGTAGCTGCCGCAGTTGTGGGCTTGGGCTTGTGAATATCACAGACGACATTCTTATATTCGGCAGGCAGAGCATACTTCATATCATCGCTTTCAACGCCCATTTCGGTGATCTTATCGTCGAGGATCATGTAGACATGGTCTTCACAGAGGTACTTCGGACAGTCATCGCCTGCAGGTTTATGGGACTCCTTACAGATCGAGATCGTCTTATGGCAGTCACAATACTCGTGCGGAACCGTGCTTCGAGTGAAGTATTCGGTATAAACATCCGCGTTGGAGTCCGGGTGGTCGCACACTCCGTTGATCGCGAGCTTACCGCTCTTCGAGCAGATCTTCGCGGTGACGATATCCGAGCTCTCCGGTCCCCATTCCTTATCGGGAAGGGTGGAGTGAATCTTACTCATGACTTCACGCCAGATCAGTTTGTGGTAGATACCGCCGGCTTCTTCCGCCTGACCGACATCGTAACCGGACCAGACGCCGCAAGTGTAATACGGTGAATATCCGACGAACCAGAGGTCATTTTTATCGGTGGTGGAACCGGATTTTCCAGCCAGACGCATACCGTCGAAGAGACAGTCACCGCCGGTTGGGATGATGTTGGGATTGATGTCCAGGTACTTCGAAGCCTCCGGAAGCTGCATGGTGCTCTCCATGGCGTAGGTCAGAAGCGTCGCCGTCGTGGACCTTAAAACCTTACGGCGGTTGGGCTCATTTTCCAAAATGACCTTACCGTTGCGGTCGGTGATGCGTGTGTAATAAACCGGCTCGGTGTACGTGCCCTGGTTAGCGATGGTCGCATAGGCATTCGTAAGTTCGAGGTTGGTAACACCGTCTACGATACCACCCAGACAAAGGGAAGGAACACGGTCGGTCAGGACGGTTCCGTCTGCCTGGCGGCGGGAGTCAACGAGTGTTGTGATACCGAGCTTTTGCAGATAATCGTAAGCAACATTGATGCCTACCTGATCCATCAGGAAATGCATGGTGCCCAGGTTCATAGAGTAGGCGATACAGTCACGGACATTGACATAACCGAGGCATTCGTCGCCCCACCAGTCGTGGATATCGTGCCCTTGATAGGAATACGGTCCGGCGTAGATCGGGGTGCCAAGCGTTCCGCCCATGGTGTCCAGGAACGGCACGAAGGTCGAAAGGACCTTAAAGCAGGAACCGGGCTGGCGCGTCGTGTCGGTCGCGCGGTTCAGAGTCAGGCTTCCGGGCTTCTCGCCGCGGCCGCCACTGATCGCAACGACATGGCCGGTCGACTGTTCGATGATGACCATGGAAACCTGCGGCTCCAGCGTTGTGTTGTAGACGATGACTTCGCAATTCTCCGAAGTGATGCCGTGTGAGCGGTTGTATTTTTCGAGCGTATCTTCGATGGAACGGATGCTCGAGTAGTAGCGGCCGTTACTGAGTACGCCTAAGGTCAATGCGTACGAGTTGATAATGTCTTCGTTGATCATGCGGACACTGCCGTCCTCGCTGGTGACATTGGCCCGATAATTCAGACTGTAGTAAGTGTAGGGATACAGGGACTCGTTATTGATCGTGTCATCCATGATCTTCTGGATGTCCGAATCCAACGTGGATTCGATCTTGAGTCCGCCGGAGTAGAGCAGGTTCCATGCCTGCTGGTTCGTGTAACCGAGCTTATTTTGCAGATCGCTGAGCACTACCTGGATCAGTGCATCCGTGAAATAGGAGTATGTCGATTGCTGCGGCGCGCTCGGGTTATCCGTGAGGATGCGGGCGTACACGTTGTCGTTGATCGCTTCGTCATATTCTTCGGAAGTGATGACGCCGGCATTTTTCATCTTCGCCAGTACGGTGTCGCGGCGCTCACGGTTGTATTCCGGGAAGCGGATCGGGTTGAAACGCGACGGGTTCTGCGTGATCGCGGCGATCACGGCACACTCGGACAATGTCAGTTCGGAAACGGGCTTGTTGAAGTAGCGCTTCGAAGCCGCCTGCACGCCCAGGGTATTATTGCCCAGGTTGATGGTGTTGAGGTAGTTTTCCAAAATGATGTTTTTCGAATGTGTGTTCTCGACGGCGAGCGCCATGGCCTGTTCCATGACCTTTCGTTCGATCTGCGCGCCGAGTCCCTTCTCGCGGCCGCCTTCAAAGAAGCGGTTTTTGATCCACTGCTGGGTGATGGTGCTGGCACCTTCGGAGAAGTTTCCGGAGGTAATGCCGATGAAGCCCGCGCGCAGAATGCCTTTCAGGTCGATACCGTCGTGCTCGAGGAAACGTTCATCCTCGATGCAGATAAATGCCTGCTTGAGATATTCGGGGATCTGGTCGATCGAGACGGACTCACGATTCGCGCCTGCCGTCACCAGGGTCTGAATGATATGACCCGAGGAGTCGTAGATGTTGGTGTGTTCGCCGAGCGGAGTGTCGTCGATAGTGCTGATGTCGGGTGAACGGTCGAGCAGGGAACGGATGGTCCCGGCACCGAAGGCGCCCAGGATCAGGGCGGCGGCGATGCCGCCGAAAACCGTGATCCGCACGATCCAGAGCAGACATTTATGATAGATCCGGCCGGGCGGGTTCGTCATCCGCCGTATGGCACGGTCCAGATTTCGTTTGTTAAAATTCATATAGTGGTCCTTGCCTTTTCTTGCATGGTTATGATCGATAGTAATCAGTATTTGAGGACATACTACCCTCAATAACATATTATACTACTTATATGAATGTGAATCAAGAAGCCTTCCTCTTTACATTTTCCGCAATTCTATAATATAATGATGTGGGCTTCGGCCTGATCGAGACTCAAAGAAAGGAGCAGTTGTGTCAGACGAATGGACTATATAACCGTTTCGAAGGAAGGCTTCGGCGAATACGAAGAGAAGAAATCCCGGTTTCTGGCGTTTGTTTTTCCGGCGGAGTCGGAAGAGGAAGTGCTGGCGCGGATCGAAGCACATAAGAAGAAATACTGGGATGCGCGGCATAACTGCTATGCCTATATCCTGGGAGAGGACGGGGCGTTGATGCGTTTTTCCGACGACGGCGAGCCCGGCGGAACGGCCGGCCGGCCCATGCTGGACGTGCTCGCGGGTCGGAAGTTGACGAATGTCTGCGTCATCGTTACGCGGTATTTCGGCGGCGTGCTCCTGGGGACCGGCGGTCTGGTGCGCGCCTACTCGCAGGCTTCGGCCAATGCTGTGGCGGACGCCGTTCCGGTGAAGAAGGTGAGTGTCGACTACATGGAACTGGCGCTCGAGTACACCGAACTCGGTAAGGTACAGTACCTGCTGGCGCGGGAAGAATTGACCCCGACGGACATCCGGTACGAGTCCGATGTCAAGGTTTGCGTCGGCCTTCCGAAGGATCGCGCGGACGCGGTTTTGAAGGCGATCACGAACGCCGTGAACGGAAAGATCCGGTACGAAAAGATCGGCGAAGGCTACGCCGACGCGCCGGTCTGAAAAAAAAGTACTTGCATTCGAAAAAATACGTGATAAAATACATTGGGATTGCGTCTCTTAGGAAACGCGACCCGTAGCGAAGAAGATTTGTACACTATCAGAAGAAGAGGAAGCATATGCAGTCGAAAAGAGAAGATGTAAGAAATGTTGCGATCATTGCCCACGTAGACCATGGTAAGACCACACTGGTAGACGGCCTGCTGAAGCAAAGCGGCGTATTCCGCGAAAACCAGGAAGTAGCAGAACGTGTCATGGACTCAAACGATATCGAGCGTGAGCGTGGCATCACCATTTTGTCCAAAAATACTGCGGTATACTATAAGAATACAAAGATCAACATCGTTGACACGCCCGGTCATGCCGATTTCGGCGGCGAGGTAGAGCGTGTCCTGAAGATGGTCGACGGGGTTATCCTGGTCGTTGATGCGTTTGAGGGTGCGATGCCCCAGACGAAGTTCGTGCTTCGTAAGGCGCTGGAACTGGATCTGTCCCTGATCGTCTGCATCAATAAGATCGACCGCCCCGAGGCGCGTCCTGCAGAGGTCATCGACGAGGTCCTCGAGCTTCTGCTCGAACTGGAAGCGAACGATAAGCAGCTCGACTGCCCGTTCATCTACGCTTCTGCAAAGGGCGGCTACGCCGTGCGCAACTTAGACGACCCGAAGGAGAACATGATTCCGCTGCTGGAGACCATCGTCGAGCACATCCCGGCGCCCGAAGGCGATCCGGAGGCACCCGGCCGCATCCTGATCAGCACCATTGATTATAACGAATATGTTGGCCGTATCGGCATCGGTAAGATCGAGGACGGTACGCTCCGCGTAAATCAGGATATGTTCCTGGTCAATGCGCACGATCTGTCGAAAAAGCAGCGTGTAAAGATCAGCCGTCTGTATGAATTTGACGGCCTGAATAAAGTAGAAGTAAATGAAGCGAAGTTCGGCGCCATCGTGGCCATCTCCGGTATCACGGAGATCCACATCGGCGACACGCTCTGCGCGGAAGAGGGCATGGAGCCCATTCCGTTCCAGAAGATCTCCGAGCCGACATTGTCCATGGATTTCGTGGTCAATGACAGCCCGTTCGCCGGACAGGAGGGTAAGTTCGTCACTTCCCGTCACCTGCGCGAGCGTCTGTTCCGCGAGCTGAACACCGATGTTTCGCTTCGCGTGGAGGAGACCGATTCCACCGACACCTTCAAGGTATCCGGCCGTGGTGAGCTCCATCTGTCCGTCTTGATCGAAAATATGCGTCGTGAGGGTTACGAATTTGCCGTAAGTAAGGCGCAGGTCCTGACCCGCACGGATGAACGCAACCGCCTGCTCGAACCCATGGAACTGGCCTATGTCGACGTTCCGGATGAATTCTCCGGAAACGTTATCCAGAAGCTCAGCTCCCGTAAGGGCGAACTGCAGGGTATGTCCACCGCGACGACCGGCGGCTACACCCGTCTCGAGTTCCGCATTCCCGCGCGTGGTCTGATCGGCTACCGCGGCGAGTTCATGACCGACACGAAGGGTAATGGTATCCTGAACACCGTATTCGACGGATATGATCTGTGGGCCGGCGACATCAGCTACCGTAAGCAGGGTTCCCTCATCGCGTTCGAGACCGGTGAGGCAGTTACCTACGGCTTGTTCAATGCCCAGGAGCGTGGTACGCTCTTCATCGGCGCTGGCGAGAAGGTCTACGCCGGCATGGTCATTGGCCAGAACGGCAAGCCTGAGGACGTCGAGGTCAATGTCTGCAAGAAGAAGCAGCTGACCAACACCCGTTCCTCCGCTGCCGATGAGGCTCTGCGTCTGATCACACCGAAGGTCATGAGTCTGGAGCAGTGCCTCGAGTTCATCGACACCGATGAGTATCTGGAAGTTACGCCGAAGTCTCTGCGTATCCGCAAGAAGATCCTGGATCCGATCATGCGTAAACGCGCAGGCTTCAAAAAAGGTTGATATAGAATGTGCCAAAGGGGACGGTCCCCCTTGGCACATTTTTTGTGCGAACGGCCGGGGGATTTTTCACTCACAATGCGATCACTCCCGAGACAGTTCACTGCGCGGTGAAAAACTATACCGTGAGAGTCGAAGTCGGATCAGATGGTACCGCTTCGACTTCGGCCGTTTCCCGATGGAAACGACCTCAGCTCGCTCAAAATCGGCCTCGGAGACCGATTTTGCCCATCATCCGCCTTCTCCCTCACGGTGTTTTTCATCCGCTCGATCACATGCTCGGTCATGATCGCATTGCGCGTAAACGACGCCCCCCGGCCTTCCTCTACACAGTGAATGTGACAAAGGGGACGGTTCTCTTTGTCACATTGAGGGACAGCAGGAGAGGAAAGCTTCATTTTGGGTAGAGGAATGTGACAAGGGAGACGGTTCTGTTTGACACATTTTTGATTGGGGGTATCACGGCGTGGGGGAACTGTCAAGGCCTGGCCGCCTGCGGCGGTGCTTTGCAGCCTTGACCGCCTCCCCGCGCCGTGATATGTGGTGATCAAGGTCAATGTAAGGCGGCTTGCGCCGCTTACATCGGCCAACGGGGGATGATGGATACGAAATTCAAACTTATTTACGTTCTATAAAGTGTCGGGGTTTGGTAGGGCGAATTTTTTTAGAATCTTGTGGTTGTGTTTACGCTCTGCAGGTCGTCGATGAACTATAGGGCGAGAATGGGCATGATGTCGGCCATGAAATTACGCCTTGAGGGGGTTCGAGAATTCATAGGGCGAGAATAGTCGTGGTGTCGGCCTGAGATTACGCCCTGTAGGGAGACGAGAAGTCATAAGGCGAGAATTGTCGTGGGCTCAGCCTGGAATTACGCCCTGAGCGGAACTGAGGAACCATAGAGAGAGAACATCCCGCCCTTTCCTTGCCCTATGGCCGTTGTAGACGGCGGTAGCCGGCTTACAACGGTCTTGATCACCGCGTATCACACCGGAAGGAGGCCTGTCAAGGCTGCGCAGCACCGCCGAAGGCGGCTCGGCCTTGACTGCACCCTTCCGGTGTGATATCCCATCTTTTATTCTGTTGCAATGTTCCCGGGACCCAGCGACGGTTCTTTTTGACATGTTTCATTATCCCGGGCGGGCCTCTGTCGTGGGTTTCGGGGTGCGGCGTTCACGAGCGGCATGAGATCGAGCGGATGAAAAACACCACAGGTGAGAAGACGGACGAGGGGAGAAAAGCGATTTCCGTGATCGCTTTTCGCGCGAGCTGAGGTCGTTTTCATCAGGAAAACGGCCTCTGTCGAAGCGGGCCCCCTCAGGTCCGTATTCGAACTGTGGTAAGGTTTTTCACCGCGCAGTGAACTGTCCGCGAGTGAACGCCGCACCCCGGAATTCCTCCGACAGAGGCCGAAATAGTCTGATAATGTGTCAAAAAGAACCGTCCCCCCTGTCACATTTCTGAAAGTTGGGGGTTGACAATCGCAGGACATCGCACTATAATACATCTAACGTTGAAGCAGTCCACTGCGAGACGTTGAACCAATTAAAGTAGAGGTTGCGCGAATGAAGAGTAGCGGATCGGATGCGGCGGCGCAGACGAGGATCCGTAAAAGGCAAACGCGCCGAAGGATGTGAGGACACCGCGAGTCACAGTCCTGGGCATAGGGCGAACAGCTTTATGACTGTCATCCAAAGACGGATGGGGCGCTGCTTAATTATGTGTGATCATAGAATAGTTTTATTCCCGTAGACACATAGAAGGAGCTGACCGATCGGTCAGCTCCTGTTTTTTTAGCAACGAACCTTCCTTTCACCCGGACTTGCAAGGCAAGCCCGTGAACGTATCGTAAAAGGAGGTACAACATGTCAATTTTCACAGGAGCCGGTGTAGCTATCGTTACACCATTCAACGAGGATCTCAGCGTTAACTACGAGGTATTCGCCCAGATCATCGAGGACCAGATCGCTAACCACACGGACGCGATCATCGTCTGCGGTACCACAGGAGAGGCATCGACCCTCACACATGAAGAGCATCTCGACTGCATCCGCTTTGCGGTAAAGCAGGTCAACCACCGTATTCCGGTCATCGCCGGAACCGGTTCCAACTGCACTGAGACAGCGATCTACCTGTCCCAGGAAGCAGAGAAGGCAGGCGCAGACGCGTTGCTGCTCGTTTCCCCTTACTACAATAAAGCGACACAGAAGGGCTTGTATGAGCACTTCGCAGCGATCGCACACAGCGTAAACGTGCCGATCATCCTGTATAATATCCCCGGACGTACGGGCGTGAACATCACTCCCGCGACCATCGTTAAGCTTGCAAAGGAAGTTGATAATATCGTTGCAGTGAAGGAAGCCAGCGGCGATTTCAAGCAGATCGCGACTCTGATCAGCATGGCAGACGGTTGCCTCGATGTTTACTCGGGCAATGATGACCAGATCGTTCCGCTTCTGGCACTCGGCGGAAAGGGTGTTATCTCCGTTTTGTCGAACGTTATGCCGCAGTACACGCACGATATGTGCCAGGCGTACTTTGACGGCGACACCGCAAAGGCTACGAAGATGCAGATCGACGCGATTCCGCTCATTCTGGCATTGTTCTCCGAAGTGAACCCGATCCCGGTAAAGGATGCGATGCGTCTGCTCGGATATAACAGCGGCCACTGCCGCCGCCCGCTCACGGACATGGAGCCAGAGCACCTCGAAGTTCTGCGTAAGGAACTCGTTAAGATGGGAGTGATCGATTGATGGTACGTGTGATCTTACATGGATGTAACGGAAAGATGGGCCGTGTTTTGGACGGCATCATCTCGAAGGACGAGCCGAATATGCAGGTCGTAGCCGGCATTGACCCGTTCACCGGCGTAAACAATCCTTATCCGATGTTCACGTCGATCGACCAGTGCAACGTGGAAGCCGATGTGATCATCGATTTTGCCGCAGCTAAAGCGGTCGATGCACTTCTGGATTATGCCCTGACGCATAAGGTTCCGGTCGTTTTGTGCACCACCGGACTTTCGCCCGAGCAGATCGAGCGTGTAAATGAGGCATCGAAGAGCGTAGCAATCCTTCGCTCGGCGAACATGTCCCTGGGTATCAACCTGCTGTTGCAGATGCTGAAGAAGGCGGCCGTAGTACTGAATGGCAGCGGTTTCGACATCGAGATCGTAGAGCGTCACCACAACCAGAAACTGGATGCGCCCAGCGGCACCGCAATTGCATTGGCCGACAGCATCAACGATGCTTTGGACCACTCGCTGGAGTATGTGTTCGACCGTTCGCAGGTGCGCCAGAAGCGCGATAAGAAGGAACTGGGCATCAGCGCAGTTCGCGGCGGCAACATCGTAGGTGATCATGAGGTCATCTTCGCCGGACTGGATGAAGTTATAGAATTCCGCCATACTGCTTACTCGAAGGCGATCTTCGCTAAAGGCGCGGTATCCGCGGCGAAATATCTGTTTGATAAAGGGCCCGGCCTGTATGATATGCAGCAGGTGATCGCGGCGCAGACAGAAGAATAAAGAGTTACGAAGGCTGCCGCACGGGCATGAGTCCGTGCGCGGCCTTTTATTGTTTTTTCGTCCGGTCCGTGAAATGAGACCGGACAGGCCCCCAAAGGGAAAGGAAAGAATCTATGCTGACGCTTACATCCATGGTCATCACCCCTGTAAACGGCGTTTTCATCGGCACATTTGCTACGTTCATTGCCCTGCTCGTGATCGCGAGTGTCCTGCTGAAAGGGAAGAGTGAGAAGGCGAAGAAGACCGTCCTGATCTCCACGTGCGTCGTGACGTTAGTCGGCTTTATCGTATATAAATACTTCCTGTCGATCGATGACGAGTGGGACCGCCTGAACGCGGGCATGGGCGGCTTCAACTGGTGGGGTGAGCTGCCGTTCCAGCTGTGCAACGTCAACATGATCCTGATCCCGGTCGCGGTTTTGCTGAAGAACCGTTCCATGATGTGCTTCTGCTTCTTCCTGGGACCGCTGGGCGCCATGATGGCGATCTTCATGCCGGGCACCGGCTTCGACGGCTACTCGCTGCTCCTGCCGCGCATGCTGGGCTACTACGGAACGCACTTCATGGTCGTGATCGAAGGCTGGGCCATCGTGACCTTCGGCCTGTTTAAGCCGACGCTTAAGGACCTGCCGAAGGCGGTGCTTACGTCGTTGCTGATCGCATTTGCCGCGTTCGTATTGAGCATGATCTTACGCTGGACCGGCCTGCACGAAGGCGCCAACTATTTCTTCACGGTGGAGACGGAGGGCAATGCGCTCCTGGACCTCTTCCACAGCTGGCTGCCGTTCCCGTTTTTGTACATCATACCGTGCACCCTGATCCTGGTGCCGTACATGCTTTTGATAACCGTTCCGCTTACGTGGTACGAACGGAAAAAACAGAAGGAGAAGGGGTGAGTAAGCCCCTTCTTCTTTTATATTTTTCTTGACAATTTCCGCTTGTTTTAGTAAAATGATACCAGATGTTTGAATTGACCCGAAACGAGAGCGAAACGCGTTCGGGAACGTAAAGGTGAACAGGTTTCGAAAAACAAAACACGGAGGTAAACAACATGAAACAGTACGAGACGAGTCAGATCCGAAATGTGGTTGTATTAGGCCATGGCGGGGTCGGTAAGACGACGATGATGGAAGCGATGGCTTACGTTACCGGCGTTGTAAAGCGTCAGGGTCGCGTGGAGGACGGCTCCACGATCAGCGATTTCGATAAGGAGGAGCAGAAGAGACTGTTCTCCATCGGAACCTCCCTGATCCCGATCGAATATGAAGATACCAAGATCAATTTCCTGGATACACCCGGATATTTTGATTTTGCCGGTGAGGTAGAAGAGGCACTTTCCGCTGCAGATGCAGCCATTATCGTTGTCAATGCGAAATCCGGTGTCCAGGTCGGTACGGAGAAGGCATGGGACTACTGCGAGAAGTACCAGCTTCCGAGAATGTTCTTCGTAACGGCTATGGATGATGATAAAGCCAGCTTCCGTCAGGTCAGCATTGCCCTGACTGAGAAGTTCGGACGTAAAGTCGCTCCGTTCCACATCCCGATGCGTGAGAACGAGAAGTTCGTCGGCTTTGTAAACGTCGTAAAGATGAAGGGCCGTCGTTTTACAAACGGCAGCGAATATGAGGAATGTGACATTCCCGACTATCTGCAGGAGCATTTGACCACAGCGCGTGAGTCTTTGATGGAGGCAGTTGCCGAGACCAGCGAAGAGTTCATGGACCGTTATTTCTCCGGTGAAGAGTTCACTTACGAAGAAGTATCGCAGGCACTGAAGGAGAACGTTGTGAGCGGTAATGTCGTTCCCGTACTCATGGGAAGCGGCGTGAACGCGCAGGGTATGAAGATGCTGCTGCTCGCGATCCAGAAGTATTTCCCGTCACCGGATAAGCTGACCGCGCAGATGACGAATCTCGCGACTAACGGCCTCATGGAGATCAACTACGAC
Organism: Lachnospiraceae bacterium UBA1201; assembly: GCA_002309675.1. Taxonomy (GTDB): domain Bacteria; phylum Bacillota; class Clostridia; order Lachnospirales; family Lachnospiraceae; genus UBA1201. The sequence continues at coordinate 24,249 of DBXX01000040.1, forward strand.
TCCACGAAGCACCCCAGTGTTAAGGTCTTCAAGACCATGGTGGATCCTTTCATCGGAAAGTATTCCCTGATAAAGGTCATGACCGGTACGCTGACCGGCGACACGACTCTTTATAATGTAAATAAAGAGACCGAAGAGAAGATCTCGAAGATCTACGTGATGCGCGGTAAGGAAGTTACCGAAGTAGATCGTCTCGTTGCAGGTGACATCGGTGCTCTGGCGAAGATGAACAGCCTGTCGACCGGCGATACTCTCGCTGAAAAGGGCGCAAGCGTAGTATACAAGAACGTTCCGATCTCCGTTCCTTACACATATAAAGCATATAAGGCTACCAATAAGGGCGATGAAGATAAGATCGCAGGTGCTCTCGCAAAACTCATGGATGAGGATCTGACCCTGCGTCATGTCAATGACGCCGAGAACCGCCAGATGCTCCTCTACGGACTGGGCGACCAGCAGCTCGAAGTTGTTGCCAGCAAGCTCCTCGACCGTTATAAGGTATCCATCGAGCTCACGAAGCCGAAGGTAGCTTACCGCGAGACCATCCGCAAGAAAACGACCGTTACCGGTACCCATAAGAAGCAGTCCGGCGGCCACGGCCAGTACGGTGTTGTAGTTATGGAATTCGAGCCCTCCGGCGATCTGGATAAGCCTTATGAGTTTTCCGAGCGCGTTGTCGGCGGTGCAGTTCCGAAGAACTTCTTCCCTGCGGTTGAAAAGGGTATTCAGGAATCCGTTCAGAGAGGTCCTCTGGCCGGTTATCCGGTAGTCGGTGTGAAGGCTACATTGATCGATGGTAAGTACCATCCGGTAGACTCTTCCGAAATGGCATTTAAGACTGCTGCTACACTGGCATTCCGTGCCGGCGTTCTGGATGCTTCTCCGGTTCTCCTCGAGCCGATCAGCACCCTCAGCGTTACGGTTCCGAACCGTTTTGCAGGTGATGTCATGGGCGACCTGAACCGCAGACGCGGCCGTGTCCTGGGTATGGATCATATCGCAGGCGGTAAGCAGATCATCAACGCGGAAGTTCCGATGTCCGAACTCTACGGATATTCGACGGATCTGCGTTCCATGACCGGTGGTATCGGTGATTTCTCCTACGAGTTCGCTCGTTACGAGCAGGCTCCGATCGATGTTCAGCAGAGAGAGATCGCTGAAAGAGCAAAAGACGAGGCGTAAGCCAAAACACATAATACGCGTTGCGGGCGTGCATTTCCGATGCACGCCTGCAATTTTTGAAGGAGGTTTTTATGAGAATAGGTATGGGGTATGACGTACACAAATTGGTACCCGACCGTAAATTGATACTCTGCGGGGTAGAGATCCCGCACCGTCTGGGGCTGTTGGGACACTCCGACGCCGATGTATGCGCACA